>NZ_SZZM01000002.1:369694-739389 GCF_005281615.1 Rhodoligotrophos defluvii | reverse complement strand
CCTTGTCCGCGGTGTCTGGCGCGATCTCGGTGGCCAGCCGCCGGTGGCGCTGCCCGCCTATGCGCCGGACTGGGCCGAGACCGGCGGCCGCGAACTGCTGCTCGACGGCCTGGCACGGCACCTCGCATCCGTGCCCGTGGATGAATGCCGGGCTGCCGCCGTGGTGGCGTTCCGTTGGCGCGAGGGCGCCGTCGCCAAACACGCCGGCATTCTCACCGCATCTGACCGAATGATCCACATCCACCAAGGCATCACGGTCAGCGAGGTGCATTTGAACCCCTGGTGGCGCAAGCGCCTGGCCGGGGCTTATCTCTACACATTGTGAGGGGCATATGGCGTCGATCCTGCTGACCACGGCCGCATCCGCCTTGGGCTCGTCCTTGGGGCTGAATGCCGTCGGCCAAGCCTTGCTGAATGCCGGCGCGGCCATTGCCGGCAGCGTCATCGACAACGCTCTGTTCGGCGGCGGCGGCACGACCCGCATCGGGCCGCGGCTGACGGAGCTCGACGTGCTCTCGGCGACCGAAGGCAGCCCGATCCCCCGCGCCTATGGCCGCGCCCGCCTCGGCGGCCAGATGATCTGGGCGACCCGCCTGGAGGAGGAGATCGACAAGGACAAGGACGACGTGGGCGGCGTGTTCGGGGTCGGCGGCCAGACGATCACCACGATCAACTACCGCTATTACGCCAACTTCGCCGTGGCCCTGTGCGAGGGCGAAATCGCCCATGTGAACCGCGTCTGGGCGGACGGCAAGGAGCTGGACCTCAACAACATCAGCTACCGCGTCCATGCCGGCAGCGAGGACCAGCTGCCGGACGCGCTCCTCGAGGCGAAGGAAGGGGCGGGCAATATGCCGGCCTATCGCGGGATTGCCTATGTGGTGTTCGAGCGCCTGCCGCTGGAGCGCTTCGGCAACCGTATCCCGCAGCTGAATTTCGAGGTGTTCAAGCCGCTGCCCGGCCGAGTGGAGGAGCGGATCCTCGGAGTGAACCTGATCCCCGGCGCGACCGAGTTCGGCTATGAGCCGCAGGCAGTGAAGCAGGTGAGCACCGGCAGCTGGGGGGCGATCTTCGTCGGCCCGGAGAACCGGCACGTGACCGCCGGCACGAGCGACTGGAGCGTCTCGCTCGACCATCTCGCGGCGCTGCTGCCGAACCTCAAATCGGTGAACCTGGTGGTGGCCTGGTTCGGCGACGACCTGCGCTGTGGCAGCTGCACCGTCCGCCCGAAGGTCGATAATGCGACGAAAGATACCATGCCGATCCGCTGGCGGGTTGCGGGCCTGGAGCGGCAAGACGCTGAGGTCGTATCCCTGATCGCGGGTAGGCCCGCTTATGGCGGCACACCGAACGACGCATCCGTGATCGCCGCGATCCAACAGCTCAAGGCACGCGGCTATTATGTGATCCTGCTGCCGTTCCTGATGATGGACGTGCCGGCGGACAATGCCCTGCCGGACCCGCATACGGGCGGCACCGGGCAGCCGGCCTATCCCTGGCGCGGCCGCATCGCCTGCGACCCGGCGCCGGGGCAGGGCAACGCGCTTCTGACGACGGGCGACCTGAGCGGCTGGACCCTATCGAATGTGAGCCGGATGGCCGCTGCCGGCACCATGCCCGACGGCATTGCCGGGGAGCGGGTCACCCTGACGGACAGCTCAGGCGCGGCCGGCGGCTTCGGCGCGTGCTCGGCCGATCTGCTGGCCGGCAAGCGGGTCACGGTTTCCGCCTATGTGCTGCGGGATGAGGCCGCCGCCCATTTCCCGGCGCTGCGGGTGATGACCCGGCTCGGCACCCACACCGTCACCCTCCGCTACAATCCCGACACCGACCAGCTGAATGTGCTGACCGCCGGCGCCGGGCTCGTCGCGCACGCCCACGGCATGGAGTCGGCCGGCGACTTCCGCCGGCTGTGGGTCGATCTGGAGGACCCCGGCGGCACCATGCTGCGCGCGGATCTGTTCCCCGCCTTCGGGTTGAAGACGTCCTTCCCCGCCACCAGTGCCGCGGCCACCGGCTCGGCCAGTTTTGCTGGCCCGCAGATTACCCGCGGTCGTGGGCTCAAGCCCTATTGGATCAATCTGGGCACGACACCGCTGATCGCCGACTTGACGGCGGAAGCCGCCGCCCAGGTGGATGTGTTCGTGGGCACGGCCGGCCCCGGCGACTTCTCGGTCGATGGCAGCCGGATCGACTATGCCGGGCCGGCGGAATGGTCCTACCGCCGCTTCATCCTGCACTATGCCGCCCTGGCCAACGCCGCGGGTGTGGACGCCTTGCTCATCGGCTCGGAAATGGTCGGCTTGAGCCAGGTGCGGGACGCGGCGGGGCAATATCCCTTCGTTCAGGCGCTGATGGGCATCGCCGCCGATGCGCGGACGATGCTGGGACCGGCGGTGGCGATCGGCTATGCCGCCGACTGGTCCGAATATCACAGCCACCGGCCGGACGACGGCTCCGGTGACGTCATCTTCCACCTCGACCCGCTCTGGGCCGATGCCAATGTCGATTTCATCGGCATCGACAACTACCTGCCCCTGTCCGACTGGCGCGAGGGCCGCGATCACCTCGATTACGACCCGGAGGCGGGCATCTTTTCGATCTATGACCATGATTACCTCGAACGGGGCATCGAGGGCGGGGAATATTACGACTGGTACTATGTCGACGAGGCGGCGCGCCGCGCGCAGCTGCGCACGCCCATCACCGACGGCGCCGGCAAGCCCTGGGTGTTCCGCAACAAGGATATCCGCAGCTGGTGGGACAATCCTCATTACGATCGGCCGGGCGGCGTGGAGGCGGCCTCGCCCACGGCCTGGGTTCCGCGCGCAAAACCGTTGCGCTTCACCGAATGCGGCTGCCCCGCCATCGACAAGGGCACCAACCGGCCGAACCTGTTCTTCGATGCGAAGTCGTCGGAATCGGGTATTCCGCCCTTCTCGACCGGCGGCCGCGACGACGAGATCCAGCGGGCCTATCTCGACGCCATGACCCACTATTGGGACCCGGCATCGGGGAACAACCCGGCAGGCCCCTATGGCGGCGCCATGGTGGATGCGGACAAGACCTGTGTCTGGGCTTGGGACGCGCGGCCGTTCCCGACCTTTCCCATCGACCGCTCGGCCTGGGGCGACGCGGAGAACTGGCCGCAGGGGCACTGGATCTCCAGCCGGGCGACCGCGGTGTCGCTGGCCGACCTGGTGCAGGCGCTGGGCGAGGACTACAGCTTCGACAACTTGGACACGTCAGAGCTGCATGGCACGGTCGACGGCTATGTGCTGGACAGCACCATGTCCCTGCGCGAGGCGCTGGAGCCGCTGGGCCTAATGTTCGGCTTCGATGCGGTCGAGGCCGGGGCCAAGGTCCGCGTGTTCTCCAAGCGGGGCACGAGGCCGGTGGCGGTGCTCGATCAGCACAGGCTGGTGGAGCAGGGACAAGGGGAGGTGCTGACCCTGACGCGGCGCCAGGAGACGGAGCTGCCGGAGGTGGCCAAGCTGCGCTTCATCGAGGGGCAGGCGGACTACCGCACGGCCGCGGTCGAGGCGCGGCGGGTCGCGGGCTTCAGCGCCCGGGTGGCCGAGGCCGAGGTGGCCGTGGTCATCGACCAGGCACGGGCGCAGAACGCCGCCGAGACATGGCTGCAGGACCTGTGGGTGGCGCGCGATCTCGGCACCTTCGCCCTGCCGCCGTCGCTGCTCGCCCTCGAGCCCGGCGATCTCGTGACGGTGGCCTATGATGGGGAACCGGCGCGCGATTTGCGCATCAACCGCATCAGCGAGCTGACGAACCGTGCCTGCGAGGCCCAGGCCTTCGACGAGGACGTGTTCCACGCCGCCTATGCGGCGCCCCGCCACGGCCGGGCGATCTCGGCCAAGCCTGTGAATGCGCCACGCGCCGCGCCGGCCCTGGCCCTGCTCGACCTGCCGCGGCTTAGGGACGGCGAGCCCGACCATGTGGGCTATGCCGCCGCCTTCACTCATCCCTGGCCGGGCGCCGTCAATCTTTACCGTTCGGCCAGTGGGCAGGGATACAGCCTGAACCGTGTGCTGGCGGCGCCCGCCGCTGCCGGCGAGACCGTCGCCCCCTTCGGCGCCGGCCCGACCGGCCGCTGGGACAACGGCAATGTCCTGGAGATCCGCCTTTACGACGGGCAGGTGCAATCGCGGGATGATCCGACCGTGTTTGCCGGCGCCAATCTCATCGCGGTGGAGAGTGCCGCTGGGCGATGGGAGCTGCTGCAATTCGCCTCCGCGGAACTGATCGCGCCCAAGACATGGCGGCTCACCCGGCTCTTGCGGGCGCAAGCAGGCACCGACGGCGAGATGGCGGACATCGTCGCACCAGGCACCCGCTGCCTGGTGATCGATGCAGCGGTGGTGCCGGTCAACATGCAGGCGGGCGACATCGGCCTTGCCTACCACTACCGCGCCGGCCCGGCCGGAGACGACCTCGGCGGCGACACCTATACCGAACAGCAGCACGCCTTTTCGGGGATGGGCTTGAGACCCTTGAGCCCCGTGCACATACGCGGCCGCAGGCTCGCCTCGGGGGATGTGGAACTCCGGTGGATCCGGCGCACACGCGCAGGCGGCGACAGCTGGCACATGGTCGAGGTGCCGCTGGCGGAGGAAAGGGAAGCCTACGAGATCGACGTCCTCGACGGAGCCGATGCCGTGAAGCGCACCATCACCGCCCCGCAAAGCCCGGCGATCTATACCGCCAGCGCGCAGCTCGCCGACTTCGGCAGCCTGCCAGGAAACCTGACCGTCATGGTCTACCAGATCTCGGCGGCTGTCGGACGCGGCACCGGCCGCAGGGCGGCAGTCCAACTCTAAGGCATGGACCTGACATGGGAATCAGGTCTCTTGCTTGGAGCTTTTGATTTGTGGAGCGCTGCAAAACCGCTAACCAAGACTGTGCGCTTGTCCAGCAAGCCGCGATTCACATTCAGGCTATGTTCAGAGCAACGGGGCTACCCCACCAGAAGCAACTGAAACCGACGGCGATGACCCTCAAGGACTTCATCATAGCCGCCGCGCTCTTCGGAGCTGTCATGCCGGAGGTCGCAGCAGTCACCGCGACCCAAGCGGTAGCGCAGTCTGCGACCGTCAGCGCGCCGGACGNCGTAAGTGGTGTCGATGTCCTGATCGGCGGTGAGCGTGTTGGCGCCGAGCGCCACCGTGCCGCCCGTGGCGCCGCTCAGGGCGGCCACGGTCTGGTCGAAGCCGCCGAGGTCGAAGGTGCCCTGCGCCCCCACATCGAGATGGGCATCGGCGATCACGTCGGCCATGCCGGCCTCGAGGGTGCCCTCGCTCACCTCCACCGTGCCGGTGAGGCTGTTCTGATGGTCGAGGGTCAGGGTGCCGGCCCCGGTCTTCTTGAACACCCCATCCCCGGTGATGTCGCCGGAGAAGGTCTTGTCGCCCGTGACATTGGTGATCAGCTCGCCGCCGCCCAGGGCGATCTCGCCGCCGTCTCCCGAAAGGTCGCCCAGATTGAGGGTGTGGCCATTGAGGTCGAGAATGCCGTCATCGCCGATATGAACAGGACCAGAGCCCAACGCATGATCGGCCCCCAGCCGGATGGTGCCCTCGGCAATGTCCGTGCCGCCCGTATAGGTGTTGGCGCTGGCCAGCACCAGGGTGCCGGTGCCGTCCTTGTGCAGCTTGCCGGCCCCGCCAATGGCGCCGTTGGCGGTGAGCACATTATCGCCGGTCACGGCGATGGTGCCGGTGCCGCCGGCGAGGGTCACGCCGCGCCCCGTCGCGAAGCTGCCGGTCGCTTCCAGCCCTGCGCCATCGGCGATGGTCACCGCGCCGCTCACTGCGCCAAGATTGTCGTTGCTCGACACCGACACGGTGCCGGCCTGAATGTTGGTGCCGCCGGCATAAGTATTGTCGCCGGTGAGCACCAGGGTGCCGGTACCGTCCTTCTCCAGCTTGCCGGTGCCGCCGATCGTGCCGCTCGCGGTCAAAGTGTTGCTGTCGGTCACATCGATGGTGCCGACCGTGCCGGCAAGCTCGATGTCATGGGGCGTCTCGAAGGTGGCGGTCGCCTCCAGGGTGGTGCCGTCGGCCATGGTCACCTTGCCCGAGACCGCACCAAGGCTTGAGCCGTTCGAGATGGAGACGGTGCCGGCCTGGATATCGGTGCCGCCGTTATAGGTGTTGGTGCCGGTGAGAACCAGGGTGCCGGTGCCGTCCTTCTCCAGCTTGCCGGTGCCGCCGATCGTGCCATTGGCGGTCAGGGTGCCGGTGGCCACGTCGATCGTCCCGGTGCCGCCGGCGAGGGTCAGGTCGCGGCTGGTGGCAAAGCCGGCGCTGGTCACCTCCAGAGTGGCGCCATCGGCGATGGTGACCGCACTGCTCGCCGCACCGAGATTGTCGTTGCTCGATACCGAGACGGTGCCGGCCTGAATATCGGTGCCGCCCTGATAGGTATTGGTGCCGGTGAGCACCAGGGTGCCGGTGCCGTCCTTCTCCAGCTTGCCGGCGCCGCCGACCGTGCCATTGGCGGTCAGGGTGCCGGTGGCCACATCGATCGTGCCGGTGCCGCCGGCGAGGGTCAGGTCGCGGCTCGTGGCAAAGCCGGCGCCGGTCACCTCCAGGGCGGCGCCATCGGCAATGCTCACCGCGCCGCTGGCAACGCCGAGATTGTCGTTGCTCGACACCGAGACGGTGCCGGCCTGAATATCGGTGCCGCCCTGATAGGTGTTGGTGCCGGTGAGCACCAGGGTGCCGGTACCGTCCTTCTCCAGCTTGCCGGTGCCGCCGACCGTGCCGCTCGCGGTCAAAGTGTTGCTGTCGGTCACATCGATGGTGCCGACCGCGCCGGCAAGCTCGATTTCGTGGGCTGTCTCGAAGGTGGCGGTCGCCTCCAAGGTGGTGCCGTCGGCCATGGTCACCTTGCCCGTGGCCGCACCAAGGCTCGAGCCGTTCGAGATGGAGACGGTGCCGGCCTGAATATCGGTGCCGCCCTGATAGGTATTGGTGCCGGTCAGCACCAGGGTGCCGGTGCCGTCCTTCTCCAACTTGCCGGTGCCGCCGATCGTACCGGAGGCCGTAAGAATATGGTCATCGGTCACATCGATGGTGCCGACCGTGCCGGCAAGCTCGATGTCGTGGGGCGTCTCGAAGGTGGCGGTCGCCTCCAAGGTGGTGCCGTCGGCCATGGTCACCTTACCCGAGGCCGCACCAAGGCTCGAGCCGTTCGAGATGGAGACGGTGCCGGCCTGAATATCGGTGCCGCCTTGATAGGTATTAGTGCCGGTGAGAACCAGGGTGCCGGTGCCGTCCTTCTCCAGCTTGCCGGCGCCGCCGATCGTGCCATTGGCGGTCAGGGTGCCGGTGGCCACGTCGATGGTGCCGGTGCCGCCCGACAGGGTGACGCCGCGGCTCGTGGCAAAGCCGGTGCCGGTCACCTCCAGGGTAGTGGCATCGTCAATGACGACCGTGCCGCCATTGCCAAGGTTCTCGTCCTTCGACACCGACACGGTGCCGCCGGCGATATGGGTATCACCCGTATAATCGCTGTCGCCCGACAGGGTGAGCGTGCCCGTGCCCGCCTTGGTCAGCCCGCCCGTTCCATGTATCGCGCCGGCATATTCGCTGTCGAAATCCTGATTGGTGGTGAGCGTGGCGGTGCCGAGCTCGATGGTCGCGCCGGCTGCCCCCGTGAGGCCCGCAACGGTCTGGTCAAAGTCGTTCAAGTCGAAGACCGCGCCGGCGCCGATATCGAGATGTGACCGGGTGATGACGTCAGCCGCGCCGGCCTGCAGAGTGCCTTCGGAAACCGTCGTCTTGCCGATGTAAGTGTTCTGGCCACTCAGCACCAGCGTGCCGGCGCCGGTCTTGGTAATGCCGTTGTCTACACCGTCACCGGCCGGGTCATCATTGGTGGGATCCGTCGGATCGTTGAATGCATCGCTCTCGATCGCATCAGCTATGGTGACCGTCTCGCCGGCTGCCGCTTCGATGTCCAGGCCCGTCTCGCCGTGCAGATAAAAACCGCTGCCGAGGCCAAGACCGGCACTTGCTCCCGCACCACCGGTACCGCCCGTGGCTGCGCCGTTTTGAACCTCAACGTTGCCCTTAATTTTCAGGCTACCGCCATCCATCACGAAGACAGCGCCGCCCATGCCGGCCCCGCCGCCGCCTGTCGAGGTGCTGCCCGTCGAACCGCCGTTGTTAATCGGACTGCCGACCGCAGCAGCACCACCCCCGAAGCCTGGAGTTCCAAGGGTTCCTCCTCCGCCGGCACCCCCGCCGAAACCACCATCGCCACCCCGGCCAGAGCCAGATCCGCCACCGCCCCCTCCGAAACCGCCGGTTCCGCCGGTTCCGTGGTTTGCACCACCCCCGCCGCCGCCGAATCCCCCATTGCCGCCCGATGCACCGACACCACCCCCGCCGCCGTTCGTGCCGGGATCTCCGCCCCCGGTATTGTTTCCTACACCGCCACCACCGCCGCCATTCAAGCCGCCGGCGCCGCTGGGGCTTCCTACACCCGCCGCACCTCTAGCACCCCCTGCATAGTTTCCGGCTTGACCGTTTAAATTCGTCTGTCCTCCACCGTTTGCGCCGACCCCAAAGCCACCACCACCCCAGGCTCCTTCATTATAATTGCTATTACTCCCACCGTGTCCGCCCATACCTCCACCGCCACCCCCGGCATGTATATTGCCTTCGGGCACGGAGGACTGGTAGTTGCCACCATTGCCACCTCTTGCCGAATTGGAGTCGAACTGGACCGTATCGATGGTCGCACTGGCGCCGTCTTTCACGAAGATGGCGCCGCCTGCGCCCATACCGCCGCCGCCCCGCTGCAAGCCGCCGTTGCCGCCGCGCGCGTGGCCTTGCTCCAAGCTGAGGTTCGCGAAAGTGGCATCACCCGACGCAACGAAAAAGATGCGGTATTGGCCGTTTCCGCTGATTGTGACATTGCCGCCGCCATCAATCGTCACGTCGTCCTGAATGATAGGCAACTCGCGGGTCAGAGTGATGGTTTGCCCCGCCAGGCTCGGATCGAACACGATTTCATCGGCGCCGGCATTGGCGTTGGCCTGGGCGATGGCCCAGCCCAGCGAATTCTCAACGGTTGGATCGCCCGAGGCGCTGGTGACGGTGTATGTGGCCGCTCCGGCCGCTCCTGCGGCACTAAATAACGCAAAAACACCGAGCGCCACAGTATTGAGCAACTTGTAGTTGTGTGAACCATACGTGCGCATGCAAGCTCTCCCTGTCGATCGCCTTAAGGCGAATCGCGCCGCATCTTACGACCCAATAACCGTGGTTGATGTTTAGCTCTGATTCAGAATGCTCTTCCACGTTCTGAGTTGACGAGGGGAAATAACGAATATTGTCGTTGCTTGCCGGCAACAGTGTTGTAGCTCTGTTTATATAAACTGATGATTGACATATGTTGGCCGATCTCTAACAAGCGGCACATTACAGATATATTGGGAAAAGCTTGAGAGATCCGCGTCCGCGCGCGCTCGCAGGTTTCGGGGAGCGGCATACTCGACCCGAGTCAGATTGGGGACGCTCGGTCCGTCACGCCTCGAAGACGTGGTGTGTGGATAAGTGCCGGGAGGGCAGGTTGGCCGAAAGTATAGGGCGGTTTCGCTTCTCTCCGAATCGCAAAACCGCCTCGCTGTAAGGGGGATGACGTATCGTTGACTTGGCCAGCCGATCAGGCGGCGAGCAGCTGTTCCGGCGGCGCCCAGGGCAGCCCCTGTGCTTCGGCCACCGGCGCACAGGTTATGCGGCCATTGTAGACGTTAAGGCCGGCCCGCAGGTGCGGGTCCTCCATGAGCGCGCGCCGCCAGCCCTTGTCGGCAAGTTCAACCACGAAGGGCAGGGTGACATTGTTGAGGGCGAGCGTGGAGGTGCGGGCGACCGCGCCCGGCATGTTGGCCACGCAGTAGTGCACGACCCCGTCCACCACATAGGTCGGCGCGGCATGGGTGGTCGGCTTCGAGGTCTCGCAGCAGCCGCCCTGGTCGATGGCCACGTCGACGATGACCGAGCCGGGCTTCATGGTGGGCAGCATGTCGCGGGTGATGAGCTTGGGTGCAGTGGCGCCGGGCACGAGCACACAGCCGATGAGCAGGTCCGCCCGGCGGGCAAGATCCTCAATGGCGCTGCGCGTCGAGAACACGGTGCGTACGCGGCCGCCGAACTGGGCGGAAATGCGGCGTAGCGCGTCCGGCGAGCGGTCGACCACCGTCACGTCGGCGCCCATGCCGAGGGCGATTGTGGCGGCGTGAGTGCCGGAAATGCCGCCACCAAGGATGACGACCTCGGCCGGGGGCACGCCGGGCACACCGCCGAGCAGCACGCCGCGGCCGCCTTGGGGCCGTTCCAGGCAGTGGGCGCCGACCTGAGGGGCAAGCCGGCCGGCCACCTCCGACATGGGGGCAAGCAGGGGAAGGCCGCCATTGGGGCCGGTGACGGTCTCGTAGGCGATGCAGGTGGCACCGGAGGCGACGAGATCCGCGGTCTGTTCCGCGTCCGGGGCGAGATGCAGGTAGGTGAACAGCACCTGGCCCTTGGACAGTTTACGGCGCTCCGCAGCCTGGGGCTCCTTCACCTTCACGATCATTTCGGCAGAGGACCAGACCTCGTCGGCAGATGGGGCGATGCGGGCGCCCGCCGCCTCATAGTCCGCATCCGTCATGCCGCTGCCCAGGCCCGCAGCGGTTTCCACCACCACCTCGTGGCCGCGGCGGGTGAGCTCGGCCACCGAGGCCGGCACCAGGCCCACCCGGGCCTCGTTCGCCTTGATCTCCTTGGGAACACCGATACGCATAATGATTTACTCCAATGCTTAAAGTGTTGCGGCGACAGCCTCGACCGCGCCGCGTGTGGCGGCGACCACGGTGTCGACTTCGTCGCGGGTAATGCAAAGGGGTGGGGCGAAACCAAGAATATCGCCCTGGGGCATGGCGCGGCCGATGACCCCACGCTCAAGCAGGGCGGCGGCGATGCGCGGACCGACCTTCAAGTCGGCATCGAAGAACACCCGATCCTCCTTGTCGGCCACGAACTCGACCGCGGCGAGCAGTCCTTCGCCGCGGACCTCTCCAACAATATGGTTGCTGCCAAGCGCTTCTGTTAGCGTCTGCTTGAAATAGGCGCCGGTCTCGGCGGCATTGCGCACCAGGCCGAGCGCGTCGATCAGCTCCAGATTGGCCACGCCGGCCGCGGCGCAGAGCGGGTGCGAGGAATAGGTCCAGCCGTGGCCGATGGGGCCGAGCTTGTCGGAGCCCTGCTCCAGCACGCGCCAGAACCGCTCGGATACGATGACCCCCGACAGGGGCGCATAGGCCGAGGTGAGGCCCTTGGCGATGGTGATGAGGTCGGGCTTCATGCCGTAATGATCGGAGCCGAACATGGTGCCGAGCCGCCCGAAACCGGTGACCACCTCGTCGGCGATCAGCAGGATGTCGTATTTGTTGAGCACCGCCTGGATCTTGTCCCAATAACCCTGGGGTGGGGGCACGATGCCACCGGTGCCCAGCACCGGCTCGCCGATGAAGGCGGCGATGGTGTCCGGGCCTTCCGCCTGGATCAGCTCTTCCAGCTTGTCGGCGCAGTATTGCGAGAAGGCCTCTTCGCTCATGGCCGGGTCGGGCCGGCGGAAGTAATAGGGGGCTTCCGTGTGGAGGATGGGCGCGCGCGGCAGGTCGAAGGCGTTGTGGAAATTGGCAAGTCCCGTGAGGCTGCCGGTCATGACGCCGGAACCGTGATAGCCGCGCCAGCGCGAGATGATCTTCTTCTTTTCCGGCCGGCCCAGCACGTTGTTGTAGTACCAGATCAGCTTGATGTTGGTCTCGTTGGCGTCCGACCCGGAGAGACCGAAGAACACGCGGCTCATGCCGGCGGGCGCCCGGTCGATGATCATCTTGGCGAGCTTGATCGAGGGCTCGCTGCCGTGGCCCGCATAGGCGTGGTAATAGGGCAGCTTGAAGGCCTGATCGGCGATCGCCTCGGCGATCTCGCGGCGGCCATAGCCCACGTTCACGCAATAGAGCCCGCCAAAGGCATCGAGACTCCTGCGGCCGTCGCGGTCGACCACATAGACGCCCTCGCCACCGGTCATGATGCGGTTGGGCGTCTCGCCTCGCGCATGCTGGGACATACTCGTGGACGGGTGGAAGAAGTGATCGCGGTCCCAGGCGGTCAGATCGTTGCTGCGGTCGAGCATACGGCGGCTCCTTCGGAAAAAATCGTGGCTGATTTCAGGCGGCGTCGAGGCAGAGATATTTGAGCTCGGTGAAGGCCTCGAGGCCATGGCGCGAGCCTTCGCGGCCGAGGCCGGACTGCTTCATGCCGCCGAACGGGATGGGCGCGCCGGTGATCTTCACCCGGTTGACGGCGACCATGCCGTATTCGAGAGCGCGGCCCAGCCGCAGCATGCGGGCACCGTCGCGGGTGACCACATAGGCGACGAGGCCGTATTCCGTGTCGTTGGCGCGGGCGATCACCTCGGCCTCGGTGTCGAAGGCGGTGACGGCGGCAACGGGCCCGAAGGTCTCCTCCTGCATGATCAGCGCATTGTCCGGCACATCCACCAGCAGGGTGGGCGCATAGAACAGGGCGCCGGACGGGTGGCGGCTGCCGCCCGTGAGGCAGCGCGCGCCATGGGCGAGGGCATCTTGCACCTGCGCGTCGACCTTCTCTACGGCGCGTTTATGCATGAGCGGGCCGATGTCGGTGCCCTCCGCAAGGCCTGGCCCGACCCGCAGCGCTTCAACGCGGGCGGCGAAGGCCTTGCAGAATGCGGCGTAGATCGGGCGTTCCACATAGATGCGGTTGGCAGCCAGGCAGTCCTGGCCGGAGGTGGCGAATTTGGCGCCGATGGCGATGTCGACGGCGCGGTCGAGATCGGCATCGGCGAAGATGATGAGCGGGGCGTGTCCGCCCAGCTCCATGACCAGGCGCTTCATGGTGGGCGCGCATTGGGCGGCGATCATGCGGCCGATCTCGGTCGAGCCGGTGAAGCTCATGGCGCGCACCCGCGCGTCCTCACATAGCCGGCCGACGATGGCCCGGGCATCACCGGTGAGCACGTTGACTACGCCGGCCGGCAATCCGGCACGATCCGCCAGTTCGGCCAAAGCCAGGGCAGACAGCGGGGTCTGTGAGGAGGGGTGGGCCACCACGGTGCAGCCGGCGGCCAGGGCGGCGGCGGCCTTGCGGGTGAGCATGGCGGACGGGAAGTTCCACGGGGTGGCCACGCCGACCACGCCAAGGGGCGCGCGCTGCACGATCATCTCGGCGCCCGGCAGATGGCTGGTGACCGATTCGACGTTGAGGCGCTTGGCCTCTTCCGCATACCACTCGATGAAGGATGCGGCATAGTCGATCTCACCGCGGGATTCCGCAATCGGTTTGCCCTGCTCGAGGGTCATGATCAGGGCGAGGTCTTCCTTGGCGGCGAGCATCAGCTCGTGCCAGCGCTTGAGGTAGGCGGCGCGCTCCTGCGGCAGCAGGGCTGCCCAGGCGGCAAAAGCACGCTGGGCCGCATCGACTGCCTGGCCGGTCGCTTCCGCATCGAGCTTTGCCACCCAAGCGATGCCCTGACCGGTGGCGGGGTCTTCAACCTCGATGACGTCGGCATCGCGGCCAGCCGTCCACCTGCCGTCGACATAGGCAAGCTCGCGCAGCAGGCGCAAATCTTTGAGCCGGGCCAGGTCCGGGTGGCTGATATGCCGTCCGTAATGGGCAGTCATGGAGGTTCTCCTCGAGCTGCGAAGCCGTTCAGTCTCGAAGATAGGTGCTGAGGCCCGAAAGCGAGACCATTTGCACCGGGGGGCGCTAGACAATCTTTTCGTCCGGGCGGTCGGCCGGAGAGAGATTCTCTATTCGTTAACCAGCTTCTCCAAAGGCAGCACCGGGTCGTCCTTCACCGTCTTAGTCACGATATAGGTGAAATAGCGGTCGATGCCGATGTCGCGGGCAAGGAGGTCGTCCACGAGGCGCTGATAGGCGTCGATATCACGGGCCACGACCTTGACCAGATAATCCACGCCGCCGCCCACCGCCCAACAGGATATGACCTCGGGCACCTCCTTGATGGTCCGCTCGAAACGGTCGAAGTCCAGCTGGCGGTGGGCCCCGAGGGTGACCTCCATGAACACGAGCGCCACCGGCGCAACCAGCTTCAACGCTACCCGGGCGTGATAGCCGCTGATGAGACTCGCATCTTCCAGCCGCTTGAGCCTGATCCAGCAGGGGGTGGGCGAAAGGCCCACCCGCTCGGCCAAGGCGAGCTTGGTGATGCGCCCATCTTTCTGGATTTCGCTCAGGATGCGCAGATCGATCGCATCGAGCTTGACCGATGTCATCGAGAACCGTCCGGGTGCCGCGTTGCGGGCGACGATACAGTTCGGCTTTTCCCGTTGTCAATTGCACTGAGTTTGGGCATTCAATGATCCATGACAATATGGCGTCCCGACCCCACCGCCCTTCGCAGGCCGGCTTATCTCTCTCTGGCCGATCAGATCGCACGGGCCATTGTGGAGGGCAAGCTGGAAGCCGGGGCGCAGCTGCCGACCCAGCGCCACCTGGCAGAGGATCTGCGCCTGTCGACCCAGACGGTATCGCGCGCCTATGAGGAACTGATCCGCCGGGGGCTGCTGTCCGGTGAAATCGGGCGGGGCACTTTCGTGCGGCCGCCGCGCCGCGAGCCGGAGCCGCCTTACCTTCCTGAACGGCTTGGCGAGATAATCGACCTGTCGATCCTCAAACCGGCCGGCGAGGCCATCCACCTGGAGCGGATGAAGGCCGGCCTTCGGGAGCTGGCGGACACGGTTCCGGCCAGCGTGGTGCTATCGTTCCGGCCGAACGTGGTGTTCCCGCGGCACCGCGCGGTGGCGGTGGAATGGCTCAAGGCCTGCGGCCTGCGGGACGTGGCGCCGGGCACGGTGTGCCTTACCAACGGCGCGACATCTGCCATGACGATCGCGCTGATGACGGCGGCGCCGCCCGGCTCCACAGTGGCCACCGAGGAGATCGGCCACCACACCCTGGTGCCGCTGGCCTCTTATCTCGGCATCAAGCTTTGCGGCATCGCTACGGACGATGAAGGCATCCTGCCCGACGCTCTGGAGCGGGCTTGCGAGGAAGGCGATATCCGCGCCGTATTCGTGCAGCCGAGCGTGATCAATCCCATGGCCTCCCTGATGGGTGAAACGCGCCGCCGGGCCTTGGTCGCGGTGGCCCAGCGCCACCGGATCGCCATTATCGAGAATGACGTGCTGGGGCCACTGGTGGAGCACAAGCCGCCGCCGCTGGCCGCCTTGGCGCCGGACCATACTCTCTATATCACCAGTTTCACCAAGTGCGTGCTGCCGGGCCTACGGATCGGCTATCTCGTGGTGCCCGACAGGCTGGTTCCGGCAGCCGCCAATCGGCACCTGGTCACGAACTGGATGGCAACACCGCTGCTGGCGGAGCTGGCCACCCGCTGGATCGAAAACGGAACGGCCATGGAGCTGATGCTGTGGCAGCGGAGAGCGCTGCATCGCAGGCACGCCATGGCCGCGAAGGCGTTCATTGACGTCGACTATCGATCGCATCCGAATGCCCTGCATCTGTGGGTGCCGCTCAATGGCCATGACGAGAGCCAGTTCGTCGCCCATGCCCGGCTGCACGGGGTGGCGGTCGCACCGGGCCGTTCCTTCTTCATCCCCCCTGCGGTTCATAAGCCTGCAATCCGCGTCTCCATCGGATCCACCAGCGAGGATCAGCTACGTCCTGGGCTGGAACGGCTGGCCCATCTCCTGAGGAGCGACCCCGAGCCGGCGCTGCTGGTCATCTGATCCAGATTGCTATGAGTTAATTTTCCAATTGACTTGATTTTTGTCCTCTCCCATCGTTGCGCCATTCGGACCGCTCCAAGGGAGAGAGCGTTTTGGCTCCGATCATCGAAGTTCAGAAAATTCGGAAGAGCTTCGGCAGTTTCGTCTGTCTGAGGGACCTGTCCTTTAGCGTCGATCCCGGGGAAAAGATCGCGCTGATCGGCCCTTCCGGCTCGGGCAAGACCACCATCCTGCGCATCCTGATGACGCTGGAGACGATCGATGCCGGCTTCATCAAAGTGGACGGCGACTACCTGTTCCATATGGAGCGGGATGGCGCGCTGGTGCCGGCAGACGAGCGGCATCTGCACAAGATGCGCACCAAGCTCGGCATGGTGTTCCAGCTGTTCAATCTGTTTCCGCACAAGAGTGTGCGCGACAACATCACGCTCGCGCCGATGCTCACGCAAGGTGTGAAGCGGGCGGATGCGGAGCGCGAGGCCATGCGCCTGCTGGATATGGTGGGCATGGCCGACAAGGCCGATGCCATGCCGTCGCAGCTTTCCGGCGGGCAGAAGCAGCGGGTGGCCATTGCGCGGGCGCTGGCGCTCAAGCCGAAGATCATGCTGTTCGACGAAGTGACCTCGGCGCTCGACCCCGAGCTGGTGGAAGAGGTGTTGAATGTCATGCGCAAGCTTGCGGCCGAGACCGACATGACCATGCTGCTGGTCACGCACGAGATGAGCTTCGCCCACGACTTTGCCGACCGGGTGCTGTTCTTCGACCAGGGCGCAATCATCGAGGAGGGGCCGCCCGACAGCATCTTCACCCGGCCCCAGCAGGAACGCACGCAGACATTTCTGAAGAAGATCATTGCCGCCGGCCAGCGGGTCTGAGCGCGCAAGAACAAGTAAACCCGCCCTAGCACCATCGAGGGAGATCATCATGACCAAAAGAACAAGAGCACGGGCCACGTTGTTTGCCGGAGCGGTTGCCGCCTGCGCCGTCCTTGCCGGCAGTGTCCTCGGGGGGCCGCAAGCCGGGGCCCAGGAGGCCTTGGAGCGCCTCCGCGAGCAGGGCTTTGCGCGCATCGCCATCGCCAACGAGCCGCCCTTCACCGAAGTGAAGCCCGATGGTTCAGTCTCCGGCGCGGCACCGGATGTGGCCCGCGTCATCTTCAAGAAGCTTGGGGTTCCGGACGTGGTCGCTTCCATTTCCGAATATGGTGCGATGATCCCCGGCCTGCAGGCGAAGCGCTTCGACGCAGTCACCGCCGGCTTGTTCATGAAACCAGAGCGCTGCCGGGCGGTCGCCTATTCCGAGCCGATCCTGTGCGATGCGGAAGCCATGGCGGTGAAGAAGGGCAATCCGCTCAACTTGCAGAGCTACGAGGATGTGGCCAAGCACCCGACGGCCAAGATCGGTGCGCCGGGTGGCGGCAACGAGGAGCGGCTGTCGCTGCAGGCTGGCGTGCCGCGTGACCGGGTGATCGTGGTGCCGGACGGGCAGAGCGGCATCAAGATGCTGCAGGATGGCCGTATCGATGCCTATTCGCTCCCCGTGCTGTCAATCAACGACCTCCTGAAGAAGGCCAATGACCCGAACCTGGAGATCGTCGCGCCGGTCAAAGGCACGCCGATCTATTGCGATGGCGCCGCCTTCCGCAAGGAAGACGCGGAGCTGCGCGATGCCTTCGATAGGGAGCTCGCGGAACTGAAGAAGTCGGGCGAGTTCGCCAAGATCATCGAGCCTTATGGCTTCTCGGCTGAGGCTGCCATGCAGACCACGCGCGAGAAGCTGTGCACGGCCTCTAACTGAGCCTGAGCTAGCGCACGGCGATGAACCGCTGGTTCGAGTATCTCCCCCTCATTCTGGAGGGGGCGCTGGTGACGGTCGAGCTGACCGTGCTCGGTTGCATGCTGGCGCTCGTGGTTGCGTTCATCGCCGGCCTCGGCCGGCTATCGCGCTGGCGCATTATCCGCTGGCTCGCCAGTGTCTATATCGAGTTCTTCCGCGGCACCTCGATCTTCGTGCAGCTGTTCTGGATCTATTTCGTGCTGCCGCTGTTCGGGGTGTCGCTGACGCCTCTGCAGGCTGGCGTCCTGGCCCTGGGGTTCAATGTGGGCGCCTATGGGGCGGAGGTGGTGCGCGGCGCCGTCCAGTCCATCGGCCGCGAGCAGTACGAGGCCTGCACCGCCCTCAACCTCACCCGCTGGCAGGCTCTGCGCCATGTGATCCTGCCCCAGGCTTTCGTGATCATGCTGCCCACCTTCGGCAACAACGCCATCGAGCTGCTGAAGGCGACGGCGATCGTCTCCTTGATCTCGCTGGCCGATCTCACTTTCCAGGCGCAGGTGGTGCGGGCGCAGACCGGCAATACCATGATGCCGTTCATGACCATCCTGGTCATCTATTTCGCCTTCGCCTCGATCATCTCGTTCGGGGTGCGCGGGCTCGAACGGCGTCTGACCCGCGGCCTCGACGGCGTGCGGAGCTGAGGCGGCCATGGATTGGGACTGGAGCTTCGTCCGCGAGATCTTGCCCACCCTGTTCGAGGGGGTGAAGATCACCATCCTCGCCACCCTGTTGGGCGCGGCGGTGGCGGCGGTGGTGGGCTTGCTGTTCGCGATCGTGCGCCGCTCGCCAAACCCGCTGGTGGCGCGCACCACCTCGTTCATCGTGGAGTTCATCCGCGGCACCCCGCTCCTGGTGCAGCTCTACTTCCTGTTCTACATCCTGCCGGATCTGGGCATCACGCTGGCGCCGCTGGTGGCAGGGGTGATCGGCCTCGGGCTGCATTACGGGACCTACACGGCGGAGGTTTACCGGGCCGGTATAGAGAACGTGGCCCGCGGCCAGTGGGAGGCAGCAAAGGCCTGCAATCTAAGCCCCATCCAGAGCTGGATCCATGTGATCCTACCGCAGGCCATACCGCCGATGATCCCGGCACTAGCCAATTACCTGGTGGCCATGTTCAAGGAAACGCCGCTGCTTTCGGCGGTCACCGTGCTGGAGCTGATGAACCAAGCGCGCAGCGTGGCCAATTTCAACTACCGCTATCTCGAGCCCATGACCCTGGTCGGCGCCTTCTTCCTGGTGATCAGCCTTATCTCGGTGTTCCTGCTGCGCATGCTGGAGCGCCGGTTCGGACGGCTCGGCTGAAGGAGATATTTGATGACCGCAATTCGCATTGAACGCGCCACGCTGGTGCCGCAGCTTGATCCGCGGGCGGTGGCCCGCCGCATCGGGCTGATCGTGCTGGCGACGGACCATACGACGGAGCAGGATTTCCGGCGGATGGTGGCGCGCGAGGATCTGGCTGTCTATACAGCCCGCATCGCTTATGAGAACCCGACCACGCCGGACAATCTGCGGCTGATGCAGCCGCGGCTCAAGGACGGGGCGGCCCTGTTGCTGCCGGACGAGAGCTTGGATGTCATCTGCTATTCCTGCACATCGGCCTCGGTGGTGATCGGCGATGGGCAGGTGGAGGCGGCCATTCAGGCGGCCAAGCCGGGCACACCGGTGGTCACACCGCCTTTGGCGGCGGTGGCGGGTCTGCGGGCGCTGGGCACGCGGCGGATCAGCATCCTGACGCCCTACACGGTCGAGACCAGCACGCCCATGGCGGCCTATTTCGCCGGGCATGGGCTGGATATCGCCCGGTTCACCTGCCTCGGCTTCGAGGATGACCGGGAGATGGCGCGGATCAAGCCCGCCTCGCTGATCGAGGCGGCGGTTGCCGCCATGGTGCCCGATGCGGAGGCCCTGTTCATCTCCTGCACGGCCCTGCGCTCGGCGGCGGTCGTGCCGGAAATCGAGCGGGCGATCGGGCGGCCGGTGGTGACCAGCAATCTCGCCACGGCCTGGCAGTGCCTGCGTCTCTGCGGGGTTGAAGCGGCGCGGCCGGAATGGGGCAGGCTGATGGGCCTGCCGGCGCGGGCCGCCGCGTGAGGATGGCTGGATGAGTTCAGGGCTTGTCACATTGGCGGATATCGAGGCGGCGCGCGAACGCATCGCCGGCCAGGTATTGCGCACGGCCATGATGCCGTCACCGAGCCTTGCGGCGCGGACTGGCGTTCCCGTGCTGCTCAAGATGGAGCAGCGCCAGATCACCGGCAGCTTCAAGCTGCGCGGGGCGACCAATGCGCTGATGTCGCTTGCCCCGGCGGCGAGGGCGCGCGGGGTGGTGGGCGTTTCCACCGGCAATCACGGGCGCGGGCTTGCCCATGCAGCCAAGGCCGAAGGGGTGCGCTGCGTGGTGTGCATGTCGAGCCTGGTGCCGGCCAACAAGGTGGAGGGCATCCGCGCGCTGGGCGCGGAAATCCGCATCGTCGGCCGTTCGCAGGACGAGGCCCAGGTGGAGGTCGATCGGCTGGTGGCGGAGGAGGGGATGACCATGGTGCCGCCCTTCGATGATCCGACTGTTATCGCCGGGCAGGGGACTCTCGGGCTGGAGATGGTGGAGGAAGCGCCCGACATGGAGGCGGTTCTGGTGCCGGTGTCGGGCGGCGGACTCGCGGCAGGCATCGGCCGTGCGGTGAAGGCGCTCAAGCCGGGGGTGCGGGTCATTGGCGTCTCTATGGCACGCGGTGCTGCCATGCATGCAAGCCTTACCGCCGGCAAGCCGGTGCTGGTGGAGGAAGAGGAGACGCTGGCGGACTCGCTGGGCGGCGGCATCGGTCTCGACAACCGCTACACCTTTCCGATGCTGCGGGAACTGCTCGACGAGATCGTGCTGTTGAATGAAGACGAGATCGCGGCCGGCATCACCCATGCCTATCGGCAGGAGCGGGAGGTGGTGGAAGGCTCCGGCGCGGTCGGCATCGGTGCGCTGCTGGCCGGGAAAATGCAGCTAGGCGGGCCCACGGTCGTGCTGCTCTCGGGACGGAACATCGACATGGACCTGCATCAGCGGATCGTCTCCGGCGCTTGGACGGCCGGTGATGCAAACAAGGGGAAATTCGCATAATGCCGCGCATGACCGTGCTGACCGAGGCGGAACTGCGGCGCATCGTGCCGCTCGATCAGGCGGCGGTGGACTGCGTGGAGCAGGCCTTCCTGGCGCTGGCCACCAAGGCGGTGGCGATGCCGCCGATCCTGCGGCTGGACATTCCGGAGCATCGGGGCGAGGTGGACGTGAAGACCGCCTATGTGCCCGGGCTGGACGGGTTTGCCATCAAGATCAGTCCGGGCTTCTTCGACAATCCCAAGTTGGGCTTGCCCAGCCTCAACGGGCTGATGGTGCTGTTCAGCGCCCGTACCGGCTTGGTGGAAGCGCTGCTGCTGGACAACGGCTATCTCACGGACGTGCGCACGGCCGCGGCGGGCGCGGTTGCGGCCAAGCACCTCGCGCGGCCTGATGCGGCGGTGGCGGCCGTGCTCGGCGCCGGTGCCCAAGCGCGGCTGCAGCTCGAAGCGCTGACGCTGGTGCGGCCGATCCGCAAGGCGCGCATCTGGGCCCGCAATGGCGAACGGGCCGCCGCTGCAGCGCGCGAGATGGCCGAGAAGCTCGGGATCACCGTCGAGGCCGCAGCATCGGTTAAGGACGCGGTGGCGGGCGCGGATGTGATCGTCACCACCACGCCGGCAACCGAGCCGCTGCTGGGTGCAGGTAACCTGGAGCCGGGCCAGCATGTCACCGCCATGGGCTCGGATTCCGAGCACAAGAACGAGCTGGCGCCCGATGTGCTGAAGCAGGCCGATCTCTACGTGGCCGACAGCCTCGCGCAAGTGCGGCGGCTGGGCGAGCTGCATCATGCCATCGCAGCGGGGGCGGTTGCCGCCGACGCCGTGTTTGCGGAGCTCGGCGCCATCATTGCCGGGAAGACGCCGGGGCGGCCGTCGGCCGAGGCCCTCACCGTCTGCGACCTCACCGGCACGGGCGTGCAGGATACCGCCATCGCCACACTCGCCAATGCCCGGGCGAAGGCTGCGGGCGCCGGCGTGCCGTTCGATACCTGATTCACAGCCGAGAATGGACATGACCCAAGTAAAGCTCAATTTCACGCGGGAAGAATATGCCGAGCGGCTGGCCAAGACGCGCAAGGCCATGGCGGAGCGCGGCATCGATCTCTTGATCGTCTCCGATCCCGCCAACATGGCCTGGCTCACCGGCTATGACGGCTGGTCGTTCTATGTGCATCAATGCGTGCTGGTGCCGCCGGAGGGCGAGCCGATCTGGTATGGCCGGAAGCAGGATTCGAACGGCGCCAAGCGCACCGCCTACCTCGCCCATGACAATATCCTGTGGTACCCGGACCATTATGTGCAGTCCACGGAACGTCACCCGATGGACTTTCTCGCCTCGATCATCGATGAGCGCGGCTGGGCGCGAGGCACAATCGGCGTCGAGATGGACAATTACTGGTACTCGGCTGCGGCGCATGCCTCCCTGCAGCGGCACCTGCCCAATGCCCAGTTCGTGGACGCCAATGTGCTGGTGAACTGGCAGCGGGCGGTGAAGAGCCCGCAGGAGCTGGACTATATGCGCAAGGCGGCGCGCATCGTCGAGGCGATGCATGCGCGCATCGTCGAGACGGTCGAGCCGGGCATGCGCAAATGCGACCTGGTGGCCGAGATCTATGATGCGGGCATTCGCGGCGTCCAGGATTTCGGCGGCGACTATCCGGCGATCGTGCCGCTGCTGCCTTCCGGCGAGGATGCCTCGGCGCCCCATCTCACCTGGGACGATGCGCCGATGAAATCGGGCGAGGGGACGTTTTTCGAGATCGCGGGCTGCTACAAGCGCTATCACTGCCCCTTGTCGCGCACGGTGTTCCTGGGCAAGCCGAACCAGGCGTTTCTCGATGCGGAAAAGGCGGTGCTGGAGGGCATGGAGGCCGGGCTTGCGGCCGCCCGGCCGGGCAATACCTGCGAGGACATCGCCAATGCCTTTTTTGCGGTGCTGAAGAAGTACGGCATCGTGAAGGACAACCGCACGGGCTATTCCATCGGGCTCAGCTATCCGCCGGACTGGGGCGAGCACACCATGAGCCTGCGGCCGGGCGACCGGACGGTGCTGCAACCGGGCATGACGTTCCATTTCATGACCGGGCTGTGGCTGGAGACCATGGGCCTGGAGATCACCGAGAGCATCGTGATCACGGAAAACGGTGTGGAGTGCCTGGCCAATGTTCCCCGTCAGCTGTTCGTGAAGGCATAATGGGCCCACGCACATGAATATGATTGACACTTTGCCGCCTTCCCCGATCCGCCCGACGGTCGATTTCGACCGGAATGGCGTGCAGCATGGCTTCCTGCGCCTGCCCTATAGCCGGGATGACTCGGCTTGGGGCTCGGTGATGATTCCGATCACGGTGGTGCGCAATGGCAAAGGGCCCACGGCACTTTTGACCGGGGCCAATCACGGCGACGAGTACGAGGGGCCGATCGCCCTGTTCGATCTGGCTCGCAGCCTCAAGCCGGAGGAGGTGAGCGGCCGGGTGATCATCGTGCCGGCCATGAACTATCCGGCCTTCAGCGCGGGCACGCGCACGTCGCCCATCGACCGGGGCAATCTCAACCGCTCGTTCCCCGGGCGGCCGGACGGGACGGCGACGCAGAAGATCGCGGACTATTTCAGCCGCTATCTGCTGCCGCTCGCCGATGTGGTGCTGGATTTCCACTCCGGCGGCAAAACGCTCGATTTCCTGCCGTTCGCGGCGGCGCACATCCTGCCCGACAAGGCGCAGCAGGCGCGGTGCTTCGCGGCAGTGGAGGCGTTCTCCGCGCCTTATTCCGTGCGCATGCTCGAGATCGACGCCGTAGGCATGTATGACACGACCGCCGAGGCGCTGGGCAAGGTGTTCGTCACCACGGAACTGGGCGGCGGCGGCACGTCTCGCGCCGAAACGGTACATATCGCCAAGCGGGGGGTGCGCAACGTGCTGCGGCATGCGGGCATCCTGTCCGGCGCGGTGGAGAAGGCGCGGACATGCTTCATCGACATGCCGTCGGATGACTGCTTCCACTTTGCGGAAGGCGATGGGCTGATCGAGCCTTGCGTGGACTTGGGTGCACCAGTGCGCAGGGGGGACGTGCTGGCGCGGGTCTATCCCATCGGGCGCACGGGACGCGCGCCGGCTGAATACCACGCCAAGCTCGACGGTATGCTCGTGGCGCGCCATTTCCCCGGGCTGGTGAAGGCCGGCGATTGCCTGGCGGTGCTCGGCACTATTGAGGGTGCCTGACCACAGCTGCACGAAGCTGGACCCAAATAGCGCCGGCGGCGTTCCCTCGGAAAGACGTGAGGAATGCCGATGGAAAAGAAAGCGAAAATAACGACTGGCCCCAACGACCGGCCGCGCGACGAGACCATAGGCCAGAGCGGTCCGGGCCTGCCTGACGACAGCAGCCGGCCTGTCGAGGTGGATGAGGCGGAGATCGAGCGCGCCCGCCAGGCATTGGAGCGGAATGCGGACGGTGGCGCCAGGGGCGTGGCGGTTCAGAGCGAGAATGTGGATGCGGTGCCGGCGGGCACCCCCGGATCAGGCGAGAATATCTGCCGTCATTGCTCCGGGCACGGCACGATTAACGGCCGGCCTTGCCCCGAATGCGGTGGCACCGGCAAGATCACGACGCCGATCGGCGGCGCTTGATGTGTGGACGCATCTCCTGGGCGGGGGCGAATGATCTAAGTTGTTGCTCGGTCGCATCTTCTTCACGCGAACCGGTATCCACTTCGCTCTAAAATGCTCTAATTGTCTATCCACGGCATCTCGGCGTGGTGGCCCAAGTTGCCGTGGTCTAATGGGTCGGGCACGGGGTCATGCTGCAAGGCCGCATTCGACATATGCTCTTGGTGCGGAGCTGCGTCCGCCGGGTGCCTGCTGAACGGGTTGAATTCAAAATCCTTATGGGGACCATCTTTGTCATTTTGCGAGTCCGGTGACAAGATGCCTTCAAGTCGATGAGAGGTCTCGAACGAATCCTTAAAGGCCTCGGCGGCGTCATAAAATTGCTGCCCCAGCGTTCGGCCTTCGCCATAGCTTTCAAGATCCTCGCCAAAAACGATGTTAACCATGATATTGTCTCAATATTCAAGACATGCCAGCGGCATGAACGAAAATACGCGGGCTCGACTAGATTGAGGATGGATTTTGACTCTATATGCTTTCACAATCCCTTATCAGCTGGCTCGCCAGGTCTATCGTCCATCGTGGAAGATGATGCCAAGCGTATGCCGCTGGCCGGAGCGCAGACGGCTGACGCCGTGGCGGAGGTTCACCCGGTAATCGCCCTTGGTGCCACGCACGGGACGGTGATGGACCGCGAAGATCACCGCGTCGCCCATGTTCAGGGGCACCACTTCGGCGCGGCTTTGCATGCGGGGCCGCTGTTCCGTCAGCACGAATTCGCCTCCTGTGAAATCGCGGCCCGGCTGCGAGAGCAGGATGGCGACCTGGAGAGGGAAGGCCAACTCGCCGTACAGATCCTGATGCAGGCAGTTGTAGTCGCCGGGTTTATAGCGCAGCAGCAGCGGTGTGGGCCGCAACTGCCCGGCAGCGTGGCAGGCGGCCAAAAGGTCTTCGTGCCGCGCTGGATAGCGCGTGGCAATGCCCATACGCTCGTTCCAGCGATTGGCGATCGCCGCGAGCGGCGGGTAAAGGGCGCTGCGCAGTGCGGCGATCAGCTCGGGCAGGGGGTAACGGAAGTATCGGTACTCACCGCGGCCGAAGCCGTGCCGCGCCATGACGATGTGGCTGCGGAAATGCTGCTCGTCATCGTAAAGTCCCGCGATGGCGGAACATTCCTCGGGCGCGAGCAGCTGCTCGATGACAGCGCAGCCGAAGCCGTCGAGCTCGTCGGCGAGCTTCGTCCAGTCTTGCCGAGCGACCCTCTCGGCCGCGTGGCCGACAGGGTTTTGCACCAACTTGGCCCGGGCGGTCACAGCTTCACCTCGCGGGCGAGCAGGTCGCGCTTGCGGTCCACACCCCAGCGATAGCCGGACAGGGCACCGTCGGTGCGCACCACACGATGGCAGGGGATGGCCACCGCAATGGTGTTGGCGGCGCAAGCCTGCGCCACAGCGCGCACAGCTTTGGGCTCCCCGATACGGCGGGCGATCTCCGCATAGCTCGCCATTTTGCCGGGTGGGATCTGGCGTAGTGCCTCCCATACCCGCTGCTGGAAGGCCGTGCCGCGGATGTCCAGGGGCAGGTCGAGGCCGATCTGAGGCTGCTCTATGAAGCCGACCACCTTGGCCACCAGCGCCTCGAAGGTGGCATCGCCGCCGATCAGCTCGGCATTGGGGAACTGGTCCTGCAAACCGCGCAGGAGGGCCTCGGGATCATCGCCCAAGTGAATGGCGCAAATGCCCTTGTCGCTGCGGGCGACCAGGATGGCGCCGAGGGAGCATTGCCCGACGGCGAAGATGATCTTCGCCTTGGCGCCTCCCTTGCGGAAGGCGGTGGGCGTCATGCCGAGCACCTCGTTCGACTTTTCGTAGAAGCGGCTGTTGGAGCCGAAGCCCGCATCATAGATTGCGGCGGTCACGCTTTCCTCAGGCCGGCTCAATGCCTCGCGCACCCGCTTCACCCGGTGGGCGGCGGCATAGGCGCGCGGCGTGATGCCGGTGACCGACTTGAACACCCGGTGGAAGTGGAACGGGCTCATGCCGGCGGCGTTCGCCAATTCCTCCAGCCGTGGCGCCTCGTCGGCCTCGGCAATGCGACGGCAGGCTACGGCCACGACCGCGGCGTTCATCTCCGCACGGGATGGTTCATCCGGGCGGCAGCGGCGGCAGGGCCGGAAGCCCGCAGCGGCCGCATCAGCGCCTGTATCGTAGAAGGCGACGTTCTTCGGCTTGGCGAGCCGGGCGGCGCAGCTTGGCCGGCAATAGACGCCGGTGGTTTTCACCGCATAGACGAACTGGCCATCGGAGCGGGCGTCGCGATCGACGACTGCCTGCCAGCGCGGGTCCTGCTCGGTGGGGTGCGTCATGCTTGGCGCCTGGGTCTCGAAGGGTTCAATGAGTGTCATGGCACTATCTCCAGAATGATCTGGATGACAGATAGCCATTGCGCAAGCGGACTACACTCCGCTGCTTGCGGTCAAATCGGACGTTTCAGGGGATGATCCTGCGGGCGCGGAGGGTGGCCAAAGCTTCCAGGATGTTGTCTTCCGTGTCCACGGCATCAGTGAAGCCGAAGCGGCGGGATTTGACGATGGAGGACATGTCGTCCCAGCCGGCGGAGAACAGGAAATCGCCGAAGGACCAATTGGCGAGCTTGGCCAGGGGGTAATCGGCCAGGCCGTTTTGGGTTGCGAGCTTCTGCCAGTCCGCGCCGGCATCGGCCATGGCGCGGGCCAGGCTCATGGGCCGCACGATACCCATGGGCACACCGAAGAAGTCGGCGAGCTTCGGCCATAGGCCGCTCCAGCGGAAATAGTCGCCATTGATGATGTTGAAGGACTGGTTGGCTGAGGCCGGGGTGGTGGCGGCCCAGACCATGGCGCGGGCGAGCAGGCCGGCATCGGTTGCCTGGGATATGGAGCGGAAGCAGGCCTCGCTGCCGGGAAAGTCGAGGGGCAGGCCGCGGCTGGCGCAGAGACTGCCATAGGCGCCGAGCAGGGTTATGAGGTTAAAGGGATAGCCGGCGCTGCTGGAGCAGACGATATGGGGCCGAACGGTGGACCAGCTCCAGCCGCCATGGCGCGCGTGCAGCGCGAGCAGGTCGTCATACTGGTCATAGTAGAAATTGGGCCCGAGGTGGCGCGGGTCATCCTCCCGCGCCGGGGTGCGGTAGGGGCCGAGATGGCTGCCATACCACTTGGTGCCATGAACCAGGCAGATATGGGCGAGGGCGTCGGCCCGCTGGACAAGAGGCTGCAGCAGATTGGCCAGCATGGCGCGGTTGATGCGGGCTTCCTCGCGGGGTTCCGGGCTGCTGTAGCGGGCGCAGTAGAACACGTGGGTGACATCGGCGAGCGTATCGGTGGCCGCTGTGCGGCAGGCCTCGGGGTCGGTCAGGTCGAGCGGCACATGGGTCCAGCCGTGAGCTGATTGCGGCGCGGTGCGCGAGATGCCTTTGATGCGCCAGTCGCCCAGGCTCACCAGCTGCTGGATGAGGGCCTCGCCGACGATCCCTAGCGCACCGACGACGAGCGCGGTTCTCGGCGCATCACTCATGCCAGCTACCTCCGGGTCGGCCGCAGCACGATCTCGTCGCTGCTCACATGGTCCGGCTGCGCCAGCGCCCACAGGATCGCCCCGGCGACATCTTCAGGGGTGAGCCACGCCGTGAAGCGTTCGTAGAAGGCATCGGCGCGGGTCTCGTCGCCGCCCCAGCGGCGGGTGGCGAAGCCGCTGCGCACCACACCGGGGATGATCTCGACGAAGCGCAGACCGGTGGCGGCATAATCCACGCGCAGGCCGGCCATGAGCCCGTGCAGACCATGCTTGGTGAGCCCATAGGGAACAAGGCCCGCTGCTGCCTCGCGCGCGGCGATCGAGCCCACCACAACCAGGTCGCCCCGGTCGCGGGCGACCCAGGCCGGCAGCAGGGCGTGAATGAGCGCGGCGGCCACCGTGAGATTGACCGCGAGCTTGTCCTGCAGGTCGGCCAGATCGCTCGCGTGGAACGGCACATTGCCGCCCGCATCATGGCCTGCCGCATGAATGAGCGTGTCGGCCGCCCAGCCTTCGGGCAGCGCGTTCAGCACCCGGGCGGCCTCGCCATCGCGGGAGAGGTCGGCCGCGCAGATCTGCAGGCGATCGCCGAACCGGGCGGCCAACTCGTCGAGGCGGTCCACCCGCCTGCCCACCGCCATGACATGGGCGCCGGCCTCCAGCAAGCCTACGGCCGTCGCATGGCCGATGCCGCTGGTGGCGCCGGTGACGATCGCCGTGCGCGTATGCTCAGCCACACTCATCCGGCGCGCCTCCTCCCGTCCGCATCGGGGCTCACCCAGGTCGCGGGCGTCACCCCGCGCTCGCGCAGTTCCTGCTTGCGCACCTTCTGGGTGGGTGTTTTCGGCAGCGCGTCCATGATCTCGATGAAGCGCGGCCGGGCGAAATCGGGCATGCGGGCCGCGCAGTGCCGGGCAATGTCCTCCGGCGCGGCGACGGCGCCCGGGCGCAGCGCCACATGGGCCTTCACCTCCTGCTCATGGGGATTGAAGGGCGAGGCGATGCCCACCACGGCCGCTTCCAGCACGGCTTCGTGTCGGCGCAGCACCTCTTCCACCTCGAAGGACGAGATATTCTCGCCGCGGCGGCGGATCGCATCCTTCGCCCGGTCGAGGAAATAGAAATAGCCGTCCTCGTCCTGGCGCATCACGTCGCCGGTATGGAACCACAGGTTGCGCCAGGCCGCGACCGTATCCTCCGGCCGGTTGTGGTAGTCCGCCATGATCATCCAAGGGCGGCGCGGGCGTACCACCAGCTCGCCGGGCTGGCCGGGCGCAACCTCCTCGTCGGTTTCGGGGTCCACCAGCCGGCATTCGTACCACTCAGACACGGGCCTGCCGCAGCTCCGCGCCCGGCGGG
The DNA here is from genome assembly GCF_005281615.1 of Rhodoligotrophos defluvii. Lineage (NCBI taxonomy): Bacteria > Pseudomonadati > Pseudomonadota > Alphaproteobacteria > Hyphomicrobiales > Rhodoligotrophaceae > Rhodoligotrophos > Rhodoligotrophos defluvii. Next base: position 710,092 of record NZ_SZZM01000002.1, on the reverse strand, counting down.
GTTCGCCGCGCGGATGGTAGATGGGGCAATTGAGCTCGGTCGAGCCATAGAGCTCGATCAGTTGCACGCCGAAGCGCTTTTCGAAGACGGGTCCCAAATCCGGCGCGGTGGGCACGGCGGTGGCGATGCGCAGCGGATTGTCGTGGTCGGCATCGCCTTCCGGCTGCTTCAGGATGAAGTCCACCATCACGCCGAGGAGATTGGTGGCGGTGGCGCCGGTCTCGCGGATATCCTGCAACCAGCGGCTGGCGCTGAAATGCGGGCTGAGCGCCACCCGGCTCTCCAGCAGCAGCGCGCCGAACACCCCGAGCAGCAGCGCATTGGCATGGAACAGGGGCAGGGCGCTATAGAGCACGTCGCTTTGGCCGAGCCCGAGCTGGTCGATATAGATGCGCGGGTTCATATAGAGCTGGCCGTGCGGCATGAGCACGCCCTTGGAGCGGCCCGTGGTGCCGGACGTGTAGATGATCGCGCCGATATCGCGGGGCGCCACCGCAACGTCGAGGCCGCGTTCCGGCCCAGCCATCAGTTCGGCGAAGGCGATGCGCTCCATGGCGGTGCTGTCGAAAGTCGCAGGCGCTGCTCCGTCATCCACATCCACCAGCGCGCGCAAGCCGGGCAGCTCCGGCAGGACGGCGGCGAGCGCCGGCTGGTACCGCCGACCGGCGATGATCACGCGCGCATCCGCATCATTGATGATATTGGCGAGGTAGTCGCCGACGAAGCCGGTATTGACCGGCACCAGCACGGCGCCGAGGCGGTTGATCGCGAACCAGGCCTCGACGAATTCCACCGACGTGCCGAGCATCACCAGCACCCGGTCGCCATGGCCGATCTCGAGGGCTTTCAGGCCGTTGGCCAGCTTGCGCGAGCGGTGCTCGATCTCGCCGTAACTGCGCTCGGCCCCGCCGATCACCCGCAGGAACGGCCGGTCGGCAAGCCGCCGCGCGCGATCCTCGATGAGCTGGGGCAGGGGATGCATGCTTGCCGGAACCTTCAGCGGGCGGTCAGGCCGCCATCGATGGGCAGCATCACGCCGGTGATCATCTTAGCCTCGTCGCTGCTCAAGAACACGGCTGCGGCGGCGACGTCATCGAGGCCGATCAGCCGCTTCATGGGTATGCCGGCGCGGAAGGTCGAAAGGAACGCCTCCTCATCGCCGGAGCGCCGGCCGATCTCGCGCATGAGCGGGGTGTCGATCGGCCCGGGGCAAAGGGCGTTCACGCGGATCGGCACGGAGGCGAATTCGAGCGCGATCGCGCCGACCAGACCGCCAATGCCGTGCTTGGAGGCGGCATAGGCGGTGAAGCCCGCCCGCACCATCAAGGACTGGATCGACCCGGTGAACAGGATGGAGGCATTGGCGCCGCCTTCAGCCGCCGCGCGCAGATGCGGGATGGCCGCCTTGGTCATGAGAAAGGGGCCGACCAGGTTGGCGCCGATGACATTGCGGAATTCGTCGGGCGAAATGGCCTCGACCCCGCCTTGCTGCGGCACGCCGGCATTGTTGTGCAGCACGTGCAATGCGCCGAAGGCTTCGATGGCCGCCTGCACCGCGGCTTGGCAATCGTCCTCGCGGGTGTGGTCGGCCACCAGCCAGCGGGCCTGATCGCCGATCTCCTCCACGACCGCCCGCACTCGGTCGCCGGCTATATCGGTGAGCAGAACGCGTGCACCCTCGGCGGCGAAACGCTGCGCAGTGGCGGCGCCTATTCCTGAGCCTGCTCCCGTGATGAGGGCAACCTTGCCTGCGAGCCGGTTCATGTCTCAAATCTCCGTCATGGGCTGTATTGCGCCGCATTGCGCCCAGCGATGCGGCCGGAGGTGAAGGCCCAGCCGAGGTGATGGCCATGGCCTTCGAGCAGAAGGCCGCCTTGTCCGGTGGAGCCGGCGGCGAACAGGCCGGGGACCGGTTCGCCGGCCCGGGTCAGCACCTCCAGCCGGTCAGATACCCGCACCCCGCCATCGGTCAGCACCACGAAGGCATGCAGCGGTCCGAGGGCGTGGACGGGCCCGGTGGGCGTGGTGTTGACGGCAGCGGCGAGGGCGTCGGCGGGCATGCCGAGCTTGTGGGCGAGACCTGAGACATCATCCGCCTGGTGGCAGAGGTCGGGGCGGGTGCGCTGGTAATCCGGCAGATAGGCATAGGCGACGCCGGGAGCGGTGGATAAGAAATTGGGCCAGGCGGTATAGGCCTTAGCGACCCGATCATCGAATAGGATGAAGGCGGTATTGTCCACGGTTGCGGCCACGGCCTGCCCGGGCGTTACCCCGTCGAGCGCGAGCTTGTGGCCGTCGCGGCCGACCAGCACGGCGCCGTTGCGGTAAAGGCTCATCTCCGGTGCGAGCACGGTGGTCATGAAGCCCATGACGAAAGGGCGCACCAGGGCGGGCGGCATTGCTTCGAGACCGAGGCGCATGAGGCGGGTCAAGGCAGTCACGGGCGGGATCTGCTGATGGAGCATCCGCCGCTTGGGCGGGGCGAAGCGGAGCACAGGCCCCAGCACCAGGTCGCCGTTGAGGATCTCGCCGCCGATCGCCTCGACCATGCGCTGGCAGTCGCCCGTGGCGGTGGGGTTGACGGCCGGCACCTTAGCGAGCGCTGCCGAGGCGAGTTCCGCCTTCATGCTGCTGTTGTTGCTGTAGTCGCCGCCGGCCAGCACGATGCCGTTGCGCGCCGCGAACCGGGTGGTGCCGGCTTCCGTTACGGCTTCAATGGCCGTGGCGCGGCCGCCCTCAAGCACGATGCGAGTGGCTTGGGTGTTCAGCCTGATGTCGATGCCGAGCCTCCGGGCGCGGCGCGACAGGTGGAAGATATAGGCCTGGGAGTTGGGCAGCACATTGTGCATGCGCGGGACGCGATGGGGCGGCTCCTCCATAGGGCCGAAGAACTCGACGCCCATGGCGCGGAGCCAGGCGAAGGTCTGCGGCACATTCTCGGTGAGCAGGCGGCGGAGCGAGAGGTTGTCGCGATTGGCAAGCGGCCCGGCGAACTTGCCCATGTCTTCGAAATGGGCTTGGGGCGTATCGGTGATGCCGTGGCGGCGCTGATGGGGCGTGCCCGATGCGGTGATGGAGCCGACCGACCAGCGGGTGCTGCCGCCGAGATGCGGGTTCTTCTCCAGCAGGATGACCGAACGGCCGCATTCCGCGGCGGAGATGGCCGCAGCCAGCCCCGATCCGCCGCCGCCGACCACGACGACATCCGCAGCCGCTTCGCCGGGCGCGCCCGCCATGCTCACACCGCGAGGTGGGCGAGCACCTTGTCGGCCTCCGCCTTCGCCTGCTCCACCGTGCCGCTATAGACGATGGTGCCGCGGTTCATCACATGCACCTCGTCGGCAACGTGGTGGGCGAAGTGCATGTCCTGCGCGGCAAGGAGCATGGTGAGCCCTTCCTGCTTGAGGCCGAGGATCGCCTCTTCCAGGGTGCGTACGACGATGGGCGAGAGCCCTTCCGTCGGCTCGTCGATGAGCAGCAGGCTGGGTCGGCCCATGAGGGTGCGCGCAATGGTGAGCATCTGCTGCTGGCCGCCGCTCAAATAGCCGCCCTGCCGTTCGCGGAACTCATAGAGCGGTGGGAACACCTCATAGCTCTTGGCCAGGGTCCACCTGATGCCGTCCGGATTGTCCTTCTCGGCGATCAGCAAATTGTCCTCGACCGAGAGATCCGGGAAAATGCGCCTGTCTTCCGGCACATAGCCGATGCCCTGCTGCGCCACCCAATAAGCGGGGCGGCCGGTGATGTCGCGACCGCGGAAGGTCACGCTTCCGGCCACGGGCGGGGTTAGGCCCATGATCGTCTTAAGGCAGGTGGTCTTGCCCACGCCGTTGCGGCCGAGCAGGCAGGCGGCGCGGCCTTGTCCGAGGCTGAGCGAGACGTCGAACAGGATCTGCGCGGCATCATAGAAGGTGGCGAGGCTGCGGCACTCAAGCATGGCCGTGCTCTCCGAGGTAGACCTCCTGCACGCGCGGATTGGCGCGCACTTCGGCGGGACTGCCTTCGGCGATCTTGCTGCCCTGGTGCATGACGGCGATGCGCTGGGCGAGGGCGAAGACCATGTCGATATCATGCTCGGTGAACAGCAGGCTCACGCCCGAGCGCGCGTTCAGCTCACGGATGACGTCGACCACCAGCGCCCGTTCGGCGGCGCTCATGCCGGCGGTGGGCTCGTCCAGCAGCACCACGGAGGGGTTGCCGGCCAGGGCGACGGCGAATTCCAGGCGCTTGCGGTCGCCGGCCGCCAGCTCGCCGGCCAGGCGATCGCCGCGATCGCTCATGCGCACCTGCTCCAGCAGATGCTGGACCTCGTCCCGCAGCATGTTGCGGGCGGGCTGCAGAAAGCGGGCACACAGGCCGCGGCGGGCCATGAGGGCCACGCGCACATTCTCGGCGGCGGTGAGCCGGGGGAAGATGCTGGTGATCTGGAACGAGCGGGCAATGCCGAGATGCACCAGCCGGTGCGGCGGGAGGCCCGCAATGCTGGCGCCGTTATAGACGACATCGCCCGCATTCGGGCTGAGCGCGCCGGAGGCCACGTTGAGCAGGGTGCTCTTGCCGGCGCCATTGGGGCCGATGAGCGCGAGGATCTCGCCCTTGTAGAGGGTGAGGCTCATATCCGACAGAGCCTTGAAGCCGCCGAAGGTCTTGGTGACGCCACGGATGTCGAGCACTGCTTCGCTCATGGCCGCTGCCCCGTCGGCAGGGGGCGAGCCGCCTCCGGTGCGGGTGTGGGCGCTTTGGCGGCGGGCGTTGGTTCGGCCGGCGGCTTCGGAGCGGCTTGGCGGCGCCAGCCGCGGCGATGCTTGCCCAATGCCGTGCCGAGCACCCCTTCGGGCAGGAATAGCACCAGCAGCAGCACCACGATCCCGAAGACGAACAGCGGATAATCCGTGTAGCTCGCCACGAAGAAATTGAGCAGGGTGAAAATGGCGGCACCCACTGCCGGCCCGAAGAAGGTGTGCATCCCGCCGGCCAGGGTCATCAACACCGGTTCCGCGGACTGCGGCCAGAACAGCAGGGACGGAAATGCCATCTGATGGAACGAGGCGCGCAGGGCGCCGGCCACCCCGGTGAGGGCACCGGAAATGGTGAAGGCGGCGAGCTGGTAGAGTCGGATGTTGAGGCCGACGAAGCTCGCCCGCTGCGGGTTCTCGCGGATGGCGGCGAGGGCGGTGCCGAAGGGGGACGAGACGATGAGCCGGATGAGGATGATGCCGGCGGTGACCACGGCGAGCGCGAGATAATAGAAGTTGATGGTGTCGAACAGGAACTCCGGCGGCATGACCGGCGCGCCATTGTCGCCGCCGGTGAAGGAATACCAGCCGGCGACGATGGCGAAGACCAGCTGCGAGAAGGCAAGGGTCAGCATGGCGAAATACATGCCGGACACCCGCACGGTGAAGAAGCCGATGGCGAGGGCCAGGAGGCCGGCCACGAATGGGGCGGCGACCATGCCGACCGGCACCGGCAGGTCGAGATGCATCTGCAGCAGCGCGACCGTATAGGCGCCGACACCGAAAAACGCGGCGTGGCCGAAGGACAGAAGGCCGGTCTGGCCCAGCACCAGGTTGTAGCTCATGGCGAAGAGGACGGCGATGAGCACGTCGACCATGAGGAAGAGGTCGCCCTCGCTGACCAGCTTGGGCAGGAGCACCAGCACCACGAGCACGGCGATGGCGGCGATGAGCGACCAGGGGCGGTTTGCGCCGGATGCCGTCATACGCGCCTCCCCAGCAGGCCTTGCGGGCGCAGGAGCAGCACGGCGCAGAGGGCGATGAAGATGAAGGCGATGGCCAGGCGCGGCGCCACCATGATGCCGAGCGACTGCACGATACCGATGATGAGGGCGGCGGCGAGCGCGCCGGGGATGCTGCCGCTGCCGCCAATGATGACCACGGCGAAGGATTCGATGATGATGGAATTGTCGATGCCGAGGGAGACCGAGCCGATGGGCGCGGCCAAGGCCCCGCCGACGCCGGCGAGCCAGGCGCCGAGGCCGAAGACGAGCGTGTAGAGCCGCGGCACATTCACGCCGAGCGCGCCGACCATTTCCGGATCGACCACGGCGGCGCTGATGGTGCGGCCGAAGCGGGTGCGCTCGATCATCCAGCTGAGGCCTGCGGCGATGGCCAGGCCCAAGATGATGACGAGGAGGTAGTAGGCCGGGAAGGGGCGGCCGAGAATATCCAGGCTGCCGCTGAGCATGGGCGGATAGCCGATCGAGCGATAGGCACCGCCCCAGATCATCTTGATGCCGTCGGAGATGATGAGGGTGGCCGCGAAGGTCATGATCAGCTGGTAGAGGTGCTCGCGCTTGGCGATGCGGCGCAGCAGGAAGAATTCGAAAGCAAGCCCGAAGGCGGCGACCACCAGGGGCGCGATAATGAGCGAGGCGACGAAGCTGAAATTCGAGCCGCCCAGGGCCATGGTGACCGCGTAAGCCGTGAAAGCGGCCATCATGTAGAAGGAGCCATGGGCGAAGTTGGCGATCCTCAGCACACCGAAGATCAGCGTCAGGCCGGACGCGACCACGAACAGGATCATCCCGCGGCTTACGCCACTGAGGAGCTGGATGAGGACGTCGGTCAACATGCGGAGCCGGTCAAATTACGCAAACGAATAGCCAGGTCGCGGCGCGCCCTGTTCAGGCGCGCCGGTCGGGTCAGTTGCCCTTCCGTTGCGCCAGGATCTCCTCCGGCGTGGGCATGACCGTTTCAGCCTCGATACGCTTGATGTCCACGAGGCCTTTGAACGGCAGGCCTTCCACCTTGCCGGTGGTGCCGAGGAAGGAAGGCACATTGCCCTGGTGGTCCACGTCGCGGAAGACGATCGGCCCCTGCAGCCCGTCATATTTGAGCTTGAGGATGGCTTCGGAGACCGAGTCCGAGTCCCAGTCGCTGGCGTTCTTGATGCCTTCGGCCAGGATCATCATGCCGTCATAACCCATCACCGCCCAGTCCGACGGGTATTTGTTGTACTTGTCCTGGTACTTCTTGATGAAGGCATCCATCTTCTCGCTCTTGGTGCCGAAGGGCGGCGCATACATCTGGCCGATGATGCCGTCGGGCATGTCGTCGCCGAGCGCGACCAGATCATCCAGGAACAAGAGGGTGGCGAACTTGGTCTTCTCGAAGAAGCCGTAGGGCTTGGCCTGCTTGATGAAGGCGATCAGGTCGGCGCCCCAGAGGTAGGAGAACACGATGTCCGGCTGGGCCGACATGAGCTGGGTGATATAGGGCGTGAAATCCGGCTCGCCGAGCTTGGGCCATTGCTGGTTGATGATCTTGGCGTTCGGATTGACCTTGGCCAGCCAGTCGCCGAAATATTTGATGGCCTGGTGGGAGGCTTCGTAATCGCCGCCGATGAAGGCGATCTTCTGGTTGTCCTTGCCAATGCCCTCGGCCATGGCACGGGCCAGCATGGTGCCGCTCGGCACGATGGTGAAGAAATAGGGGTGGAACAGCTCGCCCACCAGCCGCGGGGTGTTCGGGATCGTCATGACGACGACCTTCTTGTACTGCTTGGCCACATTGGTGACCGCGACGCCCACGGAGCTCGCGTCGGGGCCGATCAGGTAATCGACCTTCTCGCGCACGATGAGGTCGCGGGTAAGGCTCGAGCCCAGCTCCGGCTTGAGTGCTGAATCGCGCACGAGCAGCTCGAGCTGGCGGCCCTTGATGCCGCCGGCGGCGTTGATCTCGTCAATGGCCAGCTGCACGGAGTCCACCTGGTCGCGCGCATAGGCGGCGGCGATGCCGGTCAAGTCCGTGGTGAGGCCGATCTTGATCGGCTTCTCCTGGGCCTGCGTCTGCGAGGCAGAGAAGGCGAGGACAGCGGAGAACGCAGCCGCGAGAACACCGCGGCGCGACACTGAAAACCAATCCATTCATTCCCTCCCGGGTTAGGCGCTCTTTCGGCGCCTCGCGCGTGGTGTCTCCCCAACTCGGCGCGATGGGTGAACCTCATCTTGTTGACGGTCTGTCCGACAACAGGTCAATCTTAGCTCATTCCCTATTGGCCGCAAGTCGAAACTGACCTTCTTCAGCGCCGTCATTGCCGCGCTTGACAGCGATCCGGAACGCCCGGGGAAAAGCGTGTGCCGCGTGGCCCTGGATGCGCCGGTCAAGCCGGCGCATGACGGGTTGTTTTAGCCACTCTCGTCATTACCGCGCTTGACGCGGCAATCCAGGACGGCAGGGGAAGGCGTGTGCCGTGCGGCCCTGGATGCGCCGGTCAAGCCGGCGCATGACGGCTTTGAAAGGAGGAGTCTTCAGAACCAGCTGTCGCGCATGTCGAGGCAGGCGGGGTCACGGCGGCGCAGCAGCGCGTGGCCGGGTTGCACCTGCGGCAGTTCCCATTGGAAGAAATAGCGGCAGGCCTGCAGCTTACCGGAATAGAAATCGCGGTCGGCGCCCGAGACGCCATCGCTGCTCAGCCGGTGGGCGGCGGCGATCGCCTGGGTCAGCCACATCCAGGCGATCACGGTGTGGCCGAACACGTCGAGATAGACCGAGGCGTTGGCCAGCCGCCGCTCGACATCGGGCTCGTCGCGCAAGGCGGCCGTCGTCTCCGTCAACGCATCCAGAGCACGGGAGAGATCCGCGCCCCAGGCGCGAACGTCCGGGCTGGCGCTTGCCTCCGCCTGCCGCGTCGTCTCGCCCATACGATCGATAATCAGGCGGAAGGCGGCGCCGTCGTCCATCATCACCTTGCGGCCAAGCAGGTCGAGGGCCTGGATGCCATTGGTGCCTTCGTGGATCGGGTTCAGCCGGTTGTCGCGGTAGAACTGCTCCACGTCGAACTCGCGGGTATAGCCGTAACCGCCATGCACCTGGATGGCCAGGTCATTGGCGGCGAGACAGTATTTCGACGGCCAGGCCTTGGCGATAGGCGTGAGCACGTCGAGCAGCAGATTGGTGTCGGCGCGCTCCTGCTCGGTTGCGGCGGTGGCCTGCTCGTCCACCAGGCGGGCGCAGGTGAGGATCAGGGCGAGCGCGCCTTCCACATAGGCTTTCTGGGCCAGCAGCATACGCCGCACATCCGCATGCGCGATGATGGGCACCGGCGGCTGGGTCGGATCCTTGGCGGCAGGGGGGCGGCCTTGCAGGCGGGTGCGGGCATAGTCGAGCGCGTGGAGATAGCCGGTATAGCCGAGCATGGTGGCGCAGCGGCCGATGGCGATGCGTGCCTCGTTCATCATGTGGAACATATAGGCGAGGCCCTTGTTGGGCTCGCCGACCATGGTTGCGATGGTGGCGCCGCTCTCGCCGAAATTCAGCACGCAATTGGTGATGCCGCGAAAGCCCATTTTGTGGTTGAGGCCGGCCAGCACCACGTTGTTGCTCGCGCCGACCGTGCCATCCTCGGCTATATGGCGCTTGGGCACCAGAAACAGGGAGATGCCCTTGGCGCCGGGCGGCGCATCGCGCAGACGTGCCAAAACCAGGTGAATGATGTTGTCGCTCAGCTCGTGCTCGCCGGCCGAGATCCACATCTTGGAGCCGGTAATCTGGTAGGTGCCGTCCGGCTGCGGGTCGGCGGTGGTGCGGATATCGGCGAGCGACGAGCCGGCCTGGGTCTCCGAAAGGCACATGGTGCCGAGAAAACGTCCGCTGAGCAGGCCCGGCAGATAGAGACGCTTCTGCTGCTCCGACCCGTAGCGTGCAAGCAGGTTGGCATTGGCGATGGTGAGCATGCCATAGGACGCGGTGCTGACATTCGCCGCATCGAAATAGGCATAGCAGGCCTGGGCGATGGTCATCGGCAGCTGCATGCCGCCGAGGGTTGCGTCTTGGGTGGCCGCGAGCAGCCCCGCCTCCGCATAGGCGGCGAGTGCCGTCTTGACCTCGGGGATCATCTCCACCCGGCCATTGACGAAGCGCGGCTCGTTCTGATCCGACAGCTTGTTATGCGGCCGGAACAGATCGGCGGCGAGCTGGGCGGAAAGGTCGAGAGCGCCATCGAAGGTCTCGCGGCCGTGCTCGGCAAAGCGCGCGCGGGCGGTGAGGCTTTCCGCGTCGAGCATTTCATAGAGCAGGAAGTCGAGATCGCGCCTGGACAGCAGCATGGCCGGTGTCGTCATGGAACTCCCGTCAGCGATGTTATCTGCTGTCCATTATGGCCGCCCATCCCGCTCCAGCGCAAACAGATGCGAGGGCGCCACGTTGGCGCGCCTCCGGCGAGGCGGCATTGCCGTCGAGCGCGCGCTTGAACACGCCCTGCAGAATGGCCGCCAACCGGAACAGGGCAAAGGCCACATAGAAATGCCACTGGTCGATATGACTGCGGCCGGTGCGCCGACAGTAGGCCTGGAGGTAGTCGGCTTCCTGCGGGATGCCGGTGTTCTCGAGATCGCGACTCTTGAGGCCACCGAAGGCGTGCGGCGGCAGGTGCCAAGGCAGGCAGCTATAGGCGAGATCGCCCAGGGGGTCGCCGAGGGTCGACAATTCCCAGTCGAGCACCGCCAGAATCGTCGATTCGCTCGGGTGAAGGATGAGGTTTTCCAGGCGGAAATCGCCATGAACGAGCGAGGCGGGGCCTTCCTGTGGCAGGTTGGTGGGCAGCCAGGCGATCAGCTCTTCCATTTCGGGAATGGTGCGCGTTTCGCTCGCCCGATACTGCTCCGTCCAGCGCTTCACCTGGCGCGCATAGTAGCCCTGGGGCCGACCGTAATCGGCAAGGCCGGCGGCGTTGAGGTCGACCGTGTGCAAGGCGGCGAGGCAGGCAGCCATCGCCTCATAGGTGGCGGCGCGCTGTTGGCGGGAAACGCCGGGCAGGTCCGGCTGCTTGATCACCCGCCCCGGCACGTAATCCATGACGAAGAAGGTGGTGCCGAGGATGGCTTCATCCTCGCAGAATACGTGAAGGCGCGGGACGGGCACCGCCGTGTTGGCGAGCGCCTGCATGACCCGGTATTCGCGATCGATGGCGTGGGCCGAAGGCAGAAGAGGCCCGGGCGGGCGCTTGCGCAGTACGTATTGCTCGGCGCCGGCGCGCAGCAGGAAAGTGGGGTTGGATTGGCCGCCGGTGAACGGGGTGATCTCAAGATCACGCCAGTCGCCCGCGAGGCGCGGTGCAAGATATGTGGCCAGCGCCGCGCGGTCGAGCACTGCGGGGGAAGGAGCAGTCAGGGTCATAATGTTAGCTGGCGGAATAGCCGCCATCCACATAGAGGGCCTGGCCACTGACGAAACCGGCGGCGTCGGAAGCCAGGAACAGAAGCGGGCCTTCGAGATCGCTGATCTGGCCGAGCCGGCCCAGGGGCGTGCGATCGATGATGACCTGGTAATATTGCGGATGCTTGGCCACCAGGTCGCGGTTGAGGTCGGTGACGATGACCGTCGGGCCCAGCGCGTTCACGGTGATGCCATGGGGGCCGAGCTCTATGGCGCAGGCGCGGGTGAAATTCACGAGGCCAGCCTTGGCCGCGGCGTAAGCCGAACGGCGGGCGAGCGCGCGGGCGGAGAGGATCGAGCCCATATTGATAATACGGCCGCGACCACGCCCGATCATGCGCGGGGCGACGGCCTTGGTGCACAGGAACGCGCCCTTCAGGCTGACGTCGATGATCCGGTCCCACTCTTCCTCCGCAAGGTCGAGCAGGCGCTTGGGCGAGGTGATGCCGGCATTGTTGATAAGGATGTCAATGGGGCCAAGCTCCTGCTCGGCTTTGTCCATGGCGGCGGTGATCTGGGCTGTGTCCAGGACGTCGGCCTGGATCGCCTGGGCCTTGCCGCCACGCTCGCGGATGGATTGGGCCACCGCCTCGCATTTGTCGAGCGAGCGGGCCACCACCGCCACGGCGGCCCCTGCATCGGCCAGGGTGCGGCAGGCCATGGTGCCAAGCCCGCCACCCCCGCCGGTGATGAAGGCCGTTCTGCCGGTCAGGTCGAAGGATGGCATGGCTATGGCGCCTCGCGCGGCTTGAACTTCGGCAACACGACGTCCCCCTCGCCCGGCTCGAACGTCACCTCGACCGGCATATTCGCACCGATGGCGCGGGGATCAAGACCGATGATGTTGCTGACCATGCGCACCCCTTCTTCGAGATCGATGAGAGCGACCACGTAGGGCACGTCCTGGCCATAAACCTCGCGTGGGACCGGGTGCTGCACCACGATCCAGCTATAGACGGTGCCGCGGCCCGAGGCCTCGAACCATTCCGACAGGGTTGAATGGCATTTTGGGCAGGCGCGCATGGGCGGGAAGCGTGGGGTCTTGCAGCTCGCGCAGCGCTGGATCAGCAGCCGGTGCTCCCGGCAGCCCTCCCAGAACGGTGCGGAGTCGCTGTCGGCGACGGGGATCGGCTTGGAGGCGTCGTTCATGTCGTTGTCCTTCAAGCCCTCAGCACCATGGCGCTGCCGCAGGTCATCGCGCCTGCCGTGGTCAGGGCGATTTCGGCGCCGGGGATCTGGCGCGGGCCAGCCTCGCCGCGCAGCTGGCGCACCGCCTCCAGCACGTGGTTGAGGCCGTGGATATAGGCTTCCGAGAGGAGGCCGCCATGGGTGTTGAGCGGCAGGCTGCCATCGCGCTTGATGGCGCCGCTGGCGACGAATGGGCCGCCTTCGCCCGGCTTGCAGAAGCCCAAGCCTTCCAACTGCATGATCACGCTATAGGTGAAGCAGTCATAGATCTCGGCCAGGTCGACATCTTGCGGGCCAATGCCGGCGCTGCGCCAGAGGTCGTCGGCGATATAGGCCGCATAGTTCTGGGAGTGGTCGGGCCAGCGGATGGCATCGAACAGGTCTTCGCCCTGGTTGGGGCCGCCGCCATAGGCGCCGCCCATGATATAGACCGGTGTGTGCCTGAGGTCGCGGGCATGCTCGGCCTTGGTGACTAGCACGGCGCAGGCGCCGTCGGTTTCCAGGCAGATGTCCAGCATGCGGAACGGCTCGACGATGAAGCGCGAGGCCATGTAGTCGTCCATGGTGATGGGCTCGCGCTGCATGGCCCGTTCGTTGAGGGAGGCATTCTCCCGGAAGGTGATCGCGACGCTGCCGAGCTGCTCCGCGGTGGTGCCGTATTCGATCATGTGCCGGCGGCACCACATGGCCATGGCCTGGGGATAGGTGATCCAGCCGAAGGGGGCGGTGTATTGGGTGATGCCGCGGGCCTGGAACTCGCGGCCGCCGCCCAGACGGAAGCCGGAACGGCCGTTCATGGCCCTGAAGCACAGGACCGATTTGGCAAGCCCTGCCTCGATGGCCGCGGCGGCGGTGAGGGTGATGAGATTGGCGGCATTGCCGCCGCCGGCAAAGTCCACGGCATACCCGGCATTGGGGATGCCGAGCGCCGTCGCCACCGCAATGGCCGGAACCGAGTCGCCGAAATTGTAGCTGATGATGCCGTCGATCTCTTCGACAGGCACGCCCGCGTCATCGGCGGCCTTCTGGCAGGCCTCCACGGCGAGATTCAGCACCGTGGTTCCGGAGTTCTTGGTATAGGCGGTCTCGCCCAGGCCGGCGATCGCGTATTTGTCCCTGAGGGTGAACATGGGGGCCATCCGGGGTCGGGTGGAGGTTCTCAGGTATACTATTCACCGCTTGTCCGACAAGAGGTCAAGCCCTAAACAAGATCGAGATCTCGTCCTGATGCGATTGACCGCATGTCGGACAAGCCGCATAATCGCTTGCAAGAAGCGGAATGGCGAGGGCCTTTCAGGAAGAGCGGCATCGAAGGCTGCTGCGCGTTGGATACCCCGCGGCCTTTCGAATTGCGAATTGAGAGTAGTGAGGCGGCAAGCGGATGGAGGCGGTGAATCAGGCTGCGAGCGCTGAAGAGGAGCGGGTACAGTGTGCCGTTCGGGATGGTGTTGCGACTATAACCCTGAACCGCCCGGAGCAGCTCAATCCCCTTGACCGGCTCACGGTGGCAGCCCTGCTGGCGCTGGTGCGGCGCCTGGAGGAAGACAGCAGCATATCCGTTGTGGTGCTGCGCGGCGCGGGGCGCGCCTTTTCCGCGGGCGGTGATCTCGAAGGCTATATGGCGCTCTATCGCGACCGGCCGAAATTCATGAAATTCCTGCGGGATCTCAACCATTTGCTGGAGGAGATCGAGCGGTCGGAGAAGATTTACATCGCGGTGGTGCACGGCCATTGCGTGGCCGGCGGACTGGAGCTGATGCTGGCCTGCGACATCGTGCTGGCGGCGCATGAGGCGCAGATTGCCGACGGGCACCTGAATTTCGCGCAGCTGCCGGGGGCCGGGGGGTCGCAGCGGCTGCCGCGCACCATCGGGCCGCTCAAGGCCAAGCTGCTGGTGCTGACCGGCCGTGCGATCGGCGGCGAGGAGGCCGAGCGCATGGGGCTCGTGAGCCTCTCCGTTCCGCTGGCCGAGCTCGAGGCGGCGGTGGATGGCGTGCTCGCCGATCTCAAGCGCAAGAGCCCGCTGGGGCTGAAAGGCGCGAAATATCTGATCAATACCGGCGGGCTCGGCGCCCGAGACGCGGCCCTGGAGCTGGAGCTGCAATATGTGCATCACTACGCCACCACGTCGCATGATGCCTATGAGGGCCTTGCCGCCTTCAAGGAAAAGCGCAAGCCCGATCTGAAGGGCGAGTAAGCCGGTCGGCCATCAGACGGGGAGCGGACGCCAATGGTTTCACAGGCGCTACAGAGGGAAAGTCGAAGCGCTGAGGCGGCGGGCGCCTCGCACCTGATTGCGGCGCTGAGCGCCTTGAGCCGTGCGGAGCTTGAGGCGCTGCAATTCGCCAAGCTCAAGCGGCAGCTGGCGCGAGTCTACGCCCAGAATGGCTTTTACCGCACGCGCTTCGATGAGGCCGGCGTGAAACCGGACGAGATCCGCAGCCTGGCGGAGTTCCGGGCGCGGGTGCCGACCATGGGCAAGAGAGACTGCCTGGCGGACCAGGAGATCTGCCCCCCGTTTGGTCAACGTGTGGGGGTGCCGCGGGAAGATGTGGTGCTGATGAACCTCACCGGCGGCACCTCCGGCCAGGGGCAGGAGATTTACGGCCGCACCAATCATGACGTCGCCCTGCAGGGTCACCTGCATTACCTGCCCTGGTACATGGCCGGGCTGCGGCGCGGGGACTCGGCGCTCAACTGCGTCCCAGCTGGCGGGCTCACCACCGGCGGCTGGGGGCCGACGGAAGGCTTCCGCGTGGC
Organism: Rhodoligotrophos defluvii; assembly: GCF_005281615.1. Taxonomy (NCBI): domain Bacteria; kingdom Pseudomonadati; phylum Pseudomonadota; class Alphaproteobacteria; order Hyphomicrobiales; family Rhodoligotrophaceae; genus Rhodoligotrophos; species Rhodoligotrophos defluvii. The sequence continues at coordinate 694,967 of NZ_SZZM01000002.1, read as the reverse complement.
CGGTGCGACGTCTTATCCGGTCGGCGGGGTGACCTCGACGGAAGCCAAAATCGACCTGATGCGGCGGTTCCGCGAATTCCATTTCGTCTATGCCTCGACCAGCTATCTCCACACCCTGACCGAGGCGTTCCGGCGCAAGGGCATAGACCCCAAGGCCGAATTCCCCATGCTGCGCACCCTGTTCATCGCCGCCGAGCCCTATCCGGTGGAATGGGCCCAGCGCATCGAGGCGTTCTGGGGCGCCAAGCTGCACGAGGGCTATGGCAGCACGCAAGGCGCCGGCTTCATTGCGGGCACTTGCGAGAATGGCGCGATTCAGGGGAACGCGCGCGGGGTGATGCTGGTGTTCGAATGGCACCAGCTGGTGGAGATCGTGAACCCGGAGACCATGGCGCTGGTGGCGCCCGGCGAAGAGGGCGAGATCGTGCTGACCAATCTGGACATCGTCGGCTCGCCGGTGATCCGCTTCCGCACCGGGGACAAGGGCCGCTATATCCCGCCGGGGGCGGGGCCGAGCGGCCGCAACTGGATCGGCATCGAGGCGGGCACCATCGGGCGGATCGACGACATGATGAAGATCCGCGGCAACAATATGTGGCCGAGCGCGGTCGACAACGTGGTGTTCCGCAGCGACAAGGTCTGGGAATATGCGGGCCGCGTGTTCACGGACGATCATGGCCGCACCCAGGTGGAGCTGAGGCTGGCCTTCAAGGGCGGCGTGAGCTTCGCAACCGAGGCGGAACGGGCCGCCTTCCTGCAGGGGCTTGCGGCGGAGTTGAAGCAGACCACCAATATTGCCATGCAGATTGCCGTGGTTCATCGCTCGGAGCTGCCGAGCTACGAATACAAGAGCCGGCGCTGGACGGACGAGCGGGCGGAAGGCTTTCGCACGGGTGAGTTGAGCAAATGACTGTGACGACGATGCTTTCCCTTGAGGAGCAGCGGGCGCTGGTCGGACAGATCCGGGATCTTGCGGCGCGGCTCGAGCAGGGGGCGGATCCGTTCCTGGCCGGCCATATCCTGCATTTGCGCGAGCGGGCCGAGGTGCTGCTGGAGATCCTGGAGATTGCGCCCTCGGCCGTAATGCCGGCGCTGCCGGGTGAGGTGTCATGACGAGCCAGTTGGCATCGGCCGCGGTTTTGCGTAAGTGCTAGCAGCGGCAAGGGAGAGGGTGAATGGCGGAACCACTGTTCGATAAGCTTACCGTGCACCCGGCCTATCGGGTGGTGGCGGAGGCCATCGAACGCAACATCCTGATGGGCCGGCTGAAGACGGGCGACAAGCTGCCGTCCGAGATCGAGCTCGCCAAGCAGTTCGGGGTGCACCGCTCGACCGTGCGCGAGGGCATCCGCCTTCTGGAGCAGAGCGGACTGGTGACCCGCTTCGGCCGCACCGCCCTGGAGGTGACGCTGCCGCATTTCCAGGACCTGGCAAGCCGCGCGTCGCGCGCGCTTTCCATGCACAAGGTGAGCTTCCGCGAGCTGTGGGAAGCGTCGATGCTGACCGAGCCGGCCGCGGCCGAGATGGCGGTGGACCACATCACCGATGACGAGCTGGCACGGCTGCGCGAGAACCTGAGGGCCATGCGCGAGAGCGTGGACAATACGGAAGCCTTCGTGCGGCTGGACACGGAGTTCCACGACCTGTTGGCGCTGGCCACGCGCAACAAGGTGATCGTGATGATGCGCGAACCGATCAGCCTGTTGTTCATGCCGGCGGGGCAGATCATCCTGCCGCGGCTCAAGACCTATGACCGGGTGATCCACGCCCATGCCATGATCCTCGATGCGATCGAGAAGCGGGACAAGGCCACGGTGCGGGAGTGGATGACCCGGCACATGGCCGATTTCCACCGGGCCTATGACCGCACCGGCCTCGACATCGACCAGCCCATGCAGATGCCGGAATCGGCCCTGAGCCCGCAACGGCCGGAGTGAAGCCCGGGCCGGCATACCGGGGACCATGCAGCAAGCGCTGGCCCTGTGGCCCTGGATCATCGGCTCAAGGCCGATGATGACGTAAATTACTGAAACGTCAGGATAGTTCGCCATGCCCCGGCTTCGCCGGGGCATCCAGGGGCACCGCGGTACTACCGCTCGTCGATGTCCAGGTCGAGCAGGATGTAAATGGCGGATTTCTGCCAGTGCATGCCGGCATGGAGTGAGGCGTGGACACCGCCGGGCAGGGCGCCGGGAATGACGAATTTCAACGCGCGCAGGCCCGGCACAGCGTAGCGGGTGACCGTGCCCGGCATGGCGGGGCCCAATGCCTCGGCGGCGACTTCCGCGGTGAGATGGCGTTCGAGCCGGGCATAGGCTTCGTCATCCACCGCAACCAGTGTGAGGTCGAGGATGTCGCCCTTGTCGCCCGAGCGCCCGACGGCGATGTCGCCCACCCTCATCGGCTTGTCCCCCAAGAGATGGACAGGGGCACGGCATCACGGTCGATGAAGCCGGTGACGGTCGCGATGTTGCGGCGCTTCTCGGAACGCAGACTGCCGCCCCCGCCAGGGCCGGAGAGGGTGAGGGCATAGACCTCGTCCTCGATGATCTGCGCGGCCTCGGCGTCGGGGCAACGGGCCGAGACATGCACGCGCAACTCGTTGGTGGTGGCATTGGCTGGCCTGGAGGCGCCGCCGAGGATCGAATCGATGCCGACGATGTCGATGCGAAGATCGTCCTGCGGCCAGTCGCTCAGGCGGTGGCGCAGCACATCCGCCGCCCTGAGGGCGCGCTCGTGGGCACCGAAACCGGCAAGGCCCATTTCCACGTCCGCAATCATGCCCGGTTCTTCGGCAAAGCCGACCACCTTGAGATCCTGCGGCGCCGGGCGGAAGCCGGTGCCGGAGACCCGCACCCGCCGCGGGCCGATTTCTTCGATGCGGGTGGTGGTGAAGTCGATGACGCCGTCGGGTGTGATGTAGCGGCTGGGGTCGTGCACCTCGTAGAGGAGCTGCAGCGTGCAGGTGAGACGGTCGACAATGCCTGGATCGTCGTCGAGCACGGTGATGTCGGCCGTGCCGTCGCGCCTGACATGGGCGATGGGGAAGCCGAGCTGGGCCAGAGCGGGTGCATCGAGCCCACCGCCGCCCGGCCGCTCGTAATTGCCGCCGGTGACTTGGCCCGAGCATTCCAGCAGGTGGCCAACGGTGAGCGCCATGGCCACGGCCTCCGGCCGCTGGTCGAGATGGGGCAGCAGGGGTCCGGCGAACAGGGCGGAGTCGGCGGCGCGGCCGGTGATCACGATGTCGGCGCCCTCGTCCATAGCCTGGGCAATCATCTCGGCGCCGATATAGGCATGGGCGCCGATGAGCCGGCCGGCCGGCTGTTCCTGCCAGCGCACCTGGTCCAGCTGACGCATGACGTCGTCGCCCTCGATGGCGGCGATGCGCAGGGGACCCAAGTCCAGCTCGCGGGCGAGGGCGGCAACCTTGCGTGCGGCGGCCGATGGGTTTGCCGCACCCAGATTGGAAATGATCCGGCAGCCGTTCTTCTGGACATAGGGAAGAAGCGGTGAGAGACGCCGCTTGAGGCGCGGATCGGCGCCGGCTTGCGGGTCGGCGGCACGGGCCGTCAGCGCCGCGATCAAGGTGCGCTCGGCCAGGCATTCTAGGCCTACGGCATTGACCTGGCCGGAGGCGGCGAGCCGCACGGCGGCGTCGGTGCGGTCGCCGGCGAAACCGGCGCCGCCGCCGATCGCGTATACGGGCGCGCCTGAGGGGGCGGTCATGCGTGCAGCCCGGCGGGTACCTTCTGTTCCTCACCGGTCGATTGCATGCTGGTGCGCTTGGCCGCACTCGCCTCAGGGTCGAGACGGTAGCGCGAGCGCTGCCCGAGCTTCTGCTCTTCGGCAATGACCACGCCATAGACGTTTTCGGCCGTGGCGCGGGAGATGTAGCCCAGGTTCAGGTCGCGCTCGACCGCCTCCAATGCCCTGGTGGTGGGGTCACCGAAGCCGCCGCCGCCGGGTGAGGCGGCAAACAGCCAGTCGCCTGGGGCCATGGGCTGCTTTTCCATCTTGCTGCGCATGGGTGGCGTGGTCTCGCGACCGCCGTTGTTCACGTGCACCACACTCGGTGCTGCGGTGTGCCCGCCGGCAATGCCAAAGGGCTTGTGGTCGACGCGGTCGCCGAGAGCGGAGACCACCGCGTCCGACAGCACGGTGAAGCGGTATTGCGAGCCGCAGCCGCCGCGGAACTGGCCGGCGCCGCCGGAATCCTCGCGCAGGGCATATTCCTGGAACTGCAGGGGATAGCGGTGCTCGGACATTTCGATGGACATGAAATTGGCCATGGAGATGGGCGGGGTGCCATGCACCAGGCCGTCGCCCTTAGAATGGCCGCCATAGCCGCCGGGATAGGGGAAGACGGCGACGTAATACTGATTGGTCGCAGGATGGCGACCGCCGACCGTGACCACGCCCACGGTGCCGAAGGCGGGCGCCGGGACCCGCTGCGGGATGGCTTGCGACAGGGCGCCGAGCACCACGTCGAACACCCGGCCGATGGGCTCGAGATAGCCGGAGACCGGCGAGGGATAGGCGGCCGAGACGATCGACCCTTCGGGAATGGTGAAGCGGGTGGGGCGGAACACGCCCCCGTTGATCGGCACTTCGGGGAAGATGTGCTTGAGGGCGATATAGCAGGTGGACTGAGTGGTGCTGCGTGCCAGGTTCACCGGCCCGCGCGCGGCCGGATCGGACTGTGAGAAGTCGAAATGCAGGGACGAGCCCTCGACCGTGAGGGACAGGGCGAACTTGTTCGGCTTGTCGACGATGCCGTCATTGTCGAGGTAGTCTTCCGCGTAATAGGTGCCGTCGGGGATCTCGTCGATATAGGAGCGCATCTGCTTTTCCGAGCGGTCGATCATCTCGGTGATGCAATCGCGCAAGGTGTCCGCGCCATAGCGCTTGACCAGGCTGTCGAGGCCGCGGCGCGCCACGGTGAACACATTGGCCATGGCGAACAGGTCGCCCTCGATCTGGGTGGGCAGGCGCACATTGCGGGTGAACATGGAGACCAGGGCTTCGTTGAGCTTGCCCTGATCGTAAAGCTTGACCGGCGGGATGAGGACGCCCTCGGTGTGAATGTCCTGGGCGGACGGCGCCCAGCCGCCGGGCACGGCGCCGCCAATATCCATCCAGTGGCCGGTGCTGGCCAGCAGGGCGAAGAGCTCGCCATCGACGAAATGGGGTGCCACCAGAACCACGTCCTGCAGATGGGTGCCGCAGAGATAGGGATCGTTCAGGACCCAGACGTCGCCCGGCTTGAAGCCGCCCGCCTTCTCGGCAATGGGGATGATGTTCTGGACCGTGAACTGCATATTGGCCAGGAATACCGGCAGGCCGAAGCGGCCTTGGGCGATGGTCTCGCCGTTCTGCGGATGGAAGATGCCGTTGGCGCAGTCATTGGTCTCGGAGATGATGGGCGAAATGGCCGCATGGATCAGATGCAGGTCCATCTCGTCGGCGATCTGCTCGAGGGCGCCGCGCACCACGGCAAGGGTTACGGGATCCATCAGCCGATCTCCACGAGAAGGTTGCCATAGGCGTCGACCCGCGCGGCCATATCGGGCTCGATGACGATGGTGGTGTCGGCCTGCTCGACGATGGCCGGGCCGGGAACGACCATGCCGGGCTGCAGGGCCTGGCGGTCGTGAATGGGCGTTTCGTGCCAGCCGCCGAAATAGACCCGGCGCGTGGTCCTGGGCGGCGGAGCGGATCGTTGCGGCGGTGTGGGTAGGCTGCGTCGCACGTGCTCGCGCATGCCCTGCACCACGGTGCGGAAGGACACGATGGTGGTGGCGATGTCGCCCAAGGTGTTGCCGTATTCGCGGCGATAGGCTTCCTCGAAGGCGCGGGCGATGCGGGCGGCATCCCAGCCGCTTTCGATCGGCACGCGCAGGGTATGAATCTGGCCGACATAGGCCATCTCGGCGAAATGGGCGACGGCCACATGCTTGATGAGCACGTCGTTCGCCTTCAGCTTTTCCTCGCCCTCCTGCTGCTGCTCGGCGAGGATGGCGGCGATCTCCACCGTATCGAAGCTGTCGGTGCGACGGGCGACCGTGCGCGAGATGTCGTAGCGCACGTCAGCCACCGCGCAGCCCATGGCGCAGAGCACGCCGGGCGAGGGCGGCACCAGCATGGTGCGGATGCCGACAGCGCGGATGATGGCGGCCCCGTGCAGCGGCCCGGCCCCACCGAAGATGACCAGGGCGAAGTCGCGCGGGTCGTAGCCGCGCTCAATGGACAAGAGCCGGGTGCGGCCGGCCATGTTCTGGTTGACCACGGCGAGGATCGCTTCCGCCGTTTCCTCGACGCCGAGGCCCAGCTGCTCGCCAAGGCGACCGATGGCCTGGCGCGCGCCCTCCACGTCCAATGTCCTGCGGTTGGTGAGGCCGATCGGGTCTTCCGCATTGATGCGGTTGAGCACCAGATTGGCGTCGGTGACAGTTGGCTCGGTGCCGCCATGGCCAAAGCACACCGGGCCGGGCCGTGCGCCGGCACTCCGGGGACCGACTTGCAGGATGCCGCCGCGATCGATGGAGGCGATGGAGCCACCGCCGGCGCCGATGGTGTGCACATTGATCATCGACAGGCGCAGGGGAATGCGGAATTCGAGATTGGTGGTGGGGGTAATCTCCGGTTCGCCATCGATCACCACGGCGACGTCGAAGCTGGTGCCGCCCATGTCGCCGGTGATCACCCGGTCGAAGCCGGCTTCCGCCGCGATGCGCGCTGCCGCGATCACGCCGGCGGCGGGGCCTGAGCGCACCACATGGGCGGCGCGCTCCTGCAGCTGCTTCACCGGCACCAGCCCGCCATTGGACTGCATGACCAGGGTGTGCTTGCTGAAGCCCCAGCGGTTCAGGCGATTCAGCAAATTGTCGGCATAGCGCGAGATGAGCGGCTGGAGGTAGCCTTGCACCACGGCGGTGCTGGTGCGCTCGAACTCGTAATATTCGCGGATGACGCTGGCGGAGGTGACGATCTCCCATGAGGGTTCCGCATCGCGCAGGATGTCGGCGACCTCCAGCTCATGGGCGGGGTTGGCATAGGCATGGAGGAGCGAGACGACCACCGCCTCGACCTCTTGCGCCTTGAGCACCTGGGCGAGCGCGCGCGCCTCCTGCGCGTCGAGAGGCACCAGTACCTCGCCCTGAAAGCTCATCCGCTCGTTGACTTCCCAGCGATGGTCGCGGGGGATGAGCGGGTTCTGCAGACCCGTGAGGCCGTAGAAATGGGGCCGGTCGCGGCGGCCGAGCTCCAGCACGTCGCGGAAGCCCTTGGTGGTGACGAGGGCGCAGCGTGCGCCACGCCGCTCGATCAGGGCATTGGTGGCGATGGTCGTGCCATGCAGGATCAGATCCACGCCGTCGGCCGGTATGTCCGCCCGGTTCAGGGCGTCGATGAGGCCGTTGGAGGGATCTTCCGGGGTCGAGGGGACTTTGCAGATGCGGTCGGCATTGATGCCGTCGGTGGAGTAGAAGAGATCCGTGAACGTTCCGCCCACGTCGATGCCGACAAGTCCTGCCACGATACGGCCTCCGCTCGGGTACCCTTGGAATGTGAGAACCGGACCGGGAAGGGCGGATGAGGTGCGGCGGCCGGTGCGAATGCCGGCAGTGCGCACACGGGCACCTTTCCTCCCGATGATCCTGCCCGCTCTTGCGGCGAGCTCGCCTGATCATAGGAACGGTGCGAAAAATTCGTCAAGCAGTTTGGTCTGATAATTTTCCAGAATATTGGTCCGATAATTTGTTGACAGGTGGCGGCCGGCTGGACAATCCTTGCGAACAGACGCCGGAAAGAGCGTTGCCGGGAGGATTGCTGGGATGACGTCTCGGCCTTCGCAGCAACTCCACAATCTTCCGAAGAGGCCATGCGCGACAATGCGCCCGGCACGATGCCGCTCGGCTGCTCGCGGCCGCTTGTTTCAAATCGAGGCTCGAACGGATGAATGACAATGGAAGCTGGGAACTCCCGTCGGACCTGGCAATGCTGCAGCAGACCGCGCGGCGTTTCATGGAACGAGAGGTCATCCCGGAGGAAGACAAGGTCGAGCACGACGCATTCACGCTGCCGGATGACGTGCTGAAACAGCTGCAGGCCAAGGCGCGGGCGATCGGCCTGTGGCAGGTGCAGACGCCGGCGCAATATGGCGGGGCGGGCTTGAGCCTGCTCGGCCAGTGCCTGGTGGCGGAAGAGGCGGCGAAGTGCCGGATGGGCGCCTATATCCCGGCCTGCGGCGCCTTCGGCTTCGATCCGCCGAATGTGATCTTCAAGGGCACCCGGCAGCAGATCGAGAAATATGCGCTGCCCGTGATCGAAGCGGGCGACAAGACCTTCGTGGCGATTTCCGAACCCTCCGGCGGGTCGGACCCTGCGCGCGCCATCGAGACCCGCGCCGAGCGCAGGGGTGATCGCTATGTGCTCAACGGCACAAAGGTGTGGATCTCCGGCGCCGCCCAAGCCAAATGGGGCATCGTGTTCGCCCGCACCGGCAGCGAGAAGTCACGCGGGAACATCACCTCCTTCATCGTGGAGAAGGACAGGCCGGGCCTGAGCCTCAAGCGCATCCCCGTCATTCGCTCCTATTCGCCTTACGAGCTCACCTTCGACAATTGCGAAGTCCCGGTGGAGAACCGGCTGGGCGAGGAGGGCGAGGGCTTCAAGCTGGCCGAAACATGGCTGGTGCATGGGCGCGTGCCCTATGCGGCGGCGACGCTCGGCATTGCAGACGCGGCCCTGCGCATGGCGGTCAAGTGGGCGCGCGAGCGCAGGACCTTCAACTCACCCCTGGCGGACAAGCAGGCGATCCAGTGGATGATCGCGGATTCGGAGATCGAGCTGCGGGCGGCGCGGCTGCTGGTGTTCCAGGCGGCATGGAATGCGGACCTCGGCAAGGACATCAAGGTCGATGCCTCGATCTGCAAGGTGTTCGCCACGGAAACCGCCGGCCGTATCGTCGACCGCTGCATCCAGATCTTCGGCGGGCTCGGGGTGGCTTGCGAGATGCCGCTGGAGCGTTGGTACCGCGAGATGCGCATCAAGCGCATCGGCGAGGGGCCCTCGGAGGTGCATCGCATGGTGGTGGCGCGCGAGCTGTTAAGTCAGGTGGCCTGATGTCGATCGATGTGGATGTGGAGGACGGGATTGCCGTCATCACCATCAACCGGCCGGAACGGCTGAATGCGATGGATGCGGGGCATTATGCCGGCCTGTCGCGCGCCTGGACAAGGGTGCGGGACGAGCCGGAGATCCGGGTGGCTGTGGTGACCGGTGCCGGCGAGCGCTCGTTCACCACGGGGGCCGATCTCAAGAGCTTCGTGTCCAAGCCGCCGGAGCTGGCGGAGATGTGGCTGACCCAGAAGGAGCAGCTGCTGAACCGCGGCCTCGAAGTGTGGAAGCCGGTGATCGCCGCGGTGAACGGCTATTGTCTGGGCGGTGGCATGACCCTGCTGCTGGCGACCGATATCAGGCTCGCGGCACCCCATGCCACCTTCTCGCTCGCGGAGGTGAAGCGCGGCGTGATCGCCGGTAATGGCGGCACCCAGCGCATCCTGAGCCAGCTTCCCTATGCGATCGGCATGGAGATGCTGCTCACGGGCGATCCGATCGATGCGGAGACCGCCGCGCGCTGGGGTCTGATCAACCGGGTGGTGCCGGCGGAGACGCTGATGGACGAGGCCATGGCCTATGCCCGCCGCATCGCCGCCAATGCGCCGCTGGCGGTGCAGGCGGCAAAGGAGCTGGCGGTGCGCGCCCGCGAGATGCCGCTGACGGCCGGCCTGCGCCTGGAGCAGATGACCAACCGCATGCTGCAATTCACCGAGGATGCGGCCGAAGGGCCCAAGGCGTTTGCCGAGAAACGTCCCGCCAAGTTCAAGGGGGCCTGAGGTGAGCGGAATGACCCGGCCCCTGGAGGGCACCACCGTCATCGACCTGGGCCAGATCTATAACGGGCCCTACGCGACGCTGCTGATGGCCATGGCTGGTGCGCGGGTGATCAAGATCGAGCCGCTGCACGGCGAGAACATGCGGCGGCGCGGCGCGGTGGGCGGGGCCATGGTGCCTTTCGCCATGCTCAACTCCAACAAGGACTTCATCACGCTCAACATCAAGAGCGAGCGCGGCCAGACGCTGCTCAAGGACATGGTGGCCAAGGCCGACGTGCTGCTGGAGAATTTCGCGCCGGGGGTGATGGACCGGCTCGGGCTCGGCCCCAAGGCGATGATGGCGCTGAACCCGCGCCTGATCTATGCGGCAGGGTCGGGATTCGGCTGGTCCGGCCCTTACCGGGATTATCCCGCCATGGATCTGACCGTGCAGGCCCTTTCGGGCGTCATGTCGACCACGGGCTACCCGGACCGGCCGCCGGTCAAGGCGGGGCCCGCGATGTGCGATTTCTTCGGCGGCATTCACCTCTATGCGGCCGTCGTGACGGCGCTGCTCGACCGTGAGCGTACCGGCAAAGGCCATTTCGTCGAGGTGTCAATGCTGGAGGCCGTCTATTGCTCGCTCAGCTCGCCGCTCGGGCTCTATTTCGGCAGCAAGGGCCACATTCCCAGCCGCACCGGCAACCGCCACAGCGGGCTGGCGGAGGCGCCCTACAATGTCTACCCGGCCGCCGATGGCTGGATCGCGCTGATCTGCGTGAGCGAGACGCACTGGACCTCGCTGCTGGAGGCCATGGAGCGCAGCGATCTCAATGACGACCCCCGCCTCAGCAGCCTGAAGGCGAGGGTGGACAATATCGATTTCGTCGACGAGACCATCTCTGCCTGGACGTCGAGCCGCACACGCGACGAGATCTATGACCGGCTGCGCAAGCATCGGGTGCCCTGCGCGCCGGTGCGCGACCTCGACGAGGTGGTGCACGACCCGCATCTGCATGCGCGCGGCATGCTCAAGCACGTGGACCATCCCTTGCTCGGGCCGTTGATCCTGCCGACCACGCCGCTGCGCTTCGACGGGGAGCCGGCGCCGGAGATCGCGCCGAGCAAGGACCTCGGCGCCGACAACGACAATGTCTATAGCGATTTTCTCGGCCTTGGGCCTGAGGAGATCGCGCGATTGCGCAAGGAGGGCGTGATCTGATGCGCGGGCGTGCGGTCATCGCCGGCATCGGCCACACCGCGTTCGGCAAGCTGCCGGGCCGCTCGACCATCTCGCTCAATATGGAGGCCTGCCGCAAGGCGGTGGCGGATGCGGGCGTCGAGAAGGACCGCGTGGATGCGCTGTTCGTGAAGGTGCCGACCTCCCGGGTCGAGATGATGTACGGGCAGAAGCTGGCCGAGGCCATGGGGATGACACCGCGGGTAGGCGGCGTGTGGGACCAGGGCGGCGCCTCGAATATCTCCATGATCTCGTTCGCCGCCATGGCCATCGAAGCCGGACAGTGCGAGGTGGCACTGGTGACGCTTGCGGACAACCCGCGCACCGGCACGCGCCAGGCCTACGAGAAGCCCTGGAGCGATGACGCGATCTTCGGCTGGTCCAGCGTGGTGGCGGGCTATGCGATGATCGCGCGCCGCTACCTGCACGATACCGGGCTTTCGCCCGACGTGTTTGCCGATATCGCGATGGCTTGCCGCAAGCACGGGGCCAACAATCCGCATGCGCAGCTCAGGCTGCCTTTGACCCGCGACATGTATGGGGATTCACCGTGGGTGGTGGAGCCTCTACGGCGCGACGACTGCTGCCTCGTCTCCGATGGCGCGGCGGCGGTGGTGGTCATGTCGGCCGAGCGCGCGAAGGCGCTGAACGTGCCGGCGCCGGTGCCGATCCTGGGCTTCGGCCAGGGCCACAGCTCGTGCGACGTGCCGCTCCGGCCGGATCTGACGGAGACCATGGCCGGCGTGTCGGGCCGCACGGCTTTCGCCATGGCGGGGCTCGGGCCTGAGCATATCGACGTCGCCCAGATCTATGACTGCTTCACCATCACGGTGGCGATGACGCTGGAGGCCTATAGCTTCTGCCGCAAGGGCGAGCTGGGGCGCATCGCGGCGGATGGCGGTTTTGAGGTTGGCGGCCGGCTGCCACTCAACACATCCGGCGGGCTGCTGTCCGAGACCGGCATGCCGGGCCTGCAGCTGGTGCTCGAAGGGGTTCGGCAAATGCGCGGCTCCTCGGTGAACCAGGTGACGAACGCCAAGACCTGCATCGTCAGCAACCAGGGAGGGATCATGCATACGCACTCGACAATGATCCTGGGCCAATGAGCGACACGGCTTCAGCTGAGCGGCAAGGGCCGCCGCCTTCCGACTGGGGCCCGCCGGGGGACGCCTATTGGGCCGCGCTCGACGAGGGACGGCTCACGTTCCAGCGGTGCGGGGCTTGCGGCAATGGCTGGCTGCCGCCGCGCACCGAATGCCCGCGCTGCTGGTCACCGGACTGGCGCTGGGAGAAGGCCGAGGGCACGGCCACGGTGGTGAGCTGGGTCATCTATCACACCGCCTTCGACAAGCGCTTCCAGGAGCGGCTGCCCTACAACGTGGCGGTGGTCGAGCTGGATGAAGGGCCGCGCATGGTCACCAACCTGGTGGATCTGCCGGACGGCCAGCAGGACCTGATCGGACGGCGCGTGGAACTGGTCGTTCAGCGGGATCTCGGCCGTGCGCTGCCGCGCTTCCGCCTGAGCCCGTGAACAGGACGGACATATAAGAGAAGGGAGGAAACCATGATCGGAACAGTCACGAGGCGCCTGGTGCTCGGGATGAGCGCAGCGGTGGCGCTGTCGCTTGCCGCCGATACGCAGGTCCAAGCACAGGAGACCTTCAAGATCGGCGCCATCAATCCTTATTCGGGACCGATGGCGCTTTATGGGGACGAGGTGACCCGCGGCTACGAGCTGGCGGCGGAGGCGCTGAACGCCAAGGGCGGCATTCTCGGCCGCAAGGTCGAGATCGTCCGTGGCAATGCCGCGAGCCCGCAGGAGGGCATCGCGGCGGTGGAGCAGCTGGCGGGTCGCGACAATGTGGACGTGTTCATCGGCACGTATTTGAGCGCGGTGTCGGCCGCGGCCTCGGAAGCAGCCATGAACTACCAGAAGCTCTACTGGGACACCAATGCGCTTGCGGCAAACCTCACCGAGCGCGGATTGCCCAATTTCGCTCGCTCCGGTCCTTACGCGGTGTCGTTCGCGGATCAGTCGGTGGAGCTGGTCACCGGGCTACTCGCCGAAGCCCTGGGCAAGGAGCCCAAGGATCTCAAGGTGTGGATCGAGCACGAGGAGTCGATCTACGGCACCTCGATCGCCGACCGGCAGAAGGAGCAGCTCGAAAAGGCCGGGGTGCAGGTGGTGGGCATGGGCGCGCATAGCGCCAAGGCCATCGACCTGACCGACTCGATCCTGCGGGCCCGGGATGCGCAGCCGGACATCTGGATCAACACCGGCTATGTGCCCGATGGCAACCTGCTCCTGCGCACCGCACGCGATCAGGGCTTCAAGCCGGGTGCCATGGTGCTGGTGGGCACCGGCGACACGCGCGAGACGCTGGAAGCGCTCGGCGCGGAATCGCTCGAAGGCATCCTGATCGTCAGCTATCCCAGGCCAGATGTGACGGAGCAATATGGCCCTGGTTCACAGGCCTATCTCGAGGCCTATCGGGCCAAATACGGCCAGGACCCGCTGGCGCCGCAGAGCATGACCGCGTTCGTGGGCCTCAAGATCATGGCGGAGGCGATCGAGGCGGCCGGCAGCGCCGAGCCGGAAGCGGTGATCGAGGCGGCCAAGAAGATGGACAAGCCGCTGAACACCTATGAAACCGGATATGGTGCCAAGTTCGACGATCATGCCCAGAACGTGCGGACTCCACCGACCGTGGTGCAGTGGCAGAACGGCAAGGTGGTGACCGTGTTTCCTGTGGCGGCGGCCGGCGGCAACAAGCTGGTCGCCGTCGGCAAGCAGTAGCCGACGCAATCGCAAGCGGTGCCTCGCCAGTAAGGCGGGGCGCGACCTACAAGCGGTGACGAAGAGCCCATGTCCACCTTTCTGAACATCCTCGTCGTGGGATTGCTGCTCGGCGGCATCTATGGGCTGGTGAGCATCGGGCTCAATCTGATCTTCGGCGTGATCAGGATCGTCAACTTCGCCCAGGGCGAGCTGGTGATGCTGGGCATGTATGGGGCCTATTTCAGCTATTGGCTGGTGGGCATGGACCCCTATGTGTCGATCCTGGTCGTAGTGCCGGCGCTGTTCGTGTTCGGGGTGCTGATCCAGCGCTTCATCCTGCAGCCGCTGCAGAACGAGTCGATGATGCAGATCTTCGCCACTTTCGGGCTGCTGCTGCTGTTGCAGAACGTGATCCTCGCCATTACCCGCGGCACCGGCTACACCGTGCCGACGGACCTTTCCACCGTGGTCATCGACATTGCCGGGCTGAAGATCAGCCTGGTGCGGCTCATCGCGCTGTTCGCTGTGACGGCGGTGGCGGTGGGCATGAGCTGGTTCCTCAAGAACACCCTGCCGGGCAAGGCGATCCGTGCCGTGACCCAGGACCGGCGCGCCGCCCGGCTCATGGGCATCAATGTGGAGCTCACCTTCATGCTGACCTTCGGCATGGGGGCGGCGCTGGCGGGCCTCGCCGGCACGCTGCTGGCGCCGATCTATACCATGTCACCGCAGATCGGCGGCAACTTCATCCTGGCTGCGTTCGCGGTGGTGGTGCTGGGCGGGCTCGGCAGCGTGTGGGGCGCATTCATCGGCGGCTTCATCATCGGCCTGATCGAGGCGCTGGCCGGCTACTACCTCGACCCGGCCCTGAAGCACGCAGTCTGGTTCCTGGTGTTCATCGCAGTGCTGATCGTGCGGCCAGGCGGCCTGTTCGGCATTGCCGGCGCGGAAGAGGTGGGCCTCCGTGAGCAGCATTGAGATACCCATGGCCATGTCGGGCCGCGCCGCCCCGGGCATCACCACCTTCCGGGTGGAGCTCGTGCGCATCCTCGTGCTGTCGCTGATCCTGCTCGGGCTCGCCTGGGTCTATGGCAAGAACCCGTTCATCCTCAACATCCTGGCTTATACGTTCCTGTTTGCCGGGCTCTCCAGCGCCTGGAACATCATCGGCGGCTTCGGTGGGCAGTTCTCGCTGGGGCACGGTGTGTTTTTCGCGATCGGCGCCTATCTCACCGCCAATCTCTACCTGCACTTCCAGATCTCGCCGTGGCTCGCGCTGGTGCCCGCCGCGGCGCTGGCGGCAGTGGTGGCGGCAGCGGTCTCCTGGCCGACCTTCCGGCTGAAGGGGCCGTTCTTCGCCATTGCCACCATGGCCTTCAACGAAGTAGCCTTCGTGCTGGCCAACTATTTCGAGACGCTGACTGGAGGGCCGCGCGGGCTTTCCCTGCCGTTCAAGGCGGGGCTTGCCAACATGATCTTCACCAACCGCTTTTCCTATGCCCTGCTGATGCTGGGCTTCCTGGTGGCGTGTCTCCTGGTGAGCGCCGCGGTGCTGCGCAGCCGGTTCGGCTACTATCTTCAGGCGGTGCGGGAGGACGAGGACGCGGCGCGGGCCGCCGGCATCCGGGTGCTGCAGGTGAAGCTTCTGGGCATGGCGCTGAGCGCTGCGCTCACGGGTATCGGCGGCGCCCTGTTCGCCATGTATCTGCGGTTCGTGGACCCGCCCACATTGCTGTCGCTGCCGGATATCGGGGTGAAATTCGCACTCATTGCGCTGATCGGCGGGGTCGGCACCCTCTATGGCCCGCTGGCGGGCGCATTGCTGATCGTGCCGGTCGAATCCTACCTGCGGGCCGAGCTCGGCGGCATGGTGCCGGGCACCAATCTCATCGTGCTGGGCGCCGTGCTGATCCTGTTCGCCCTGTTCATGAAGCGCGGATTGATCGGCGCGGGGACCGCGCTGTGGCAGCGGCTGACCAGCGCGCGGCCTGAAGGCGGAGGTGGCGGATGACAGCGCCGTTCTTGTCACTGCAGGGCCTGACCAAGCGCTTCGGCGGCCTCATTGCGGTGAACGAGGTCAGCTTCGACATCGCGCAAGGCGACCTGGTCAGCATCATCGGCCCCAACGGTGCCGGCAAGACCACCCTGTTCAACTTGGTGACCGGTCAGTTCCAGCCGACCGCAGGGCGCATCGCCCTGGAGGGGCGCGATATCACGCGGGAAAGCCCGCAGACGCGGGCGCGGCTCGGCTTCGGCCGCACATTCCAGATCTCGAAGACGCTGACGGCGCTCACCGCCTTGGAGAACGTGCTGATCGGCTCGTTCCTGCACCGGCGCGGGCTGGTGGAGGCGGCCCGGCGGGCGGAGGAGGTGCTGGCCATGGTGGGGCTTGCGGCCCGGGCGGGGGTGAAGGCGGGTACGCTCACCTTGAGCGAGCGGCGACGGCTGGAGATCGCGCGGGCGCTGGCCTTGGACGCAAAGATCGTGCTGCTGGACGAGGTGATGGCGGGCTTGAACCAGACGGAGGTGGACGAGGTCATCCACCTGGTCAAGCGGCTGCATGGGGAGGGGCTCACCTTTCTGGTCATCGAGCATAACCTGAAGGTTGTGCGGGCCTTCCAGAGCCGGGTGGTGGTGCTGGATTTCGGCCAGAAGATCGCCGACGGCCTGCCGGAAGAGGTGTTGTCGGACACCCGGGTGGTCGAGGCGTATCTCGGGAGGAAGCGGGCATGAGCGCGGCACTGGAGGTTGTGGGCCTTCATGCCGGCTATGGCCAGGCCATGGTGCTCAACGGCATAACCTTCAACGTGGACGAGGGTGAGGTCGTGGCGGTGGTCGGCGCCAATGGCGCGGGCAAGAGCACGCTGCTCAACACCCTTGCCGGGGTGATCCGGCCGAATGCGGGAAGCATCGTGTTCGACGGCGAGGACGTGACGGCCCTTGCCGCGCATGAGCTGCCGGAGCGGGGCCTGGTGCTGGTGCCGGAAGGCGGCCGGCTATTCCCGTTCATGTCGGTTGCCGACAATCTGGAGCTCGGCGGCTATGCGCTGAAGGACAGGAAGAGCATCGCCCGGCGGGTGGACGAGGTGATGGAGCTGTTTCCCGTGCTGCGCGAGCGGCGGGACCAGCTGGCCGGCCATCTCTCGGGCGGCGAACGGCAGATGTGCGCCATCGCCCGCTCGGTGATGAGCCGGCCCAAGCTGCTGATGCTGGATGAGCCCTCCGTCGGCCTGTCGCCCAAGATGGTTGCACAAGTGTTCGCGCTGGTGCAGTCCCTTGCGGCGAGCGAAGGCCTGACCGTGGTGCTGGTGGAGCAGAACGTGGCGGAGGCGCTGGAGGTGTCTAGCCGCGCCTATGTGCTGGACCATGGCCGGATCACCCGGGCGGGCAGCTCGGTCGACTTGCGTGGCGATGCCGCCATTCAGGCCGCGTATATGGGTTTGTGATGTGATGAGGGGATGCATCCCGCGCTGAGATGGAAAAGCTTGCGCCCATAATCGTGCCCAAGGCCTCGGACGTGCTGGCGAACCGCCTGCGCAACATGATCCTGGGCGGTCAGCTTACGACCGGCGACCCGCTGCCGACCGAGCGCGAGCTGGTGGCCGAGACGGGCCTGAGCCGCTCGTCGGTGCGCGAGGCGCTGCGCATCCTGGAGATCGAAGGGCTGATCAATACCAGACCCGGCCGCACCGGCGGATCGGTGGTGACCCTGCCGGGGCGCGCCTCGATCGTGCGCTCTATGGAGCTGTTCGTTCGCACCCATGGGGTGCGGCTGGAGGCGCTGCTCGAATGCCGCATCGGTCTCGAGCCCTTTCTGGCGCGGCTGGCGGCGCGCAACCGTACGCAAAGCGCGCTGCAGGAGATCCGCGATCTGCACAAGGCGTTCATTGCGTCAGTGGATGACGTGCCGCGGTATAAGCGCGTGAACCTCGAGTGGCACCTGGCGGTGGCGCGGGCCAGCGGCAACGAGCCGCTGACCGCCTTCATGGAGGCGATCGCCGAGCCGATCATGGATGCGGCCGGCTATCAGCAGGTGACGACCGACGAGATCCGCCGCAAGACCGTGCGGGCCCATGAGCGGATCCTGCGGGCGATCGAAGCTCAAGACGAGGATGCCGCGTTCGCGGCAATGGAGCGGCATGTGAGCGCCTATGGCAAGATCGTGCGGGAGGCCATGCGGGCCGGTACGATCAAGTAGCCTGCTGCTGGAACAGGGGAAAGATCATGGCCAGTGAGGCGGCGAACAGACCTGTTGCGTTGATTGCCGGCGGCGGCACCGGGGTGGGCGCGGCCACGGCGCTGCGGCTTGCTCGCGCCGGCTATGACATCGCCGTGCTCTTCAGCCGAAGCGCGGCCGAGTCCGAGCAGGTGGCTGAGGACTGCCGGCAGCTCGGGGCTGGGGCCATCACCGTGCAGGCGGATGTGAGCCAGGACGAGGACTGCCGCCGGGCGGTGGCCAAATGCGTCAATCGCTTCGGCCGCCTCAACGCCTTGGTCTATAGCGCGGGGGCCACCCAGTTCACCACCATTTCCGATCTGGAAAGCCAGAATGCGGAGGACTTCCAGCGGGTCTACGGCGTCAACGTGGTGGGCGCCTACCAGATGGCGCGCGCCGCCGCCGAGCCGCTGCGGGCCAGCGGCGCCGGCGCCATCGTGAATGTCTCCTCGATCGCGGGGCTCAACGGCAATGGCAGCTCGCTCGCCTATGTGGCGTCCAAGGGCGCGCTCAATGTGATGACCCTGGCGCTGGCGCGGATCCTGGCGCCGCACATCCGGGTGAATGCGGTGCTGCCGGGGCTGATCGATACGCGCTGGCTGCCCTCAGGCCTTGGCGAGGAGGCCTATGCACGGGTGAAGGCCGGCTTTGCGGAGTCATCGGCATTGCAGGATGTGTGCTCGGCCGAGGATATTGCGGCTGCCGCGGCTTTCCTTATCGTAGAGGGACGCAAGATCACGGGACAGCTGCTGCCGGTGGAAGCCGGCTTCCTGCTGGGCCGCCCGACCCTGGTGCGAAAATGATGCTGATGCCTCAGAAGTCCTTGGCCATCCGCCGGGAAGTGCATTACGGCACGCGGCTGGTGCGCTGCTTTGCCGACCGGCCGGCGCATATCGATGCGCTGTTCCGGGAAACCGTGGCCCGGTTTCCGGAGACAACCGCGCTGGTGCTGGGGGACGAGCGGATCGATTACCGCTCCCTGGACGAGACGGTCGAGCGTGTGGCGGCCAATCTGGCAGCGCATGGCCTGGGCAAGGGCGATCGTATCGCCCTGCTCTTGGGCAACGCGTTTCCGTTCGTGTTCATGGTGCTGGCAGCGGCAAGGATCGGCGCGATCATCGTGCCGATGAACATCCGCCAGCGGCGGCCGGAAATCGCGTTCATGCTCAACCAGTGCACGGCCGCGGCCCTGGTCTATGACGCGGAGCACGCGGCCAACCTGCCGGCCGGCGAAGAGGTGCCGGCGCTGCGGCATGTGTTCGTGGTGGGGGCCGGGCCGGGCACGCCGTTCTCCGCCCTGCTTGCGGCGGGCAGCGCGCCGGCCGTGGACATCGGCGAGGAGGACGTGTTCTCGATCCTCTATACCTCCGGCACCACCGGCCGGCCGAAGGGCGCCATGCTCACCCATTTCAGCACGGTGCATTCGGTCATCCACTACAGGGAGGTGTGCGCGCTGCGGCCGGGCGACGTGTCGATCATGGCGGTGCCTGCGTCCCATGTCACAGGGCTGGTGGCCAATATTCTGACCATGGTGCTGGTGGGCGGCACCACGGTGATCATGCCGGCGTTCAAGGCCCGCGCTTTCCTGGAGCTTGCCGAGCGCGAGCGGCTGAGCTTCACCATCCTGGTGCCGGCCATGTACAATCTGTGCCTGCTGGACCCGGATTTCGCGAAGTTCGACCTGTCGGCCTGGCGGGTGGCGGGCTTCGGCGGCGCACCAATGCCGCGTGCCACGATCGAGCGGCTGGCGGCCACCTGCCCAAATATGGCGCTGGTGAACTGCTACGGCTCGACGGAGACCTCCTCGCCGTCGACCATCCTGCCGCCCGGCCATATCAAGGACCATCCCACCTCGGTGGGCAAGCCGGTGCATTGCGCTGACATCGTCGTGGTGGACGAGCAGGGTCGCGAGGTGGCCCCAGGGGAAAGCGGCGAGCTGTTGATCGGCGGGCCAATGGTGGTGCCGGGCTATTGGGACAACCCGGACGCCACGGCGGCGGGGTTCGTCAACGGCTTCTGGCGGTCGGGCGACGTGGGCGCGGTCGACGAGCAGGGTTACGTCTATGTGTTCGACCGCAAGAAGGACATGATCAACCGCGGCGGCTTCAAGGTCTATTGCATCGAGGTGGAGAGCGTGCTCTCGCACCACCCGTCCGTGGTCGAGAGCGCGGTGGTGGGCGCACCGTGCCCGGTGCTGGGTGAGCGGGTGCATGCCTTCATCTATGCCGGCGACCGGCCAAAGGATGAGGCGGGCATCAAAGCGTTCTGCGCCGAACGCCTGTCCGACTACAAGGTGCCCGACTACATCACCTTCCTGGATGAGCCCTTGCCCCGCAATGCCAACGGCAAAGTGCTGAAGACGGCGCTGCGCAGCGCCTGATCCGCCGCCAACCGGCGGTTTCCACAGCTTGACAGCAGATAGTGCACGGAAAAGGCCGACTCACTTTATCCTAGCGCATGAGGCACGCGAGGCATCATGCGCATCATCCACACCGCAGACTGGCAGATCGGCAAGCCCTTCAAGCAGTTCGGCGCGCGCGAGGCGGTGCTGCAGGATGCCCGGCTGGTGGCGATCGAGACGATCGGCGCGTTGGCCCGGCGCGAAGGCGCGGCCCATGTGCTGGTGGCGGGCGACGTCTATGACAGCGAAGCGCCTGCCTTGCGCACCCTGCTCGCGCCTTTGGAGCGGATGCGGCAATTCCCGGAGGTGCACTGGCACCTGATGCCGGGTAACCATGATCCGCACCGGCCCAAGGGCGTGTGGGATCGGGTGCGCGAGAGCGGCGTGCCGGACAATGTGCACCTGCACCTGGCGCCCGAGCCGGCCGCGCTGGGCAGCGACGCGGTGCTGCTGCCTTCGCCCCTGACCCGGAAGAGCGAGGCTTCCGACCTGACGGAATGGATGGACCGGGCCGCCACGCCGGAGGGCCTGGCCCGCATCGGCCTGGCGCACGGCTCGGTGACCGGCTTCGGGAGCGAAGGCGAGGCCTCCAACCCCATCGATCCCAGGCGGCTGTCGCGCGCCGGCCTCTCCTACTTGGCGCTTGGCGACTGGCACCGCACCCTCCAGATCGGCCCATCCATCTGGTATGCGGGGACGCCCGAACCGGACCGCGCCGGCAGCCAGGAGATCGGCCAGGTGCTGGTGATCGATATCCGCGGGCCGGCGGCGCCGCCGCTGATCACGCCTCACCGGGTCGGCCGCTATCGCTGGCTGACCATGGCGGAGCATCTCGACGGGGAGGATGCGGTCGAGGACCTGGAACAGCGGCTGCGCGGGTTGCCGGAGCTGTCCGCAACGGTCGTCCGGCTGGTGCTGAGCGGTGCCTTGTCGCTCACGGCGCGGGCGGATCTCGACCGGCGGCTGACCACGCTTGCGGCCGCAGCCTTCGCACTCGATGTGGATCTGTCCGCGCTTGCGGCGCGGCCGACGCTCGCGGACCTGGAGGCGATCGATTTCGGCGGCGTGTTGCGGGATGCGGCTGACCGGCTGCGGCAGATGGCGGAGGAT
The DNA here is from genome assembly GCF_005281615.1 of Rhodoligotrophos defluvii. Taxonomy (NCBI): domain Bacteria; kingdom Pseudomonadati; phylum Pseudomonadota; class Alphaproteobacteria; order Hyphomicrobiales; family Rhodoligotrophaceae; genus Rhodoligotrophos; species Rhodoligotrophos defluvii. The sequence continues at coordinate 673,343 of NZ_SZZM01000002.1, read as the reverse complement.
CCTGCGCTGAGTGCCGCGGAGCGGCGGCGGGCGGAGGAGGCGCTGGTGCAGCTGTTCACCATGGTTGCCGGGCAGCCAGCCCAGGCGGCCGCGCTGCGGCGCCTGCGGGAGATCGCCTGATGCAGCTGACCAGCATCGCCGTCGAGGGGGTGGGCCGGTTCGGCGGCCGCGCCCGCATCGACGGGTTGGGGCCCGGCGTGAACGTGCTGATGGCGGCGAACGAGGCGGGCAAGTCGACCTTGTTCCGGGCGATCCGCGCCTGCCTGTTCGAGCGGCACAGCACCAAGAACGAGTTCGTCAAGGCGCTGGCCAGCGACGGCTTGGCGCTGCCGGTGACGGTGACGCTGGGCTTCGAACATGAGGGCGCGGTCTATAGCTTGCGCAAATCGTTCCTGAAGAGCCCGGCGGCGAGCCTGCGCCGGGGCGACCGGGAGCTGGCGCGCGGCGCGCAGGCGGACGAGCTGGTGTGGGAACTGCTCGGCATTGCGCGCGGGCAGGGGCGGTCTATGGATGATGCCGCTTTCGGCCTGTTGTGGGTCGGTCAGGGGCAGTCGTTCCGGTTGCCGCAGCCTTCCGATGGCGCAAGCTCGGTTCTGAATGCGGCCATCCAATCGGAACTCGGCGATATTGTCGGTGGCGAACGGGCACGTGTGGTGCTCAATGGCTTGAAGGCCGAGCTCGGCCGGCTGGTGACCGACAAGGGCAAGCCGAAGGCCAACGGGCCCTTGGCCTCGGCGGAGGACCGGCTGACGCTGATCGACGACGACCTTGCGGAGGCGGAACGGCGGCTGGCCATTCTGGACCAGCAGTTCGGGCAGCTTGCGGCCAGGCAACGCGAGCGGGCGCGCTGGGCCGATCCGGCAGAGACCGCGCGGCAACTGGCCGCGCTCGATGAGGCCCGCAAGGCGCATCAGGCGGCGGAGAGCATGGCGGCTATTCTCGCGCAATATGAGGCGGATGAGCGGCAGGCGCGCGCCGTGTGCGAGCGGGAGCGGCAGAAGCTGACCTCGCTTTTGGAGCGGGCGGACCGGATCGACGGAGATCGCGAGCGGCTGCGCCAGCTCGAGCAGGCGCTCAAGCCGCTGGACAAGCGCGAGAAGGCGGCGCGGCTGGCTCTCACGGAGGCGCGGTCGGCGCTCGCGGCTGTGACTGCCGAGGGCGAGCGGCTGGAGGATGAGGAGCGCCAGCTGCAGCGTATCGTTTCGGTGGCCGAGCGGGCCGCTTCTCGCGATTTGCTGCAGCAGCGCCAGCGGCAGCTTGCCGATCTTGCCCGGCGCCAGCAGGAGAATGCGGCCGCTTTGCGCGCCAACCCGGCCAGCACGGCGGTGATTGCCAGGTTGGATGAGATCGAGCGCGATCTCGAGATGATCTCGGCCCGGCTCATGGCCGCAGCGCCCCAGGTGTCGATCATGCCGGGGCCGGCGGGGGCTGGTCTCATCCAACTCGATGGCGCCGCTGTGGACGGCGCCTTGCACCGTTCGGCGCTGGAGCCGATGACCATCAAGGTGGGGGGCGATGGTGGCGAGATCGCGACCATCACGATAATGCCGGCCATGGCGAGCCTCGCGGCCGACCGCAAGAAGCAGCAAGCGCTGCAGGCCGATTTGGCGGCCCTATTGGCCGAGCTCGATTTCGCGGATGCGGATGCATTGCGCGCGGACCGGGCCCGCCGGCAGGAGCTGGAGGTGGAGGCGCGCAGCCTGCAGGCGGAGGCAAAGGGGCTGGGCCTCGGCCAGGAAACGGCAGCGGCCGCCGCCGAGCGGGTCGGCCGCGAGATCGAGGACATCGAGGCGAGCCTTGCTCGGACCTTGTCGGAGCTTGGTTTGGTCGCCCTGTCATCGCCCGAGGATCTGGAGCGGCGGCAGGCTGCCGTCCAGCAGGGGCGGGACGAGATCCGGCGCAAACGGGCAAGCCTGGACGGGATGCTGGCGGCGCAGAACGAGATCCTGGCCGGCATTGCCGACCAGCGCGGGCGATTGCAGGGCACCGAAGCGGAAATCCGCAACAGGTTCGCCGCCGATCTGGCGGTGCTTCCCGATGAAGAGCGCGACCAGCGGCTTGGCGAATTGCAGGAGGCCTGCCACCGGGCGGACGAGGCGCACCGCCTCAAGGTGGCGGCCCTGGAAGCGCAGCGGCGCTCGGCGCCTTCGCCGGAGGAATGCGAGCGGCTGCGGATCCGGGTGACGCGGCTGGAAGAGGCGCTCGAAAACCGCAAGGCGCAGATTGCGCAGCTCGACCGGGAGATCGCCCATCTGGAAGGGCAGATCCAGAGCGCGGGCGGCGACGGCATCGGCGAGAAGGTGGAAACATTAAGGGCGCAGCGGGATCTGGAGATGCGCGAGGTGGAGCGGCAATGGGCGCGGGCGGCCAGCCTGCAGCTGCTGCGCGATACGATCGAGGATTGCTACAAGGCGCAGCGCGACCGGCTGCATGCGCCGCTGCAGCGGCATTTGCGGCCGCTGGTGAACGATGTGTTCCCCGCAGCGGAGCTCGCCCTAGGCGACGGCTTTGCGGTGGCCGGGCTCAAGCGGGCCGGCCCGGAGGCGGAGGGGTTCGACCGCCTTTCCGCCGGCACCCAGGAGCAGATCGCGGTGCTGGTGCGGCTGGCCATGGGCGCCATGTTGGCCGAGCGGGGGCATGAGGTGCCGATCGTGCTCGACGACGCGCTGGTCTATTCCGACGACGACCGCATCGAGCGCATGTTCGATGCCCTGAACCGGGCGGGCCGCAGACAGCAGGTCATCGTGCTGACATGCCGCATGCGGACTTTTTCGCGGCTCGGCGGCAATACCCTGTCGATAGTTCAGGGACTGGATTGACTCTTTCCGGTCTTGCGCGTTTACTAGAACAAAATAGGAACACGAGAATGTCTGCCAAGCATGAAACGCTTGCCGGGCTGCGGCGGTGTTTGGCCGAAATCGAGGCAGCCACTTGGAGTGGTCCGGCACATGATACAGAGATTGATCCAGCACATGATACAGAGATTGAGGTCCCCTGTCCGGGTATAGAGATTGGAGCGCCCCGCCTGGGTATAGAGATTGGAGCACCTCACCCGGATAGAGAGATTGAAGCGTCCCGCCCGGTTCAGGGCATCAGGCATGTGCTGGGTGCCGCCCCCTCGCCGCGCGAGGCCAGGCTGTGGGGAGATCAGCGCCGTGGTGCTTTGGCCGGCCGGAGGAAGCCCAAGCATGGCTTTGGCGCGCTGATCGCTTCCATGCGGAAGCATGCGGCAAGGTCTGCTATCGGCACGGCCGCTCCCGGACTGGATGCGCAGGATGAGGCGGGCAAGGTATCCTTCGGGATGCCTCATATCGATGAGGCGATCGGCGGCGGGCTGCCGCGGGGCGCGTTGCACGAGGTGTTTGGGGCCCGCGCGGCCGATGGGGTTGCGGCCGCTGCCTTCGGCCTGGGCCTTGCCTGCCGGGCAAGCGGGGCCGACCGGCCTATTCTATGGGTGCGCCAGGACATGGTGGCCCGCGAATATGGCGAGCTCTATGGGCCCGGGCTCCAGGAATTCGGCCTTTCGCCGGAGAAGATGGTCCTGGTGCGGCTGCGCGATGGGCTCCAGGCCTTGCGGGCCGGGCATGAGGCGCTGCGGTGCTCGGCTTTGGGGGCCGTGGTGATCGAGCTGTGGGGGAACCCCAAGGCGCTCGATCTGCGGGCAACGCAGAAGCTCGCCCGCGCGGCGGCACGCTCGCGGGTGAGCGTGTTCCTGATCCGCATCATGGGGCAAGCCCAGCCCAGCGCCGCCTTGAGCCGCTGGTCCGTTGCGGCCCTGCGCTCTGGCCCGCCGGAGCTCAGCCTAAAGGATGTGATCGGAAAGGAAGCGCCGATGGGCGCGCCGGCATCGGCCCTGTTCGGGCCGGGCTTGCCGGCCTTCCGGCTGGACCTGTTGCGGCACCGGGCCGGCTTTCCGCCACGATGCTGGCATGTGGAGTGGAACTGTGAGCGACTCATTTTCCAGGAACCGGCGCTATCTCGCGCTGTGGCTGCCCTTCCTGCCGACCGACCGGCTGCACCGGGAGGCCCGGTTGCGCCGCTCGTCTGGCGCCGGGCCGGCTGAGGACCGGGGCATTGGCGCCAGGAGCGGCAGGCGCCCGCTGGTGGTGCTGACACGAGCCAAGAATGCGCTGCGCATTGCCCATGCGGATCAGGCGGCCCTGGGCTTGGGGCTTCATCCGGGCCTGACCCTGGCGGATGCGCGCGCCCGGGTGGCCGATGTCGCCACGGTGGACGAGGACCCGGCGGCGGATCAGGCCGCGCTGGAGCGGATTGCCGACTGGTGCATCCGCTATACGCCGCTGGTGGGGCTGGATGGGACGGACGGGGTGATGCTCGACATCACCGGCTGCGCGCATCTCTTCGGCGGCGAGGCGGTGCTGCGGGATGATGTGGCCAGGCGTCTGCAGGCCATGGGCTTCACGAGCTTCAGCGCCATTGCCGGAACGCCCGATGCGGCCCGGGCGCTGGCCCGTTTCGCCAGAGGCGGCATTCTGGCGCCGGGCCGCGAGGCGACGGCCTTGCGGCCTCTGCCGGTGGCGGCGCTGGGCATTGCGCCGGACCTGGTGCTGGCTCTGAGCCGGGCGGGGCTCAAGACCATTGCCGATCTTGAGGATAGGCCGCGCAATCCGTTGGTGGCCCGGTTCGGCAAGGATGTGGCGGAGCGGCTTGCCCGCGTGCTCGGCGAGATGGACCACCCGATCTCGCCGCGCCGGCCGGTGCCCGCCTTCATGGCCGAGCGCCGCTTTGCCGAACCGGTGGTGCGTGCCGAGGACATCTCGGCCACCCTGAACGGGCTTGCGGAGGAACTCGGCGCCTTGCTGGAACGGGACGGGGCAGGTGGCCGCGGTTTCGAGGCCAGCTTCTTCCGGGCGGACGGGGATGTGCGCCATATCGCCGTCTCGGCCGGGCGCCCGCTGCGCGATGCCGGGGCGATCACCCGGCTGTTCGCGGAGCGGCTTGCCTCTCTGGCGGACCCGATCGATGCGGGCTTCGGCTTCGATGTGATCCGCCTGGCCGCCTGCGCCACGGAACAGGCCGATGCGGCGCAGATCGGCTTTGACGGCCGCACGCGGGAGGACGAGGCGGTGGCCGCGCTGATCGACCGCCTGTCCGCCCGGTTCGGCGAGAGCCATGTGCTGCGCTTCGTGCCGCAGGACAGCCATATCCCCGAACGCCGGGTGAGGCTGCTGCCGGCCATCGCGCCGGCGGAGGCTGCCCTGGCCGGAGCGGCCCTGGCCGAGAGGTCTGGCGCCCGCGAGCCCCAGCTGCCTTTGCGCCTGTTCGACCCGCCCGAGCCGGTGGAGACCATGGCCGAGGTGCCGGACGGGCCGCCCAAGCAGTTCCGCTGGCGGCGCATCCTGCACGAGGTGGTGGCAGCGGAAGGGCCGGCCCGGATCGCGCCCGAATGGTGGCGGCGCGAGGGCGACACCGATGAGGAGGGCAAAAGCTTGACCCGCGATTATTTTCGCATCGAGGACCAGGAGGGCCATCGCTTCTGGCTTTATCGCGAGGGCCTCTATGAACGGGAGACCGGCCGGCCCCGCTGGTATCTGCACGGGATTTTCGCATGAGCGCCGCAGCCCAGGCTTATGCGGAGCTTGCCTGCGCGTCGAACTTCTCGTTCCTGCACGGCGCCTCTCACCCGCATGAGCTGGTGCAGCAGGCCTGTACGCTTGGACAGAACGGCATCGGTATTGCCGACCGCAACACGGTGGCCGGCGTTGTGCGCGCCCATACGGCGGTGAAGATGCTGCGCGAATTCCTCCTGCGTGAACAGGGGGTCTCCTGCGGTCTCAAGCTGGCGGTGGGGGCGCGGCTCGTCTTCAGCGACGGCACGCCCGACGTGGTCGCCTACCCCGAAAACCGGGCGGGCTGGGGCAGGCTGTGCCGCCTGCTCACCTCGGGCAATTTGCGCGGCCGCAAAGGCGAATGCCGGCTGACGCTGGATGACCTCACCAGCCATTGCGGCGATCTGTTGCTGATCGTCATGCCCGATGACCTCGCCAAGCTGCGGCCGGTGCTGACGGCGCTGGCGGAAGCGGCGCCCGGCGCGGTGTGGCTCGGCGCCACCATGTTACGACAGGGGCATGATCACCGCCGGCTGGCCCTGCTACAGGCGATCGGGCAGGCGGCGCGTGTGCCGCTGCTGGCCACCAATGACGTGCTCTACCACGCGCCGGACCGGCGGCCCTTGCAGGACATCATCACCTGCATCCGGGAAGGGCTGAAGGTCGAAACCGCGGGACGCGTGCTGGAGGTGAATGCGGAGCGCCACCTGAAGAGCCCTGCGGAAATGCTGCGGCTGTTCCGCCATGCTCCGGCGGCGGTGGCGGAAACGCAACATGTGCTGGCCCGCATCGACTTCTCGCTCGAGGAGCTCAAATACGAGTATCCGGAGGAGCCGGTGCCGCCGGGCAAGACGCCGCAGACCTATCTGGAGGAACTGGCTTGGCGGCGGGCGGAGCTGCGCTATCCCAAGGGGATCCCCGAGCGGATCGTCAAGCTGCTCAACCAGGAGCTCAGCCTGATCGCCGAGCTCAATTATGCCAATTATTTCCTGACCATCTACGACATCGTATCCTTTGCCAATAACCGCGGCATTCTCTGCCAGGGGCGGGGGTCGGCCGCCAATTCGGTGGTGTGCTACCTGCTCGGCATCACCAATGTCGACCCGATGGATATCGACGTGCTGTTCGCGCGCTTCGTGTCGAAGGAGCGCCAGGAGCCGCCGGATATCGATGTCGATTTCGAGCACGAGCGCCGCGAGGACGTCATCCAATACATCTACGGCCGCTATGGCCGGCACCGGGCGGGGATCGCGGCCACGGTCATCCACTACCGCCCGCGCTCGGCCATTCGCGAAGTGGGCAAGGTGCTGGGGCTGACCGAGGATGTCACCTCGGCGCTGGCCTCGACCGTGTGGGGCAGCTGGGGCGACAGCCTGCCCGACCGGCAGGTGCGGCAGTCAGGCTCCGACCCCGCCAATCCCGAGATTGCCCGGGCGGTGGATTTCGCCGAGCAGCTGATCGGCTTTCCCCGCCACCTCTCCCAGCATGTGGGCGGCTTCGTGCTCACCCGCGGGCGGCTGGACGAGACGGTGCCCATCGGCAATGCGGCCATGCCGGACCGCACCTTCATCGAGTGGGACCGGGACGATATCGACGAGCTCGGCCTGTTGAAGGTGGATGTGCTGGCGCTGGGCATGCTCACCTGCATCAAGAAAGCCTTCGACCTGCTGAAGCAGAACAAGAGCCTCAGTCTCGATCTGACCTCGACCGAGCGGAATGACGAGGCGGTCTACGACATGCTGTGCAAGGGGGATTCGATCGGCGTGTTCCAGGTGGAAAGCCGCGCCCAGATCAACATGCTGCCGCGGCTGCGCCCGCGCGAATATTACGACCTGGTGATCCAGGTGGCGATCGTCAGGCCCGGGCCGATCCAGGGCGACATGGTTCACCCCTATCTGCGCCGCCGGAAGAACCCGAAGGAGGTGGATTATCCATCGCCGGGGCCGGCCTATCCCCAGGACGAGCTCAGGGGTGTTCTCGAGCGGACATTGGGCGTGCCCCTGTTCCAGGAACAGGCGATGAAGCTCGCCATCGTGGCGGCCGAATTCACCTCGGAAGAGGCCAATCAGCTGCGCCGGGCCATGGCCACGTTCCGCAATGCCGGGACTATCCATACGTTCGAGAAGAAGCTCATCGAGGGCATGGTGCGGCGCGGCTATGAACGGGATTTCGCCGAGCGCTGCTTTGCCCAGATCAAGGGCTTCGGCACCTATGGCTTTCCCGAAAGCCATGCGGCGGCCTTCGCCCATCTCGTCTATGTCTCCTCCTGGATCAAGTGCCACCACCCGGAGGTGTTCGCCTGCGCCCTGCTCAATTCCCAGCCCATGGGCTTCTATGCGCCGGCGCAAATCGTGCGGGATGCGCGCGAGCACGGGGTCGAGGTGCGCATGGTGGACGTGAATGCCAGCCATTGGGACAACACGCTGGAACAGCGGGAGGATGAGAGTTTCGCCCTGCGGCTCGGCTTCCGCCAGATCGACGGGTTTCACCGGGAGTGGGCGGAGCGGATCGTGGCGGCGCGGCTCCACGCTTATGCGGATATGGAGATCCTGGCCCGGCGCACAGGGCTTACCCGCGCCGCGCTGCAGAAGCTGGCGGAGGCCGACGCCTGCCGCTCCATGGGCCTCGACCGGCGCGAGGCGTTATGGGCCGTGCGACGCCTGCCGGACGATGGGCCGCTGCCCCTGTTTGCCGCTGCGGATGCGGCGGAGCTTGGCATCGAGCCCGAGGTTTCCTTGCCGGCAATGCCGCTTTCCGAGCAAGTCATCACCGATTACCAGACCATCCGGCTGTCGCTGAAGGCGCACCCCCTGGTTTTCCTGCGCGACCGCTACCGGCGAGAGGGCATCGCGAGCTGTGCGGAAACGGCCGCGCGGGCCGATGGCGCCTGGATCAAGACGGCAGGCGTGGTGCTGGTGCGCCAGCGGCCGGGCGAGGGCACGGTGATCTTCATCACTCTGGAGGATGAGACGGGGGTGACCAATGTGGTGGTGTGGGCGAGCATGTTCGAGAAGTTCCGGCGCGAGGTGATGGCCTCGCGCCTGCTGGAAGTGCGCGGCCGGGTGCAGAAGAGCGAGGAAGGCATCGTGCATCTGGTGGCGCAGCGGCTGATCGACCGCAGCGGCGATCTGGCCACCTTGGTGGAGACGGCGGAGACGGCTCCATCCGTGCCGGTGGAGGATGCGCCATCAGGTTACGTTGCCTCACGCGCCCGGCATCCACGCAATGTGCGGGTGATCCCGAAATCGCGGGACTTTCACTGATCTCCGCTATTCTGCGGGGTCGCTATGACCACCTCGTGCTTCAGGCAGTGATTGATGACATAGCTGCCGAAACGGGCGCCATCGTGCTCATCCGGCTGGGTTTCGCCCCTGTCGTCCACCGCCCGCGACATCAGGATGGCCGGGCCGGGTGCCTCGGGCACCTGCCAGTCCAGAGCCCAGCGGCGCCAGACATAGGGCTGCGCCGGATCGATGAAGCTCGCTTCGCGCCAGGTGCGACCGCCATCGGTGCTCACCAAGACTTGGACCACCGAGCTCTCCCCGGTCCAGGCGCTGCCGGTGATCCGGCAGATGCGGCCGGCAACGACCGCTTCGTGCAGGGCTGGCTCGATGATGATGGATTTCGGCTTCATCGTCCCAAGCGGGCGCCGCACAGGGTGGCCCGCCTGTAGGTCCCAATAGGCATAGTCGGTGGTCTGCCAATAGCCCTGGAATGGCTGATTCACCGCATGAATGCGCGTCAGCCACTTGACGGACGCCATGCCGTAATGCCCGGGCACCACGAGCCGGAGGGGGTAGCCGTGGTCCAGCGGCAGGTCGCGGCCGTTCATCTGATAGGCCACCAGAACCTCCGGCGCCAGAGCCTTTCCGCGTGGCAGGCTGCGCGCATAGGCGATCGGCTGGCGCGGTGCCGGCTCGCCGCCGACCAGGCCGCGGTCAGCGCCCTCCACGACAATGTCGCAGGCCTCGTCCATCAGCCCTGCTTCTGCGAGCAGATGGGCCAACGAGACGCCGGTCCACTCGGCCGTGCCCACCGCGCCCAAAGACCACTGCACACCGGCTGCCCGCCGATCAAGGAAACTGCGGCTATTGCCGGCGCACTCGATCGTGGCGAGCCGGGTTGTGCACGGCATGGCGCGCACCGCGTCATAGCCCAATGCGAGCGGATTGCGAACGGCTCCATCGATCGTCAGCCGGAAGCCCCCGATGTCCAGCCGCGGCGCAGCGAAATGGTTGCGGACATAGAAGCGGTCGTTCGGCGTCACGAAGCTTCGCAGCTCGGCAACGGGCGTCTCCAGGTTGCAGGGGACCTCCTGCCGGAGGATGAGCCCGGCAGACGAAGAAAGCAGGGCTTCCGGGGACGTGCGCTCTGTATCGGCCATGAAATCCTGCGCAGCTGCGAATCCGCCGAAGGACAATAATGGGATCCCCACACCGTGGCGAGATGGCACGTGGCCGCCGACAATCGCAACTTTGCGCGGCTGAGCGGAATATCTTCCATGTCCGGGCGAGGCGCGGGTTCATCTGCCATGGTGGGCCCCCGCGTCCAACGATCGCATTGAACAAGACTCGGCGAGCGGGGAAAGGTCAGCGAGGTGGGCTGCATGCCCTCCCGGGAGGGCGCAAGATGAAGAACTGGCTGATTGTGGCAGCAGCGGTCGTGGCCGTGCTGGCCGCCTTATGGCTGGCAGGTCAGGGCATGGATCTGTCGGCGGGTGCCGAAATGAGCTTCGACGGCTATGCTGCCATGGTGATGGGCGCCATCCTGACGCTTGCCGTCGGTGTCGTGCTGATGTGGCTGGTGTTCTATTCCTCCCGGCATGGCTATGACGCGCCGGCTGAGGAGGATCGGCGAGAGCCAAAGGACGACAAGCCCCCGAGTCCCTGATCGGGGAAGCGCCCGCCTTTCAGTCCTGCGGGACGGGAGCGCCCGTCTGGAGCTGTACCAGGCCGATCTTGCTATAGCCCGCCTGCCGCACCTCGTTCATGAGATCCATCACATCGCCATAGGGGATCGCTTTATCGGCGCGCAGGAAGATGCGCTGCTCGCGATCGCTCTGGGTGATGTCGTTGAGCCGCGCGGCCAGCTCTTCGCGCGGGATCCGATCATTGCCCAGAACCAAGGAAAGATCCGGCTGCATGGACAAGAACACGGGCTTGTCTGGCCGCTCCTGCGGGGCCGCATTCGAGGTGGGCAGATCGACCGGCACATCGACCGTGGCGAGCGGTGCAGCCACCATGAAGATGATGAGCAGCACCAGCATCACGTCGATGAACGGCGTGACGTTGATCTCGTGGGTCTCGACGAGGTCGTCACCCTGGGAGTCATCGAGCCTTGCGGCCATGCGCGCTACTCCACCGAAACAGGATGGACCAGCGGCGGGCGCTGCACCGGTCGACGAAGGGGGGCGGGCGCGCTCGTCTCCCGGTCGAGGTCGCGGCTGAGCAGACGCATGACCAGCGCTGACGCATCGCCAAGTCCGGCGCGGTAGCCGGATATGGCACGGGCGAACATGTTGTAGATGACGACCGCGGGAATGGCGACCACCAGGCCGATGGCGGTAGCGAGGAGGGCTTCCGCAATCCCAGGCGCCACTACCGCCAGATTGGTGGTCTGCGCCCGCGAGATGCCGATGAAGCTGTTCATGATGCCCCAGACCGTGCCGAAGAGGCCGACGAAAGGCGCCGTCGATCCGATGGTGGCGAGAAGGCCGGTGCCCACCGCCATGGAGCGCCCGGCGCGCGCTTCGATCCGGTTCAGCGTAACGGCAACGCGATCCTTGATGCCGGAGGCCGGCAACTCGCTCGACGCGGCCCATTCTGCACGCGCAACGCGAACCAGCTCGCCGGCGGGCCCCGGGGCCCGCGGCAGAGACTTTTCCGCATCATGGAGCGAGGGCGCGGCATTCAGGATGTTCAACGCCTGCCTCAGGCGCCGTTTCGCGCCCAGCAGCTCGACCGATTTGGCGAGCCACACCGTCCAGGTGAGGACCGAGGCAAAGGCAAGCGAGATCATCACCGCCTTGACCACCCAGTCGGCGGCCATGAACATGCCCCAGGGCGAGAGATCCTGCGGCAGGTGCGCACGCGAGACGCCGGGTGCCACAAAGGCATCCTGCGCGGCGCCTCCAGCGGAAGCCCCGGGGAGAGCAGGTTGGGAAATCGGACCTGCCTCAGTCTCGGACGGTGGTGGCGTCTGCTCCGTGGCGGCCGGCAGCTCATCCGTCTGCGCGGGAAGCTGTGGCGCGTCAGTCTGGGCGAGGCCGGGGGCGGCGGTTGCAAGCACCACCAGCATCGCCATCATGAGGATGGTGCTCCAGGAAGGGCAGAGCGCCTTCCCATCGTGTCTGCTCGATCTCATGCAATATCCCGTTCGATGGCGGGGAGACAGCGCTGCTTGCTGGACAATGGCGCTCTGCCGCAGTCGCGCTGGCTGCGCTCGCAAATCCGCACCCCTTCTGCCGCAAAAGCTGTCAAGACTGCAAGGGTGCTGCTACAGCACGCCGCGGGCGTGCTTTGGTTGAAAACGGGCTGGCAGCCGGATCATCGGCTTAAAATCACAACCAAGGGTATATTGTCTGCGCCTCGGGCAAGCGCCTTCCGATGCCGCTCATCGGCTGGCGGCGTGGTCCGGCTTGTGCAGGACCAACAGCACGACGACCGTGGCCAGTTGGATCGCCAGCAGGAGCAGGAATGGACTGGCCGGATGTCCGGTTCTCTCTCCGATCCAGTGGCTGACGACTGGTGCCGCTACCCCGGCGCCGGCGGACGCCGCCAGCGAAAAGCCGAGCACTGCCGCCGGGTTGCGCTTCGAGATGTCGATGATCGTCGCGCAGAGAACCGGCAGCGCGGAGACGATCAGCCCGATGGCCGCGCATATCAGACTTACCAGGAAGGTTTGCGATGGCGCGCCGGTGGCGGCAGCAGCGGCCAAGCAGGCCAGCGCGATGGTCGCCAGCAGGGTGCTCGCCAGGATCACGGCGGTGCGCGCCTGGCGCAACCATCCCATGGTCTGCAGCCGCCGATCTGAAATAAATCCGCCGAGCCAGATCAGTGGAGCCGCGATCAGCCAGGGAAGGCCCGGCGCCCAGCTCGACAGTCGCGACGACGTCGCAATGTGCGGCAGCAGCCGCTGATCGAACCATATCGCCGTGAAGAACAAGGCAAAGCCCAGCGCCATGAAGGCCCAGGTGTTGGCAAACAAAGTGGCCGGCGCGAAGAACGCGATGCTGCGGCGGGGCTCCGCGACCGCCGCCTTTTGCTGCTGCACCCGCTCGCGAACAGTCATCAGGCGGCCGATCCGCTGGAGCTCGCTTCGCGAGACGCGGCTCGATTGGGCCGGATCGTCGGTATAGAGCCGTGTCCACAGGGGAAGCCAAGCCAGAACCAGCAGTGCTGCCCCCCATAGTGTCGGGCGCCAGCCGGTAAAGGCGATGATCCATGGCATGAGCAAAGCGGCGATGCCTAGGCCGAACGGCAGCGCCGCGAGCACCGACCCCAAGACGAAGGCATGCTCGTGCGGTGAGAACCAATCAGCCACGCTTCGGATCACGGCAGGCAGTATGGCTCCCGTGCCAAACCCAACCAACAGGCATGCGATGAGCTGAGTCGAGAGACGGGTGGACAAGCCGCCCAACAGCATGCCGGCTGCAACGAGCAGAGCCGCGGTCATGAACACGCGCCGTGCGCCATAGCCATCGCAAACGAGGCCGGCGGGCAGCGAGGCGATTATGAAGCCGAGACCTAGGCCCGCCAGCAGAAGCCCACGATGTTCATCGGCCAGATCCGTCTCGAACAGGAAGGGGTCCAGCGCCTGCGCGATCGCCGAATGCGCGAGTGTGACAATCAGCACGAACGAAAACAGCACGCAAAGGATCACCCAGCGAAAGCGGGTCTCGATGGGGGCAAGGCCCGTAGCGCGAGATATAGGGTTCATTGCTTCCACGGGCTGGAAGCATAACATCAACTTAAGATTGCATAATCAGTAGAACGCCCGTTGCAGGACAGTTTGGCGGGCCGCGTGGAAACCATGCAACAACCCGGGGCGACCCAAACCGTCAATCCTCCACAAACACCTCCTCGCGCTTGCGGCGGATGGCGGGGAGGAAGGTCACGATGAGCGCAAGCGCGGTAACCAGGAGCAGTCCGGCGCTCAAGGGTCGCTCCAGGAACACCATGGGGTCGCCGCGCGAGATGATCATGGCGCGGCGCATATGCTCCTCGAGCAGGGGGCCGAGCACGAAGCCGAGCAGCAAGGGCGCTGGCTCGCAGCCCAGCCGCACGAGGACATAGCCGATGATGCCGAACACCGAGATGGCATAGATGTCGTAATTGTTCAGATCGAGCGAATAGCAGCCGATACAGGCAAAGGCGACGATGGCCGGGAACAGCACATTATAGGGGATGGTAAGCATCCTCACCCAGATGCCGATCAGCGGCAGGTTGAGCAGCACCAGCATGAGGTTGCCGATCCACATGGAGGCGATCACGCCCCAGAACAGCGCCGGCTCGTCCCTGATCACATTGGGCCCGGGCGTGATCCCCTGAACGATGAAGGCGCCGACCATGAGCGCCATCACCGGATGGGCCGGCAGGCCGAGGGTGAGCAGCGGGATGAAGGAGGTCTGGGCCGCAGCATTGTTGGCGGATTCGGGCGCCGCCACGCCCTCTATGGCGCCGTGGCCGAACCGCTCTGGCTCTTCGGACAGCCGCTTCTCGATGGCATAGGAGGCGAAAGAGGAGAGGATGTGCCCGCCTCCGGGGAGCACGCCGAGGATCGAACCCAAGGCCGTGCCGCGCAGGACGGGCGCGGCCGCCCGCCTGAAATCATCGACCTTCAGCCAGAGGCCCTGCACCCGCTTTACCAGGACTTGACGGGTCTGCTCGCTCTCCAGATTGCGCAGGATCTCAGCGATGCCGAACACACCGACCGCGACCGAGACGAAATTGATGCCGGAATAGAGCTCGAACAGGCCAAAAGTGAAGCGCGGGGTGCCGGTGTAGATGTCTTGGCCCACCAGGCCCAGCAACAGCCCGAGCACGATCATGGCCAGGGCCTTGAGGATCGAGCCATGGGCAAGCGCGATGGAGGCGACGAGCCCGAGCACGATCAGCGAGAAATATTCGGCAGGACCGAATTGCAGGGCAACGCGCGCCAGGGGCGGGGCGAACAGCGCGACGGCGAAGGTGGCCACGCTTCCGGCGAAAAACGAGCCGAGCGCGGCGACGGCCAGGGCGGTGCCCGCCTTGCCCTGGCGGGCCATTTGGTAGCCGTCGATGGCGGTGACGGCGGATGAGGATTCACCCGGCAGGTTGATCAGGATCGCCGTGGTCGAGCCGCCATACTGCGCTCCATAGTAGATGCCGGCGAGCATGATGAGTGCGGTCACCGGCTCGAAGCTGAAGGTGATCGGCAAGAGCATGGCGACGGTCGCGGTGGGGCCGATGCCGGGCAGCACGCCGACCAGCGTGCCCAG
This sequence comes from Rhodoligotrophos defluvii, assembly GCF_005281615.1. NCBI lineage: Bacteria > Pseudomonadati > Pseudomonadota > Alphaproteobacteria > Hyphomicrobiales > Rhodoligotrophaceae > Rhodoligotrophos > Rhodoligotrophos defluvii. Next base: position 658,295 of record NZ_SZZM01000002.1, on the reverse strand, counting down.
GAGGACGCCGACGAAGCAGTAGAGCAGGTTGACGGGCGAGAACGCCGTTGCAAAACCCAGGTGCAGGTTGGCGAGAATGTCCATCGGGTGCTGCTGCCCTCAGTCGCCGAGCCAGGGGCCAAAGACAGGCACCGTGATGCCGAGGCCGTAGATAAAGATCGCCACACAGAACAAAGTGAGCAGGGCTGCGAGCAATATGGCGAGGGGCGGCGAGGTGCGGCGGCTCGCCAGCGCGCTCATGACGGTGGTGACGAACAGGGCCGGGGCAAGGCCCAGCCCCCTGATGGTCAGGCCGAACATGATGGGGGCTGCCAGCAGCAGCAGGAGGCCCCGCCATGGAATCGCGCCGAGGGGCTCAGCGCCCGCGTCGAACAGTGCCTTGGCGGCGATGGCGCCCCCGATCACCATGAGAAGGATGGCCAGCGCCAGCGGGAAGAAGCCTGGTCCCATGCGCAAGGCCGTGCCGAGATCATAGCCGAGGGAGGCGATAGCGAAGGCAAAGCCGAAGCCGATGAAGATCACACCGGCGATGATGTCCCGCAGCGACTTCTGCATGAGATCACCTCGCGGCCAGGCAAGAGCGCGCTGCTCCCTGCCTGGCCTATAGCCTCACTGGGCGTAGACGCCGGCCTTCTCGATGATGGGCTTCCAGAGCTCGGTCTGCGCCTTCAGGTGATCACGCAAGGCCTGTGGCGACACGTCCTCTTCCGGCGAAGGGCTCGTGCCGAGATCAGCGAAGCGCTTGACCATGGTCGGGTCCTTCAAGGCCGCTTTGAGAGCATTCTGCAGCTTCTCGATCACCGGGGCGGGCGTGCCCTTCGGCGCATAAAGACCGTGCCACACGGCGACCTCAAACCCGGGGAGCCCAGCCTCGTCCGCGGTCGGCAGGTCGGGCAAGGCGTCGAGCCGCTGCGGCGTGGTCACCGCATAGGCCTTGATCTCGCCGCCCTTGATCTGGCCGGTAGTGTTGGTGGTCTGGTCGCACATGAAGTCGACCTGGCCGCCCACGAGATCGGTGAGGGCCGGACCGGTGCCCTGATAGGGAACGGTGGTGAGCTCGGTGTCGATCGCATTCATGAACAGCATGCCGCAGAGATGCGAGGCCGCGCCAATGCCCGCATTGGCGTAGGTGACCTTGTCCTTGTTGGCCTTCACGTAGTCGATGAGCTCTTGCAGCGTGTTCGGCGGAAAGTCCTTGCGGGCGACGATCACCATCGGCACCTCAGTGACCAGCCCGACCGGCTCAAATCCCTCGATGGGGTCGAAGGGGAGATTGCGGTAGAGGGTCGGCGCGGTCGACATGCCGATGTGATGCAGGAGCAGGGTCTGGCCATCGGGCTGAGCTTTGGCCGCCTGGCCAGCGCCGAGCGTGCCGCCGGCGCCACCCACATTCTGCACGACAACTTGGGTGCCCAGTTCCTTGCTCATGGGCTCGGCGACGAGCCTCGTCACGGTGTCGGTCGGGCCGCCGGCCGAGAAGGGCACGATGATCGTGATCGGCCCTTTCGGAAAGTCCTGGGCTGCCGCCGGTGCAATGCCAATTGCAACGAACACGGCTGCCAGCCAGTGTGAAAAACGCATTACATCATCCTCCCAAGGGGCCGGGTCGCCCTGCGGGTTCCGGCCCTGTTATGGCAAAAGACTGGCCGGATTTCGCCCGTGGTGCAACCCGACGAAGGTCGATAGCCGCATAGCCGCAACCCACGGGAAGGCGACTGCTTGGCCGGCGATATCGAGTGGGCAAGACGATGCGAGCGCCTCGTAGAGAGCTAAGAATCGGTCGCCCGACGAGCGAGGCGAGAGGGTCAAATCCGTCTTCCGGCGCGATTCCCAAAAGCAGAGTAGCCCGCGTCCGCAGAAATTGCCTGAGCCGCAGCATTTACGTGCACAGACAGCAGTTTGATCTGCTTCGCTGAAAGGCGACTGGCGGGGCCGGAGATGCCTATTGCTGCCGCCGGCTTGCCAAGCGCATCCCAAATGGCAGCACCGATCCCGCGAACGTCCTGCCGCCATTCGCCCCAGTTGACGGCGAAGCCCTGAACACGAACCATCGAAAGTTCCTGTTCCAAGGCAGCAAAGTCGGTAATCGTCCGCTCCGTGAACTTCTCCAGCCCGTGGGGATACCGCAGGCGAACATCTCCGGCGAACGCCAGCAAAGCCTTTCCCGTCGCCACACAGTATGCCGGCGCGCGCCCGCCAATCATCGTGTAGGATCTTATGGGATGAGTGCTGTCAAATTTGTGGATGTAAATGACTTCACCACCATCAAGAACCGATAGATGTACCGTTTCATTTGTCAATTGGAGAAGTCTGATCATATGCGGTTCTGCGATATTCTTCACGCTTATTCGGCTGGATGCAGTACACCCCAATTCAAAGATTTTTAATGTGCACTCGTAGTCTGTCGAGTTGGTGCATCGTCTGACGTAACCTGCGGCAGCCAGCGTCTTGAGAGTCCGATGGATGTTGCTTTTTTCCAGATTCATTTCGGTCGCCAATTGGGTCACCCCGGCTGGCCCAGAACGCGCCAGCTTCTCAAGTAAAGCCAATCCCTTGAGCAGGGTTCTATCCATGACGGCCGCTTACCCTGATCTGCTTTGCGCCCTCACAGGCCGCTTGCTCACCGTTGAAGCCAATAGCAAAGCACTGCCGACACTGCTGCGGGCTGCTCCATCATACACATATGCCCGGCGTCGCGTATGGGTATGTAAGCTGAATTGGGAATGCCTGCTGCGATCTCGGCGCTCAACGCTATCGGAAGAAGAACGTCTTCCGTTCCGCAGATTATCGCGGTGGGACAGGAAATGCTCGGTAAGTGGGGACGGGAGTCCGGCCGATGCAGCATGGCGATCTGCTGTGAGACATAAACGGCCTCTGGAATCGACTGTACCATAGCCTGGATTTCCTGCTCGAGATCGTGGTCCTTGGCGATGATCGGGCCGCCGAGGCGTTGGATGAAGGCGTCGATGATCTCATCCAGTTCCCCCGCGCGCGCCCGTTCGATATTCGCCTTTCGGATTTCATTCTGATCCTTCGTGTCGGGACGCGCGGACGTGCCAATGAGAGCCAGCCTGGCAACCCTTTTCGACGCTTGACGCATGATTTCAAAAGCCACATAGCCCCCGAAGGAAAATCCCACAAGCGAGAAGCGGGTGGGGGCTGAGGCCAGAACGCTTCGGGCAATATCTGGCAATAGCGACCGATTATCGAGGCGCGCGACAATCACGTCGCAAAACTCTGCAAGCGCATCGACCTGGTGCTTCCAGATCCGCTCATCGGTCATGTGCCCCGGGATGAGAACGACAGGCTCTCGGGGGCTCATCAACCGTTTTCCCGGCCTGTTTCGTCCGGCTCCGTCCATGGTGTCTCGTCGCCGCTCAGGGGCGGGTTGAAGACACAGATGAAGCGCAAGTCGCTTTTTGCGCACAGAACATGTTCGTCGTGCAGGTCAAGCGCATACAGCGTGCCGACGGTGATGGAATATCGGTTCCCCGTCGCGAGATCGATGATCTCGCCTTCCCCTGCGATGCAATAACAACTTTCCAAATGATGCGGGTAATGGAGGCGAAGCTCGGAACCTGCCTTTACGATCGTATCGTGAATGGAGTAGCCCATGCCGGCATCCGCCAGGAGCATGCGCCGGCTCTCCCATCCCGGTCCCTTCAAATGCCGCCGCTTGTCCTTGATGGTCTCGTCTATCGTCGTGACAATCATTTGATGGGCCTTTCGATAGAGGTGATAGCCTCTAGTCTCGATCAAGTTGATCTAAGGCGTGCTGGAAGTCCCTCTGCAGATCCGCGAAGCTCTCGAGGCCGACGGAGATTCGAATTAAGCCGTCGCTCACGCCATATTCTGCGCGATCGGCCTCCGTATAGGTGGAATGCGTCATGGAAGCCGGATGTTGAACGAGCGTCTCCGTCTCCCCCAAGCTAACTGCTATTCGAGCGAGGCGCAGATTGTTCATGAACTTCATGCCAGCTTTCATGCCGCCGTTCAGTTCCAACGAGATCAGGCCGCCCGGCCGACTCATCTGCCGCTCGGCGAGGTGGCGCTGGGGGAATGACGGCAGCCCGGGATAGCTTACAGTGCGTACGGCGGGATGTTCGGCGAGCATATGTGCGAGCGCGCTTGCCGAAGCTGAGTGCTGCGCCATGCGCAGGTCAAGCGTCTTCAAACCACGAAGCACCAGGAATGCCGTCAGTGGCGACATAGCCGCTCCGGTGATGGCCCGCAGTCCAACCTGTCGTGCCCGATGCAGCAGCTCGGCCCTGCCAGCCAAGAGACCGCCAATGAGGTCTCCATGACCGCCCAGGTACTTGGTCGCGGAATGCATGACGAGGTCGGCCCCAAATTCGATGGGGCGCTGCAACGCAGGTGTCGCGAACGTGTTATCAACGAACACAAGCGCTCCACCTGCATGCGCAATGTCTGAAACAGCCGCGATATCCATGATCTCGAGGCTGGGGTTGGCCGGCGTCTCAAAAAAGACAATCCTGGTCTTGGCGTTCAAGGCGGCTTGAAGCTCGCCAATATCGCGCAAGTCGACGACGCGGGTGGTTACGCCGAAGCGCGCAAGGTGCTGCGTGAAGAACGCGAAAGCGTTGCCATAGATGTGCTTGTGGATGATCACCTCTTCGCCGGCGCTGACCAGGCTCAGGACCGTTGCGCTCAGCGCAGCAATACCCGACGCGCATGCAAGGCCTGCCTCGGCACGCTCGAGATTTGCGATCCGTTCTTCCAGAAGCGTCTGAGTTGGGTTGCGCGTTCGCCCATAGATGTAAGCGGGCCGCTCGCCTCGAAACGCGGCAGAAGCCTCCTCAGCGGAATTAAAAGCGTAAGTGGCGTTGAGGAATACTGGAGGTGTGAGAGATCCATATTCGCTCATCGGATCGTATCCGTGGTGGATCGCTCGCGTTGCGAACTCCACCATATGCTCTTCATCTCTCATAGAGACTTCCCCCACCCTAGAAGATATATGGCAGTGTTCTATTGGCGTATCCCGATCTAAATTTCTTAATCGTACGGGTGCTTAGTTCGAATAGGTGTCTATCTACTTTGCCAATGTTGCCACCATAAACATGTATGCTTATGCTTGGATCGATATGCACGTTTCTAATAATGTGAACGTCTATATCCTCCGGCGACACCATCGCGACGTCGCCCGGCTGCAGAATTGAGTCGGCAAGGGGTTTTAGAAACTCCTCTTCCGTGCCGATGTAGCGGTATGTTCTTGCAAACTCCAACCCTTCATAGACGCCGATCAGGCCCCATAGGGTGTGGTCGTGGATCGGGGTTTCCAGCCCCGGGCCCAGCACGAAGCTGACAACGGAAAAACGTTCGAACGGATCGCACCAGAGAAGATAATGCTGACATCGGTTCGGGTCGCTTCGCCGGTAGGCGCGCGGAAGCCATCCGCTGTGTGTCAGCAGGTCCCGCAACAGCTCTTCGCCATCACTCAAGCAGGCGTCCTGAGGCGGATTGCCATCGAGCAGACGGGTGAACGCGCGCACGAATTCTCGGAACGGGCTCCAATCCGCCATCTGCAGAACTCCTTCTCTTCTTCTACCTGCGCGCCCGCTTGTTCCTTCCACACGTGTCCTCGAATTCGCTGCCTTACCCGGCTCGCAAAATAGCCTCACCGGTTCGGCACGTCGGCATCGCGCGTTTCAACGCGAGATCAGGGGGATAGTCATTTCTTTCAACGCCAAAGAGCGCTTGCCGCGTTTTAGAGACGCGAAGTTCTCGCTGTATCCGGCGCTATGGAGCGGCCAGGACCGCAGCGTGCCACCACCTTCGGGATGCTCGATCACGTCGGCGCCCACGTCAGCAAGAAGCATTCCGCGAAACGGACCTGCAGCAACGTTGCAAATTTCAACAACGCGCGTGCCGTTCAGCGGGAACATCAGGTCTATTTCATTCATAGAGCCGGACGTTCTGTCTAATACAGGATTGATATTATAGATATATGGAACTCATCATCGACATTTGCCTCTTCCGAGAGCTTTGTAGTTTCTCCAAAATGCGGTTTAGGCCCCTATTTTGTTGTGGTTTTGCTGCAAGAGTTCGCCGTCGTGAGGTCGTGCCTCATTGACAGCCATGAACGTTATCACATATCGTGCGGCAATCAACAATAAATAGACTAATGTTCTAATATTTAGAACGCGAGGGAGGGAAAGGCAATGTTTCCGAGGACATGGAGTATCGGAGTTGCTGCGGTGGCCGGCATGGCATGGGTCATGGCCGCGCACGCAGAAGAGCGCTTCACCGGTGACGTTGTCCGGATCGGTGTACTGGGCGATTTGTCCGGCATCTATGCCGACCTCAGCGGATTGGGGTCCGTCGAAGCAGCCAAGATGGCAGTGGAGGATTTCGGCGGAACTGTTGTCGACAAGAAGATCGAAGTAATATCGGCCGACATGCAGAACAAGCCTGATGTCGCAGCCGTGACGGCTCGCGAGTGGTACGATAGCGGTGTTGACCTTATTCTCGAAGGGGGGAATTCAGCTGGAGCGCTTGCTGTTGCCGCCCTTTCTACAGAAAAGAAGAAGATGTATATGCCCTCGGCGCCAGGAACGACCGCGCTGACGAACGAGAGTTGTGGGCCTTACATTGTCCATTACACCTACGATACTTTTGCGCTGGCAAATGTCGCTGCGCGCGCCTTCTTGAAGCAGGGCAAGAAGGACTGGTTCTTCATCACGACGGACTATGCTTTCGGCCACTCGCTTCAGGGGAACGCGGCAAGGATCCTCGAGGCGAACGGCGGAAAGGTCGTGGGCTCGGTGCTCCATCCGGTCGGAACGACGGAGTTTTCTTCGTACGTTCTACAGGCGCAAAGCTCCAGGGCTCCAGTGGTTGCCTTGGCGACGGGTGCCCAGGACACACAAAACATCCTTAAAGCTGCTGCCGAATTCGGAGCTTTGCAGAACCAGGAATTCCTGGCTTTGATCATGTTCGTGACGGACGTCCACGCCATGGGGATCGAGAATGTCCAAGGCATGCTCTTCACGAGTGCCTGGTATTGGGACCTCAACGACGCCACGAGGGCATTCTCGAAGCGGTTCTTCGACAGGCATGGCAAAATGCCCACCAGCGCTCAAGCAGGCAATTACTCCGCGGTTCTCACTTATCTAAACGCCGTTCGAGCAGCCGGCACTGACGATGCGGATGCCGTCATGGCCGAAATGCGCAAGATGAGAATCAACGACATGTTCGCCGAGAATGGCTACGTTCGGAAGGATGGCCGGTTTATTCATGACATGTATCTTGTCCAGGTAAAAAGACCTAAAGATTCCAAATATCCGTGGGACTATTTTAATGTGATCGAGAAGATCTCTGGAGATGATGCTTTCCAACCTTTGAGCGAGTCGAAATGTCCGCTGGTGAAAGGTTAGAGGCTGTTAAGGCCTGCGGGTTCTGATCTCAACCGCAGGGGCATGCGTCGGGAGGGCATCGCCAGGTATCATTGATCCTCCTGATGGACCTCGGCGGGGGCGCTCATCCCGAACGCTTGAGGTCCGATCCGAAGACATGGGCGCAATAGCGATCGAGGCCGGCACTGTCGTAACGAGGACCCTTCCAGCCGACATGCTTGTCGGGGCGAATGAGATAGGCATCGGCGCCGTAAGTCTTCTGGTAGGCGCCGGTGCTATCCCTCAGCACCGCGGCGCCGACCACGTCGCCTATGGCATGTTCCGGCGGCGCCACGAGAACGACGCGGATGCGTTCGCCCCAGGCCTGCTTCAGCCCACCGATGCGCGCTTCCGCGGCGGCTGCCTCGGCGGGCGCGTCCACCCACGCCAGCAGCACATGGCTGGTGCCGCGCAGCATGTCGAACAGGCGCAGGGGCGCGCCAACACCCTCCCGGACGAGGCCGGTGACATCGGGGGCACGGTCGCCGGCGGCCGGTCCGGACAGGTTGCGGCCATCATCGTGCACCCATGAACTGGCACGGTAGGAGATCAAGAGCTGCGTGTCGGCCATGCGGTCCCGCTTGCCGCCGCCGCGGCCCATTTGCAGGCTCGCCTCCCGGGTACGGGCGATGACGTCGGCGCCCACCGGCCGCCGCTCCTCCTCATAGCTGTCGAGCAGGGCCGGGTCGGCAAGGCCATTGGCAACGAGGGCAAGCTTCCAGGCGAGATTATAGGCGTCCTGAATGCCCGTGTTCATGCCCTGCCCGCCGGTGGGTGGGTGGATGTGGGCTGCATCCCCCGCAATGAATAGGCGACCTTTCCGGTAGCGCTGCGCCAGCCGCATGCTGATGCGGAAGTTGGATGACCAGCGAAGATCGGACAGGCGCGCCGGCTGGGGCAGCAGACGATCCGCCACCGCCTGCAGGGCCGAGAGCGGCGGTCCCGGCCGTTCCGTCTGCAAGCCGTGCTCGGTTTCGCCGGGCTGGTCGGCCGCCGCATCTTCTCCGGCCAGCATGGAAACGCGATAACGGTTGCGTTCCGGCAGGGGTATGGCGATGAACATGTCCGGTGCGCTGTCTTCCTTCGGGTCCAGGCAGAACAAGGCGTAGCCCCGCGGCAGAGCTGCTTGCGGATCGGCCCAGGCGATGTGGACGTCGCCGAGCATGAAGGAAAAGGGAAAGGCATCACCCTCGAAGCCGATGCCAGCCACGTGGCGCACTGCGCTGTGGGCGCCGTCGCAGCCGATGACGTAGTCGAAATCCGCGGTCTCGCTGCGGCCGTCCGCATGGCTGAGGCTGACGGCCACGCTTCCGTCACCTTCGATGGCCGAAACCAGCTCGACACCGCGCTCCACCGCGATGCCGTGCCGCGCAAGCTGGCCGGTGAGCAGCCGCTCCGTTTCATATTGCGGCAGGCCGAGCTCGGCATAGGGCAGATCCGCGAAGTCATTGGCCTGATCGGGCAGGCTGCGCCCGGCGATGATCATGCGCGTGCCGCGGAGCCACAAGCCAGCGTCAATCGCATCGCGCACAAGGCCCATGTCGTCCCAAACCTCCAGTGTGCGGGGCGTGACCCCGATCGCCCGGCAATAGGGCAAGGGCACGGGGGCCTTGTCGATGATGCGCGCCCGGGTGCCATGACGGGCCAGTTCCGCGGCCAAGGTCAGCCCCACCGGCCCCGCGCCAACCACCAATAGTCCCGCCATCGCAGCCCTCCTGCACCTCAGTTCCCGCTCAGCCTAACCATAAGCGAAGCCATTGTCATTGCTGGGGGATTGGCGCGGGCCGTCCACGCGGACAAAATCTCTCGACCGAAGCGAAATTTCCCCTTGATTGTAACGGACGTTTTCTCCATATCGGGATCTGCCCAGAGTCGCACGTGCCTGTGGGCGCCCGCCGGCATCGGCCCAAGCCAGATGGCTGCCGATGAACCACCGGTCAGGTACACGGTTCCTGGAACCGAGCGTGACCCCGAAGGGGTCGCGGGGCGCCTTGAAGCAACGACGGTGCGGGCTTTTTTGGTCTCGGTCTGACCGTCCATAGGTCAGCGTTACTAAAGAGGCACACCATCCTTGCCTGCAGTGCGGTTGGGCTCATCCCCACCAATCCAAGGCATCCACATCGGGACCGTTCTGAACGCCATGGGCGTTTGGCCGGTCCGAAGGCTGAGTTCAGGAGCCTTCAGCACGGTTTCCACCGTCGTGCGTAGGCAATGGGATTCCGCTCCTAGACACCTTGTTGGCTTTGGGAGACCCCATTATGGCAACCGCCCGCATCCTCGATTTCCTCGCCGACCGACGACCCGCGAGCCCATGCCTGGTGCTCGACCTGGAGGTGGTGCGCGAGAACTATGCCTCGTTCCGTCGTGCCTTGCCCGACGCGGCGATCTACTACGCGGTCAAGGCCAATCCGGATCCGCAGATCCTGTCGCTGCTGGCAGAGCTCGGCTCGTGCTTCGACACCGCCTCGGTGCCGGAAATCGACATGGCGCTGGCGGCTGGCGCCGGCCCGGAGCGCATCTCCTTCGGCAATACGATCAAGAAGGAGCGCGACATCGCCGCCGCCCATGAGCGGGGCGTGAGCCTGTTTGCCGTGGACAGCGTCGGGGAGGTCGAAAAGATCGCCAGGGCTGCCCCCGGCGCGCGGGTGTTCTGCCGCATCCTCACGGACGGCGCCGGCGCCGAGTGGCCGCTGTCGCGCAAGTTCGGCTGCGACCCGGAGATGGCGGTTGACGTGCTGTTGCGGGCGCACGAGCTAGGCCTGCGCGCCTATGGCGTGTCGTTCCACGTGGGCTCGCAGCAGTGCAACGTGGATGGCTGGGACGAAGCCCTGGGCCAGAGCGCCGTAATCTTCCGGCGGATGGCGGAGCATGGCATCCAGCTCGGCATGGTCAACCTGGGCGGCGGCTTCCCGACCCGTTATCTCAAGGACATTCCGGAGATGACGGCCTATGGGCAAGGCATCGCACGGGCGATCTCCCGGCATTTCGGCAATGCCATCCCGGAGACGATCATCGAGCCGGGCCGCGGCATGGTAGGCGACGCCGGAGTGATCAAGGCGGAAGTGGTGCTGGTGTCGCGCAAGCATGCGGATGACGATGTCCGCTGGGTGTATCTCGATATCGGCAAGTTCGGCGGGCTGGCGGAGACCATGGAAGAGGCGATCCGCTATCCCATTCTGACGCCGCACGACGGTGGTGAGATGGCCCCTTGCATCATTGCCGGGCCGACCTGCGACTCCGCCGACGTGCTGTATGAGAAGACGCCGTATATGCTGCCGATCGCGCTCACGATCGGCGACGAGGTGCTGATCGACAAGGCCGGCGCCTATACGACGACCTACTCCTCCGTCGGCTTCAACGGCTTTCCGCCGCTGAAGTATTATGTGATCTAGTCATCTTCTTCCTGCATTCTCGAAAGCGCCACTGCCGGGTGATGCCCGGCGGTGGTGTCGAGATTTTTTGCGCGCGAGGTTGTCTTATGAACGCGACGCCATCCTGGCCCGTCCACGGCACCATCACCGGCCCGGTGGTGATGATCGGCTACGGCTCGATCGGACAAGGCACATTGCCGCTCATCGAGCGGCACTTCCAATTCGACCGGTCGCGGCTGGTGGTGATCGACCCGGACAATACTCATCAGGCCGATCTCGAGGCACGGGGCATCCGGTTCGTGCATGAGGCGGTGACGCGCGACAACTACCGCGCGCTGCTGACACCACTTTTGACCGAGGGCAGCGGCCAGGGGTTCTGCGTGAACCTCTCGGTCGATACCTCCTCGCGCGATCTGATGCGGCTCACCCGCGAGCTGGGCGTGCTCTATATCGACACGGTGGTGGAGCCGTGGCTTGGGTTCTATTTCGATACCTCGCTCAGCAATGCCGAGCGCACGAATTATGCGCTGCGTGAGAGCATTCGGCGCGAGCGGCTGGCCAATCCGGGTGGCACCACCGCCGTGTCTTGCTGCGGCGCCAATCCGGGCATGGTCTCATGGTTCGTGAAGAAGGCGCTGCTCGACATCGCCGAGGCGCTGGGCATGGAGGTTGCCATGCCGTCCTCACGCGAGGGCTGGGCCCAACTCATGCAGCAAGTGGGCGTGAAGGGCATTCACATCGCCGAGCGGGACACACAGGTGGCGAAGACGCCGAAGCCGCTGGGCGCCTTCTGGAACACCTGGTCGGTGGAAGGTTTTCTGGCGGAGGGCCTGCAGCCGGCCGAGCTCGGCTGGGGTACGCATGAACGCTGGTGGCCGGCCAATGCCTTCAGCCACGACAGCGGGTGCCAGGCGGCGATCTACCTGAACCAGCCGGGGGCGGCGACGCGGGTGCGCAGCTGGTGCCCGACTCCGGGGCCGCAATTCGGGTTCTTGGTGACCCATAACGAGGCGATCTCGATTGCGGACTATTTCACCCTCCGCAACGGCGATGACGTGGTCTATCGCCCGACCTGTCACTATGCCTATCACCCCTGCAATGACGCGGTGCTGTCGCTGAACGAGCTGTTCGGCGCGGCGGCGCAGGTGCAAGAGACGCTGCATGTGCTGACGGAGGAGGAGATCCTCACCGGATGCGACGAGCTTGGGGTGCTGCTCTATGGCCATGCCAAGAATGCCTATTGGTACGGCTCGCAGCTGTCGATCGAGGAAACACGGCAGCTGGCGCCGGCCCAAAGCGCAACCGGGCTGCAGGTGACGTCCGCGGTGATGGCCGGCATGGTGTGGGCGCTGGAAAATCCGGAGGCCGGCATCGTCGAGGCAGACGACATGGACCATGTGCGCTGCCTGGAGGTGCAGATGCCCTATCTCGGGCCGGTAAAGGGATACTTCACGGACTGGACCCCACTCGCCCATCGGCCGGGGCTATTTCCAGAGGATCTCGACGCCAGCGATCCCTGGCAGTTCCGCAACATCCTGGTGCACGAGCCGCGTTGAAGCGAGCTTTCCGCGGCGGCTTGGCGATGGCCCCTCCGTTCACCTGATCAGAGCCGATACTGCTTTGAATTGCGGATCGGCGGAGGTGGCCAGCCATTCGAACAGCACCATTTCCGTGGTGACGATTTCGACGCCGTTGGCGGCGAGGCGGACCAGCGCGGTTTCCTTCGACTCTGCCCGGCGGGAGCCGACCGCATCACGCACCACGAATACCTCGCGCCCTTGCGCTCGCAGGCCTAAGGCCGTCTGCGCGACACAGATATGCGCTTCGCAGCCAGACAGCACGATCTGCTCGCGGTTGCCGAGCGCCTCGGCAAATCCGGTGGCGGGGCAGGCTGCAAAGCTCACCTTCTCGACCACCATTTCATTGCCTGCGAGTTCCGGCAGGGTTGGGCCGAGCCCACGCGGGTTCTGTTCCGTGCGCAGCGCGGGCACGTCGAGCAGGCGTGCCGCTTTGAGCAATCGCACGGCATTGGCTATCACGGCTCCGCTCTGATCGATGACGGGCATGAGCCTCTCCTGAAAGTCGATCAGCAGGAGCAGCGAGCGGGAGCGGTCGAGCAGGGGCATGGGTCAGGCCTCACGGTTCCTCGTCCGGAATTGTCGCTGCTGTTGCTCGGACCGCAAGCCAAAATCAATATTGCCATGCACGCGGTCCCTAACTGCATCTGCGATGCAGATTTCCGACACCCAATGCAAAAGGCGCCCCGGTCTGGGAAAGGTCTTCGCGATGCGGCCGGACCGTGGCAGAATGTCCTCCCACGAGTGTTGCACTTGGCACGCTTTCATGTTCCCTTAGGGCGCGATGGGACAGGCGGGCTGATTCCTCCTTATTGAGGACACAATTCCCCGTCGATCTTGTTCGCGTTGCGATCGAGGCAATGAAGCACGCAGGTATGCATCAGCACCTTGCGAGGAGCTTGAGGTTGAGCGGGATCCATCAAGTAAGCGCTGCAATTTTGCTTTCCGCAGGTCTTGTTGCCTGCACGACCACCGGGAACAGCCCGGTTGCCTACCAGCCGGCGACAACGGCGACACCGGCGAGCGTGTCGCCCGGGGAGGCGAACGTTCCCTCCTACCGCCTGGGGTCGGGCGACAAGCTGCGGGTGATCGTTTTCGGCGAGAATGATCTCTCGGGCGAGTTCGAGCTGGATGCGAGCGGCTCGTTTTCCCTGCCGCTGGTGGGGCAGATCAACGCAAATGGTCTTACGGCGAGAGAGGTCGAGGAACGGATAGCGGCAAAGTTGCGAGATGGTTATCTCCGCAATCCGAGCGTGAGCGTTGAGGTTCTCAATTACCGGCCCTTCTACATTCATGGGGAAGTGAAGTCCGCCGGCGAGTATCCATACACGAACGGCCTGACATTGCAGGCGGCGGTGGCCAAGGCTGGCGGCTACACGTATCGCGCAAATACAACCGTCGCTTATATCCGCCGTGCCAACGCGACCACTGAGCAATCCTACAATCTGGACCGCCCGATCGAAATCCTCCCGGGCGACACCATCCGCATCGCGGAAAGATTCTTCTGACGAGCCTGGCAAGCCTGCTTTCCAGACCACGTTTTGGGGCAGGCTTTGCTGCGCTGCAAAAACGGAATGGTCCGCCCCATTCTTGCCGCGGCAATTCTGGTTTATGTTTGATGTTAAAGTGGTGGAGAATTTCCAGGCTAGATTTTCCCGGGCTGAAGCAAAAAACCAGTTTAGACTTTGCGCGTTCTTAGGAGAGGCGTTCCGAATGCGCATGGTCTTGTTCAAATTATCAATATAGCCGCGCAGTTCTCCAGCAGGCACGCATCGTGGATTGTATGCTCCGTCGGCGAAGCATTAATCATTCGTATAGGAACTTGTGCAAGAACGCCTCACCGCGGGGCCGATATGCCTGGAATGGGATTATTTGCTCTTGACGGGGCTGTCTGAATCCGTAAACCTTTCCGCAAGTTTGAGAATGGCGGGGTTGGCATTCTCATTCCTCGAAGCTGGGCCGTCTGGGCGCTTCATCCGAACGCAGGAGTGAGCGGGATGTTCAAAGGAATGCGAAATTCGTTTCTCGTGGTGGGCATTGCGGTAGGCAGTGTGTTGGCCGTGTCTGCAACCGAGGCCTCTGCGGCCACGCCGAGAATTTTTGCACTGAGCAACTTCGGCCAGTTCGGTGGCAAGCCTACCTCTTTCGGCACGGACTCGGTCTTCTCTACAGACCGTGTGGCTGGGCGCAGCAGCCGCGGCGTCCAAACAGCCGCCCTGTCTTCACCGTCCAGTCCGTCGGCCTCCGCAAGGCTAGGCGCCGCGCGGGTGAACCCGGGTGAGATCCGCGACATTATCGGCGACCTGAGGGAAGCGGTGCGGGACCGCGACAGGGAGGCCGTGCGTAACTCCATTCGCGCCCTTGTTGCACTCATCCGTAGAGCGGTCAGCCCCAACTGAGCTGACCGTTGTTCCGGTGTTCTGCTCTAAGTAGCCGTCGAACAGTAATGCTGGACGGGCAATGAAGCACTGTCATCCGCTGGCCGCCTGTGGTGCCGTGCTGCTGGCTGGCCTCGGAGCGGCCAGCCCAGTTGCTGCACAGACAGTGTCTGAGCTCTATAGAGGCACGGTCGTTACGAAGAGCCCCGCTGAAGCAGAGGCCGTCCGGAACCGTCGACACGAGGAGTATGACCCGGTCGGCGGCCGGATCGGCACCTATTTCCTCTATCCTTGGCTGGCGGATACGGTTGTCTACGACGACAACGTCTATGCGACGCCCAAGAACGCAATCACTGATGGTGCCAACGTCGTCAACGGTGGCCTGCTCGCGCTTTCCAATTTTCCGCGGCATGCCCTGAATTTTCGGTTCGACTTCGACAACTACAACTACTTCAAGGAAACGCGGCAGGACCGCTTCGATGCTCGGGGGGTCGCGCAGTGGCGCCTCGACTTTGCCGAGAACCTGCAGATGCTCGGCTATGCCAGGGCAGAGCGCGGCCACGAGCGGCCGGGTTCGCTGGAGGCGCCCAGCAATGCGTTGGAACCGGTGCCCTATAATTTGTTCGAAGCGGGAACGACGCTTCAGAAGCGGTTCAATCGGCTGACCGGCTCCGTCACCGGTACGGTCGCGACGATCAGCTACGAAAACGTTCCTGCCACCGGTGGCGGCACGCTGAAGCAGCATTACCGTGACGGGCAGACCTATACGCTTGGCACGAAATGGGGATATGAGTTCTC
Source organism: Rhodoligotrophos defluvii (assembly GCF_005281615.1). NCBI lineage: Bacteria > Pseudomonadati > Pseudomonadota > Alphaproteobacteria > Hyphomicrobiales > Rhodoligotrophaceae > Rhodoligotrophos > Rhodoligotrophos defluvii. The sequence continues at coordinate 642,759 of NZ_SZZM01000002.1, read as the reverse complement.
GCCCGGCTATGCGGTGTTCGGGCTGCTTGAGGGCAACACGCGCGACTACAACAAGGACGGGTACGGGCGGAGTTCCGACGGCTTCATGGCGCTTGCCGGCGTGGAGATGGACGTGACGGCCCTGATCCACGGCGAGTTCGGCGCCGGCTACCTTGTCCAGGACTATGACAAAAAGGGTCTGAAGGACATCGATGCCTGGGCCATGCGCGGCGCATTGGTCTACAACCCCACAGGGCTCATGACCTTTACCGCCCTGGCGGAACGGCGCGTGGCTGAAACCATTCAGACCGGTGCTTCCGGCCGCCTGGATACGGTGCTTGCGCTGACGCTCGATTACGAGCTTTTGAGGAATCTGATCCTTTCGCCTTACATTAGCTACATTCATAGCGATTATGAAGGCAGCGGCCGCAAGGACAATGTGGTCGAGACGGGGATCAACGCGGATTACCTGATCAATCGGATGTTTTCCGCGAGTCTGTTCTATGAGTACAAAGACAGAAATTCGAACTTCGCTACCTATGATTATACGCGAAACTACGCGGGTATAGGCTTGAAGGCGCGGTTCTGAGGCGGATTAGGAGCTGATTCTTCTTGTCCGCGCGTGGGTTGTGTTGGTCCCGGCTAGGTGCCGCGGTTGCCGTGACCCGCAAATGAGATCGTCATCCTTCGAGCAGATCCCGGGTCGGCCTTCGGGGCGATTGGCTTGCTCGCCGCGGCCCTCACGTTGGCGGAAGCGAGCCGGAGATCGAGGCCGGGCGGTCATGACGTAGGCGGTTCGTGGAGTGCATGAGCGGGATGATTGCCTAGCGCAGTCATCTGCGGGAGAGCCTGATAGATGCTGATGAAGGCCGACTTGCCTCGCGTCGAGGATACGGAGATCGATCTTCGCGAGATTGGCCGTGCGCTGTTGCGGCGTTGGCGCCTCATCGTGGGAACCGTTGCCGTCGGGTTTGCTCTGGTCACGCTTTACCTGCTGGTGGCGACTCCCCTCTACACGGCTACGGCCAGCATTCTAATCGACACGCGCAGCAAGAACATCGTGGATGCCGAGGCCGTGCTCGCGGGGCTGAGCGCGGACACTTCAGCCATTGACAGCCAGGTAGAGCTGATCAAATCGCCGACCGCGGCACTGCGCGTCGCCGACAAACTGCGCCTCGACCGCGATCCGGATTTTGCGCCCGGCGAGGGTTCGTCCTTTTGGAGCTCGATCACCGGCCTTTTCGCGGCCGAAGAAGCCGAACCGTCGCCAAGTCAGACCACATCGTCGGACGGCCTGTCGACCGAGCGCGCGGCCCTTGCATCCACAGTCCTTGCTGGGCTTGACGTTCAGCGGCAGGGCCGGACCTATGTGTTGACCATAAGCTACACGGCCAAATCGCCTGAAAAGGCGGCGCGCATCGCGAACGCCTTTGCCAGTGAGTATCTGGTCGACCAGCTGGAGGCGCGGTTCCAGGCCACCAAATTGGCGACCGACTGGCTCAACGATCGTCTCGCTGCGCTGCGCACGACCGTTCAGGCATCCGAGAATGCGGTTGAGCTCTACAAGCAGCAAAACAACCTCGTCAGCACGGGTGGTCAGGATCTCTATGAACAGCAACTGGGGCAGCTGAACGAGCAGCTCGTGCTGGCGCGGGCCGACGTTGCCGAGAAGAAGGCGCGCCTAGACAGCGTGGAGCAGCTTCTGCAGGGCTCGAACCGGGTTGAGGCGCTGCAGTCGGTGCTGCGCTCCGAGGTGATTGGCACACTCCGAACGCAGCAGTCGGCCATCGCGGGGCGCGAGGCAGAGCTGACCACCCGCTATGGCAGCAAGCATCCTCAAGTCATCAATATCCGCGCGCAGAGGGCGGATATCGAGCGGCAGATCAATCTCGAGATCCAGCGGATCGTCGCGAACATCCGCAATGACTACGAGGTCGCGGTAAGCCGGGAGCAGTCGCTTCATGCCAGCCTGAACGAACTGCAGGGTGGTGTCGAAAAGAACCAGGCGGCCAGCATCAGGTTGCGCGAGCTCGAGCGCGAGGCAAACGCCAACCGGGCGCTCTATGAAGCGTTTCTCAACCGCTTCAAGGAGGTCTCGCAGCAGGAGACCCTGCAAGCACCCGAAGCGCGTGTGATCGCCCAGGCTGCTCCGCCCGCATTCCCGAGCTTTCCGAACAAGAAGCTGATCCTCGCCATTGCGCTGGTCGGGTTCACCGGCATTGGCGTTGGACTGGCCTTCCTGATGGAATATCTCGACGACAGCTTCAAGACCGCCAGCCAAGTCGAGGACTATCTGAAGCTGCCCACGCTTGCGACCGTGCCGATCATCTCTGCCACGCAGCTCAAGGGCGAGGGGCGGCCGATCCCGGTCGAGAAATTCGCGGTGCACAAACCGCTCTCCACCTATGCCGAAGCCATTCGCGCCCTGAAGATGGAGGTGCTGCTGTCGAATATCGACCAGCCGCCGCGCGTGGTGATGGTGACGTCCGCCGTGCCGGGTGAAGGCAAGACGACACTTTCATCCAACCTGGCTTCCTTCGCCGCTCATACGGGGATGAAGGTCCTGCTCATGGATGCGGACCTGCGCTCGCCGGCATTGACCAACCGGTGGTTGGGGCAGGAAGCAAAGAAGCATCCTGGCCTGGTCGAATTCCTGGTGGGAGAGGTCAGCCGGGAGCAGGTTCTGTTGAAGGATCCCAGCACCAACCTGCATTTCCTGCCGGCGTCGCACAAGGTGCAGAACACCGCCGAGGTGCTCGAGTCCGCCAAGATGCGCGACTGGTTGCGGCTTGCTCGGGAGCAGTACGATCTCGTGGTGATCGACAGTTCGCCGGTGACCCCAGTCGTTGACTCGCGCGTGCTGGCCAAGGACGTGGATTCGGTCCTTCTCATCATCGAGTGGGATAGGACTCCGCGGGAGCTGGTGATGACGGCGGTGAAGAATCTGGGGCCGAGCTCGAACAAGATTGCCGGCATCGCCCTGAACAAGGTCAACGTGCGCAAGATGGCGAGCTATGCGCCCTATGGTTATGGCGCCGCTTACGGCAAGTATCCGCAGTATTACGGCAGTAATGACTAGGGAGTGCCGGAATGCGGCGGGGCGCGGTATGGCTGTATCTTCAAGCTGCTACGGCATTGGCGCTGGGTCTGGTCCTACTGCTGGTCGCGGTCCCTCGGCTGGTGGCGCAGGTGTCGCTTGCAGCAACGCCTGCCTCACCTGACGCAGCGTTGACACCGGCCGAGCTGGACGAAGCCATCGCATCCGCGGTGCGCGCCGTGAGCTGGCAGCCGGGCGATCGCGATGCGTATCAGCGCTTGGCGATGCTCTGGCTGAGAGGGTTTGATCTCCAGGCTGCAGCCGAGGACTGGGCGGGCGCCAATCAATCGCGCGATCAGGTTCACGCGGTCATGCAAGCTGGTCTGGAGGTTGCGCCCGGCGCACCCGACCTGTGGTTCGGTCTGGCGCGTATCGAGGCCGCGCGCGGCGAGTTCTCGCCAGCTGCCGCTGCCTACCTGCGCAATTCCTATCTGACCGGGCCGCGGGAACAGTGGGTAGGCGTCCAGAGAGTGCTCTTTGCCGTCACGCACTGGGCGAAGCTCGACCCGTCGTTGAAAGGGATGGTGCAGCGCGAGCTACGCTATCAGCCGCCGCGTACGCTGGCGCGCCTGACCTATGACGCACCGCCAGATCTGCTGGCGCTCATCGAGGCCGAGGCTCAGAGCAGGCCAGAAAGTCAGAAGAAGACATACGACCGGGAGCTCAAACGCATCAGCGGGCCATCATCATAGACCAGGTACATTGAGGGGGCGTGCTGCGTTGGGGCGTGGGCACGCGAGATGAACATGACTATCGCGCATGAGAGGAGCATCGAGGGGACTGCGGCCAGCGCCAGGTCGCAGCAGGTCCTGGCGTTCTTGAAAGAGCATGGCGTCACGCGCCAGGTCCTGATGGATATCGGCGCGTTCGTCGAGATGCTCATCGTGATTGGCGCGGCAGTCGTCGCCAAACACATCTATATCGACTTCTACCTTGGCCAACGTTACACCGATGATTGGGGATATCTCGGCGTCGGCGTGCTTGGCGCGCTGGTGACCTCGATCACGCTGCGCCGCCAGCAGCTTTACGACGTCGACCGGTTTGCCTCCCAGTCCGGCCATCTCAGGCGCTTCTTCGTTGGCCTGGCGGTCGGCTTCCTCATCCTCGGTGCCGTCGGCTATGTGGTCAAGGTTTCGTCCGACTATTCTCGCGGCTGGGCTATCACCTGGTTCGTCATCGCTTTCGTGCTGCTGCTGACGGAACGCAAGCTCGCGGTTCGCGCCTTGGGCAACTTGCTCGACTCAGGACCCCTTGCGCGGCATGTGGTGGTGGTCGGCGATGAAAAGTTGATGCAGCCGCTGCTCAAGCACATGCGCGAAGAGTCGGGGATCAAGCTCAGCGGCTTCTATCCCTATGCGTGCACGGAAGCGGGGACATGGGATACAGCTGGCCTGGACGAGCTGATCAACCATTCGCGCAGCACGCGCGTGGACGACGTGATCCTGGCTCTACCTCTTGCGGCCCAGGAGGGGATCATAACGGCGCTCACGCGACTTTCGCAGCTGCCGGTCAATATTTCCGTCTTCGCCGGCGACCTGATGGGCATCGTAACCCCGCGTGGCCTCAGCCGCCTGGGGGCAACCCAGCTGATCTCGCTGCAGGCGCGGCCCATGGACGATTGGGGCCGCATTGCGAAAAGCGCATTCGACCGGTGCGCGAGTGCGGTGCTCCTGGTCTTGCTGGCGCCGCTCTTCGCTGCCATCGCGGTGGCGATCAAGCTGGACAGTCCTGGGCCTGTCTTGTTCGTGCAGCGTCGACACGGCCTCAACCACCGCGTGATCAACGTGCTCAAGTTCAGGACCATGTCGGTTGCGGAGGATGGCCCCCAGGTGAAGCAGGCAACCTCGGACGATCCGCGCGTGACGCGGGTCGGCGCGTTCCTGCGCCGGACCAGCCTCGATGAGCTGCCGCAGCTGTGGAACGTCCTCCGTGGAGAGATGTCGCTGGTCGGCCCGCGGCCGCACGCCATCGTTCACAACGAATACTATGGCGAGCTGATCGAGGCCTATGCCAACCGGCACAAGGTCAAGCCGGGAATGACCGGTTGGGCGCAGATCCATGGCTATCGCGGCAATACCGAGGATCCGGAGCTGATGCGCAAGCGTGTGGAATATGATCTGCTCTACATTGAAAAATGGTCATTGAGTCTTGACCTGGAAGTCTTGATAAAGACGGTCTTCAAGGGCTTCGTGAACGCCCGAGCCTACTGACCGCGAGAGTTGCCATTGTCGGACAAGTTCATTGCGTATGGGCTGATGGCACTGGTCGCCATCAGCCCACTGCCATTTGGCGGAAATCTGCCATGGGCGTGGGCTGCTTATGCCATCGCCACCGCATTGCTAGTCATCGCATACGCCATACTTATGCTACGGAGCCGGACCGCGTTCCCCGTGCCGTTTTCGCGCATCGCGGTGTCGGCCATATTGGTCACGGCGGTCGCGATCTGGATCGCGGTGCAGGCCTTGCCCGTGCTTTCGCCGGAATGGGCCCATCCGCTATGGACGATCGTGCCCGAGACGCTCTCGGTTCCGGGCCAGCAGGCCGTTTCAATCAATCCCGACAACACGCTCGAGGGATTGATGCGGCTGTTGACCTATGCCGGCGTGTTCTGGCTTGCCCTGCAGCTCGGGCGCGACCGCGGCACCGGCGAGGAGATCGTCAAGGTGATCGGTTGGGCCATAACGGCCTATGCTCTCTACGGGCTCATCCTCTGGGCCTGGGGGGCAGAGAAAATTCTATGGTATGACAAGCAGGCCTATCTTGGGGATCTGACCTCCACCTTCGTCAACCGCAACAGCTTCGCGACTTATGTCGGCATGGGTTGCGTCATACTGCTCGTGCTGCTGATGCGCTGGATTACGATCGAGTTCGCCGATCGCCAAACAATGCCGTGGAGCAAGCGGATGGTGCATCTCGTGGGTAATAGCCGCGAGTTCCTGCTGTATGCCCTTCCGCTGCTGGTGGTGTTCTGCGCACTTCTGCTCACGCATTCCCGCGCAGGCTTCGGTTCGACTCTGGTGGCCATGGTCCTGGCCTTCGCGTTGTGGCAAACCCGCCAGCATCGGGGCTTCGTCACGGGAATGATCGGTCTTGCCGCGCTGATCATCGTGACCGGCTACTGGATCGCCGTCGGCGGGGACGCGCTGCTTGCCCGCTTCGCCGACGTCGATGCCGCAACGGAGGCGCGGATGAACGTGTATCTGGCAACGCTGCGCGCCATCGGCGATTACCCCTGGGTCGGTTCCGGCTACGGCACTTTCCAGGACATTTTCCCGATGTATCGGGACGAGAGCATAAGCGCGATCGGCGTGTGGGATAAGACGCACAACACCTATCTCGAAGTGATCCTCGGCCTCGGCATTCCCGCGGCTATCGCGCTGTTCCTGGCGGTGCTTTGGCTGGTCGGCATGTGTGCCGTGGGCGCGTTCAATCGCCGTCGCGGCCGCCACATGCCGCTGATCGGCTTTACGGTATCGGTGCTGGTCGGGCTGCACGCAATGGTCGATTTCAGCCTGCAGATGGCCGGCGTGGCCATGACCTACGCTGCCTTGTTGGGTGTAGGCGTGGCGCAGTCATGGTCGACCCGGAACGACGCTGCATAGGAGCTACACGCGCCCCGTGGGGCTGGCAGGGCGGCCGGCGGGCCGCTCCTCTCAGACGGCTTGAACCGAGGCCTGCTGCCGTCGCGGTTCTCCCAGGCTCGGACGCCCGACGCTGATATAGAACAGGCCGGTCTCTTCGAGGTCTTCCGGACGGTAGATATTGCGCAGGTCCACCAGGGTATTGCCGCGCATCGCCTTGGCGAGGCGCTTCAGGTCGAGACCGCGGTATTCGTTCCACTCGGTGAGCACGGCCACCACGTCGGCGCCCTCGGCGGCTTCATAGGCATCCTCCGCCCAAACCACGCCTTTCAGTACCGCTTGCGCCTGTTTCCGAGCCTCCGGATCGTGCGCGACGACGGTTGCCCCCGCCTCGATCAGCCGCGGCACGATGTCGAGGCTCGGCGCCTCGCGCACATCGTCCGTGTTCGGTTTGAAAGCGATCCCGAGCACGGCCACCTTCTTGCCGCGCGCATCGGACCCAAGCTGCTCGAGGATCCGTGCTGCCATGCGGCGCTTGCGGTCCTCATTCACCGAGATCACCGCCTCGATCAGCCGCAGAGGCGCATTGTAGCGCTGTCCGGTGGCGGCGAAGGCGCGGGTATCCTTCGGAAAGCAGGAGCCACCGAAACCTGGTCCGGCATGCAGGAACTTCGCGCCAATACGTCCATCGAGGCCTATGGCCCTGGCGACCTCCTGGACGTTGCCGCCCACGGTCTCGCACAGGTCGGCAACTTCATTGATGAAGGTGACCTTCATCGCCAGGAAGGCATTGGACGCATACTTGATGAGCTCGGCATTCTCGAGGGTGGTGACGACCACGGGAGAGTCGCGCAGGTAGAGCGGCCGGTAGGCGCGGCGCAGAATGGACTCGCCGCGCTTGTCGTGCACGCCGATGACCACACGGTCGGGACGCATGAAATCCTCGATCGCGGAGCCCTCCCGCAGAAATTCCGGATTAGAGGCGACGGAGAAATCGAGATCTGGCCGCTCGGCGGCAATGATCTCCTTCACCTTGCGGCAGGTGCCAACAACCACTGTGGATTTGATGATGACGACGGTTCCGGGTTTGGCGACGCGGGCGACCTGCCGTGCCGCCTCGAACACATAGCTGAGATCGGCCTCGCCATCGCCGCGGCGCGATGGTGTGCCCACCGCGATGAATACTGCATCGGCATTGGCTGCGGCCGCGGCGAGATCGGTAGAGAAGCGGAGCCGCCCGGCTTGGACGTTTTCCGCGAGCAATTGATCAAGGCCCGGCTCATAGATCGGCAATTGGCCCGTTTCCAGCCGGGCGATTTTGCTCTCGTCCACATCGACGCAGGTTACGTCGAAGCCGAAGTCGGCGAAGCAGACGCCCGAGACCAGCCCGACATAGCCGGAACCCACCATGACCAGTTTCATATTCGATGCTCCCCGATGGGATCGTTGGCGGCCAGCCTACCCGATTTGCTGCAGCGGCGAAATAGAGGAGAACCCCTACGCCGTGCAGATGCCGGTCGGTGCAAAGGCGTCTGAAGCCGCCTGAGACAGGCACTGGGCGGTGAATATGGCGTTGGCGATCTTGCCTGGCCGCGTCCGTCGGATTATCGTAAGAGCCAAGGGGTTAATCGCGATTACCCCGTGAGGCGGCAGCCCAAAGATCGCGTTCATGCTCCCGTTTTGCGAGATGGACGCCATGCCGTCAACGATCGAAATCACTGCTGCTCAGCTTACCCGCCTGGTGGGCCTGCCGACCGCCCCGATTATCATCGATGTCCGCACCCCAGAGGACTTCAATGAAGATCCACGGCTTCTGCCCGCTGCGACCCGGCGAGACCCTCTGATGGTCAGCCATTGGGCGACGGAGTTCGCCGGCAGCGAAGTCGTGGTCGTGTGTCAGAAGGGATTGAAGCTGAGCCAAGGTGTCACGGCCTGGCTTCTGCATGAGGGGATCAAAGCCGAATCGCTCGAAGGCGGTTTCGAAGCTTGGCGCGCCACGGGCGGGCTGCTTCTCGATCCCGACAAGCTGCCGCCAAGGGACAGAATGGGGCGAACGATCTGGGTCACGCGCACCCGCCCCAAGATCGATCGCATTGCATGTCCCTGGCTCATCCGCCGGTTCATCGACCGGGCGGCGGTGTTCCTATTCGTCGCCGCGTCCGAGGTGGAAGCGGTGGCCGAGCGGTTCAGGGCGATGCCTTTCGACATCGAGAACGTGTTCTGGAGCCATCGCGGCGAGCGTTGCACATTCGACGTTATGATCGAGGAGTTCGGCCTTGCCTCAGATCCACTGAACCGCCTGGCGACCATCGTGCGCGCGGCGGATACGGCGCGGCTTGACCTCGCGCCACAAGCAGCAGGCCTGCTTGCGGCCTCACTCGGCTTGTCGCGCATGTTTCGCGACGACCTCAGGCAGCTCGAGGCCGGGATGCTGCTTTACGACGCCTTTTATCGGTGGTGCCGCGACGCAACTGCCGAGACCCACAATTGGCCGTCCGCCCTCAAGCCCCTCTAAGCGTTTCCCGCTGGTCGCTTTTTCTTCACGCGAACCGGTATCCACTTCGCTCGAAAATGCTTTGGAAGGCAACGATGTCCGACGCAATGACCCCCGACAGGACCACCGTTACGCCTGTCATGCCGAGCTTGGGCGAAGCCACCAGGATCTGGGCCAAGATCGGTTTCCTGAGCTTTGGCGGTCCTGCCGGCCAGATCGCGCTCATGCACCGGGAGCTGGTCGAAGACCGCCGCTGGATGGGCGAACAGCGCTTCCTACATGCCCTCAACTATTGCATGCTGCTGCCTGGACCGGAGGCACAGCAGCTGGCCACCTATATCGGCTGGCTGATGCACCGCACTCTGGGTGGCCTTATCGCCGGCACGCTGTTCGTGCTGCCCGGCGCGGTGGTGATGCTTGGCCTCAGCATCTTTTATGCGCTTTATCGCCACGTGCCGCTGGTGGATGCGGTGTTCTTCGGGGTCAAGGCCGCCGTTCTGGCCATCGTGGTCCAGGCCGTCCTGCGGATCGGCAAACGCGCCCTGCAGAACCGTGCCATGATCGCGATCGCAGCGGCGGCCTTCTTAGGTATCTCTATTTTTCGCATTCCATTTCCGATCATCATTCTTGCGGCGGGTTTGATTGGCTGGCTCGGCAACCGGCAGGCGCCGCAGCTTTTTGCCGCGGGTGGACATGGCGGCAAGGGTGCGACATCGGACCGCAAAGGGATAGTCGACCTCATGTTCGAGAGGGGTGCGCTAGGCCACGCCGATCCCTCATGGCGCCGCGCGTGCCGGGTGCTGGCGCTATGGGTACCGATATGGCTGGGGCCGGTCGTGCTGCTCTGGCTCGTAACCGGCACGTCCAGCGTATGGACCCAAATCGGCGCGTTCTTCAGCACGATGGCGGTGGTGACGTTCGGCGGTGCCTATGCGGTGCTCGCCTATGTGGCGCAAGCGGCCGTCAACAGCTTCGGCTGGTTGGCTCCGGGCGAAATGGTCGACGGCCTCGGCCTCGCGGAGACCACACCCGGGCCTCTGATCATGGTGCTGCAATTCGTGGGGTTCCTGGCGGCCTATCGCGCGCCGGGTGGCCTCGATCCAGTCGTGGCGGGCTGTCTTGGGGCACTGCTCACGACCTGGGTGACCTTCGCTCCCTGCTTCCTGTGGATCTTCCTCGGCGCGCCCTATGTGGAAGCCCTACGCGGCAATCGAGCGATAACGGCGGCGCTGTCGGCCATCACCGCCGCGGTGGTCGGGGTCATCCTGAACCTCGCCATGTGGTTTGCCCTGCACGTGATCTTCCGGCAGGTTCGCACGATCGAGGTTCTCGGTATCGGCCCAGACGTTCCGGTGCTCGCTTCCATCGACTGGCGGGCGGCCGTATTGGCGGTCGCTGCGCTCATCGCCACTTTGCGGTTCGGGATGGGAATGCTTCCGACGCTCGCCATGTGCGCGGCAGCCGGCGTGGCGCTCGTGCATTTGCCAACGCTGTTTTGATATCCCGCCACTGCCGGGCTATAAGCAAGCTCACCCTTGGTGTCGTCAGCGGCCTTGACCAGTTATGCGATTTCTCGTCACCGGCACGGCCGGGTTCATCGGCTTCCACCTCGCGCGGCGTCTGCTGAACGATGGGCATTTCGTCGTCGGCTTCGACGGCATGACGCCTTATTACGATATCCGCCTCAAGGAAGCGCGGCACACGATCCTGGCGCGGTCGAACGGCTTCCAGGCCCGGATCGGCATGCTCGAGGACATGAAGGCGCTCGAGCAAGCGGCGGCCGCCGCCGAGCCGGACGTGATCGTGCATCTCGCGGCCCAGGCCGGCGTGCGCTACAGCCTGGAAAACCCCCGCGCCTACGTGGACTCCAACCTGACCGGCTCGTTCAACGTGCTGGAGGTGGCGCGGCAGATCAATCCGCGGCACCTGCTGTTAGCATCCACGAGCTCCGCCTATGGGGCCAATGAGAAGATGCCCTTCGTGGAAACGGACAAGGCCGACCATCCCATCACGCTTTATGCCGCCACGAAAAAGGCGATGGAGGTCATGTCCCACTCCTACGCCCATCTCTGGAAGCTGCCGACCACCTGCTTTCGGTTCTTCACGGTCTATGGCCCATGGGGGCGGCCGGACATGGCCCTGTTCAAGTTCGTCGACGGCATTGTCAACGACCGGCCGATCGACATCTACGGCCACGGGGAAATGCGGCGTGACTTCACCTATATCGATGATCTCGTCGAGGGCATCGTGCGCTTGATCGGCTGCGTGCCGGTCGAGGGCGAGCCGATCCGGTCCGCGCACGCAACCGATACGTTGTCGCCGGTGGCGCCGTGGCGTCTTGTCAATATTGCCGGCGGACACACGGTGGATCTCTTGGATTTCGTCGAGATCATCGAACGGTGCCTCGGCAAGAAGGCGATCCGCAACATGCTGCCGATGCAGAAGGGCGATGTGCCGGCGACATATGCCGACTACCACCTGCTGGAGGCGCTGACCGGGTTCCGGCCCTCGACACCGGTGGCGCAAGGGGTCGAGGCCTTCGTTCGCTGGTATCAAACGGAGCGGCCACGTTGACATGCTGCCCGATCTCGAAACCGTCCGCATCGGGGTGATCGGCCTCGGCTATGTGGGCCTGCCGCTGGCGGCCGCGTTCGGTGCGCGCTATCCAACACTCGGCTACGATCTGAACGGAGAGCGCATCGCCGAGCTTGCCGCGGGGTATGACCGGACCCGCGAGGTGGGGCCGGAGGAGCTCGCCCACGCCGTCCATCTGCGCTTCACCGACAAGCCGGCGGATCTGGGCGAATGCCGGGTCCACATCGTCACCGTGCCTACGCCGATCGACAGGCATAAGCGCCCTGACTTGAGCCATCTGATCAGGGCGAGCGAGACGGTGGGCAGTGTGGTGAAGCCGGGCGACGTGGTGATCTACGAGTCAACAGTCTATCCCGGCGCAACCGAGGAGGACTGCATTCCCGTGGTGGAGCGGGTGTCCGGCCTCAAACTGAATGTGGATTTCTTTGCCGGCTACAGCCCGGAGCGCATCAATCCGGGGGATCGCCAGCACAGGCTGGAGGCTATCCGCAAGGTGACGTCGGGATCTACGCCTGAAGCGGCCGCCTTCGTCGACCGCCTCTATGGCTCCATCATCGCAGCGGGCACCTATCGCGCGTCCTCCATCCGGGTCGCCGAAGCGGCCAAGGTGATCGAGAATACCCAGCGCGATCTCAATATCGCGCTGGTCAATGAGCTGGCCATCATCTTCAACCGGCTGGGTCTGGATACGGCGGAGGTTCTTGCGGCCGCCGGCACGAAGTGGAACTTCCTGCCGTTCAAGCCCGGCCTTGTGGGCGGCCACTGCATCGGGGTCGACCCCTATTACCTCACGCACAAGGCGCAGAGCATCGGCTACCATCCCGAGGTCATCCTGGCCGGCCGCCGCATCAATGACGGCATGGGGCGCTATGTGGTCTCCGAGCTGATCAAGGCAATGATCCACCGCAACATCCAGGTGAATGGGGCGCGGGTGGCCGTGCTCGGCCTGGCCTTCAAGGAGAACTGTCCGGATTTCCGCAACAGCCGCGTGGTGGACATCATCCACGAACTGGCCGATTATGGCGTCGCGGTCGATGTGCACGACCCGTGGGTCGATGCCGAAGAAGCCCGGCGTGTGCTGGGGATCAGGCTCAAGGCGGACCCGTCCCCCGGCCGCTATGACGCGGTCGTGCTTGCAGTGGCTCACGATGAGTTCCGCGACGCAGGCTTCGAATGGCTGGCGAAGTTGGGTCGAGAGAACAGCGTGATTTACGACCTCAAGAGCCTGTTCCCGGGTGAGAGCCGTTCGATGAGGTTGTGAGCTCGCCAGCATCCAGGCTCATCGGAGGGCTCGTCGACCTGCCGCGCGCTGTTCGTACGGCCAAGAAGTTGCGGGAAAGACGATGCGCCCGGCCCGGAAGCCACTCGCGGGAAATCAAGTTTGCAGCACACGGCCTTAGGCCCACAGCCCTGTCAAGCAAGCCTCTCCGCCCGGAACTTCCGGTAAAGTAAACACTTTCCTTCTCAGCGTCTTGCGCTTATGCCGTGTGAAAACGAGAAGCTCAACAGGGAAGAATCATGGCTGATGAAAACGGCGCGGCTCGCCCGCAGGGTGGGGCTTCAAACGGCGGTTCGAACTTTTACCGGCAGGTGGCGATCCTGCGGCTGCCCCAACACAAGGATCTGCGCCTGACCAGACGCTTGGACTTCGGTTTTGCTGCGGGCGTCATCGCCGCACCGCTGACGGTGTCGGAGCTGGCTTTGGCCAGCCGCCACTATCCGATCGTGTTTTCCCAGGGCGAAACGCCGACGCCGATTGCCGTGCTGGGCTTGCGGCCTGGCGAAAACCTGTTCGTGGATGCGGAGGGCAAGTGGCGCGAGGGGTTCTATGTGCCGGCACATATCCGGCGCTATCCCTTCGGCCTGGTACAGACACCCGGTACCAACACATTGTCGCTCGCCATCGACGAGGCCAGCGAGCGCGTGCTGCTGGATGGAGTGGATGGCGAGGAGGACAGTGACCGTCTCTTTGACGAGACAGGCGCGCCCACCGCGCTGGCGAACGCTGCGCTGGAGCTGTGCCGCGCCATGCATCGCGACCTGCAGCCGACCGATGCCTACGGAAAGGCCATGGTCCATGCCGATCTCCTCGCGGCGAAACGCGCTGACTTCAAGCTGCCGGGCAATCGCAACCTGAAGCTCGACGGCTTCCGGGTGGTCGACGACCAGAAGTTCCGGGACTTGTCCGAGTCCATGCTGCCGGAGTGGCACCGGAAAGGCTGGCTGACCTTCACGAGCCTTCATCTCGTTTCGCGGCAGAACTGGAACATTCTGGCCGAGTTGTTCATCGCCCGGGCCAAGGCTGCCGACGAGGCGCGTGCTGCGCGCGAGGCCGAGCAACACGAGCCCGAAACCGCGGACCGTGAGGTCGAGGCAGCAAGAGCCGAAGCAGAGCCGGCACCGGTCGAGGGTTGATCAGGCGCGGGTCGCTACCCGTTGTCCTTCGGCGAGCCAAGCATCGAGCGCGGCAATCTCCGCACCGCTCATATGGTAGCCCTGCTTTGACCGTCGCCAGACCACGTCTTCGGCGGTGAGCGCCCATTCCTCGTTGGCGAGATAGCGGACCTCGCGCTCGGTAAGGTCGCCACCCAGCGGGCGGCCCCAATCCTTCTCGCTGCTCAGCCCATCGAGCAATGCGAAGGATCGCGTTCCGTAGCTGCTTGCCAAACGTTCGGCGCGGGCGGGCGGACAGGAGGGGCAGGCGGCGCGGATCCGGGCAACGAGATCCGTGTGACCGCCAACGGGGAAGTCGCCGCCCGGCAGAGATGCGCTGCGTGTCCAGGCCGGACCCATTCCCGGGAAAACATCGGCGATCTGCTCCATGGCGTGCTCGGCAAGCCGGCGGAACGTCGTAATCTTGCCGCCATAGACCGTCAGCAGGGGCGCCTGATCGGCTGGGCGATCTCTGTCGAGGACGTAATCGCGGGTCGCAGCCTGGGCGGCGCTGACGCCGTCGTCATAGAGCGGGCGAACGCCGGAATAGCTGGCCACCACATCGGCGGGATTGACCGGCCTTGTGAAATACGCGCTGGCCAGCGTGCAGAGATAGTCCGTCTCCTCGGGGCTGATGCGCGGCCTGCCGGGATCGCCGCGATAATCGACATCTGTCGTGCCGATCAGGGTGAACTCTCCCTGATAGGGAATGGCAAAGACGATCCGGCCATCGGCATTCTGGAAAATATAAGCGTGGGCCGGACTGGCGGCCGGCTGGTCGAACAGCTTCGGCACGACGATATGGCTGCCCTTGACCAGCCGGACGGGGTGATGCTGCATCCGGCCTAGTCTTTGTTCCAGCACCTCGGCCACCCACGGGCCAGCTGCATTGATGAGCATGCGCGCGGCAACCGTCTCGCGGCGGCCGTTGTTGTGGTCGAGGAGATCGAGCTGCCAGTGCTCCGATCCCCTTATGCCCGTGAGGAGCTCGGTGCGCGTCCGGATCACGGCGCCGCGCTGGGCGGCGTCGAGGGCTGTGAGGACGACCAGGCGGGAATCGTCCACCCAGCAATCGGAATATTCGAAAGCAGTGGCATAGCGGGGCTGCAGCGGTCGGCCGGCCGGGTCGTTGCGCAGATCAAGGCGGCGGGTGGGCGGCAGTAGCGTGCGGCCACCGAGATGATCATAGAGGACGAGGCCAAGCCGGATGAACCAGGCCGGGCGCAAGCCCGGGTGGTGCGGCAGCACGAAGCGCATAGGGCGGATGATGTGGGGTGCGGAACGCAGCAGGACTTCGCGCTCCAGGAGGGATTCGCGCACGAGCCGAAAGGCATAGTGCTCGAGATAACGCAGGCCGCCATGGATCAGCTTGGTGGATGCGGAGGAGGTTGCGGAGGCGAGGTCGCCTTTCTCTACTAGCAGCACCGAGAGCCCGCGGCCGGCGGCATCGCGGGCAACGCCACAGCCATTGATGCCACCGCCGATGACCGCGAGGTCGAACCGGTCCGACCCGCGGCTAGGTGCCATCATCGTGCCAGCTGCGGTGATCGCGTTCCATCAGCGCTATGGACGCGCTGGGGCCCCAAGTGCCGCCGATATAGCCGTGAAGGGGCTCGCCCAGGCGCTCCCAGGAGTCGCGGATCGGGTCGATCCAGCTCCAGGCGGCGGCCACCTCGTCGCGGCGCATGAACAGGCTCTGATTGCCGCGTACCACATCGAGCAGCAGCCGCTCGTAGGCATCGGGCTGCCGCACTCCGAAGGTCTCGGCGAAGGACAGGTTGAGGGGAACCTGGCGGAGCCGCATGCCACCCGGTCCAGGGTCCTTGATCATGAGGAACAGCTGCACGGCCTCGTCGGGCTGCAGGCGCAGCACCAGCCGGTTGGCAACGATGCGGCCGGCGCTAAGCTCGAACATGGAATGGGGAATATCGCGGAATTGGATGACGATTTCCGACACGCGCCTGGCCATGCGCTTGCCGGTGCGCAGGTAGAACGGCGTGCCTGCCCAGCGCCAATTGGCGACCTCGGCCTTGATGGCGACGAAAGTCTCGGTGTTGCTCGGGCGGCCCAGCTCGTCCACATAGCCGGGCACGCTGACCTTGTCTGCTTCCACTGCCCGGTATTGGCCGCGAACGGTCAGGCGGTTGGCCGCGTCGTCCTCGATGGGCTTGAGGGCGTGCAGCACCTTCAGCTTCTCGTCACGCAGGGCGTCCGCGGCCGAGGAGGCAGGCGGCTCGATCGCCACCAGGCAGAGCAGCTGGAGCAGGTGGTTCTGAACCATGTCGCGCAGGGCGCCGGCCCTGTCGTAGTAATTGGCGCGGCCCGCCATGCCGATCGATTCCGCCACCGTGATCTGCACGTGGTCGATATGGGCGGAGTTCCACACCGGCTCGAACAGGGCATTGGCGAAGCGCAGCGCCATCAGGTTCTGCACCGTCTCTTTGCCGAGATAGTGGTCTATTCGATAGATCTGGCCCTCATCGAACACGCCGGCAACGACGCCGTTTATCGCCTCCGCGGAGGCGAGGTCATAGCCGAGTGGCTTCTCCAGCACGACCCGGGAGCGCGGCGTCGCGAGCCCGGCGCAACCCAGCCCCACGCAGATCTGGCCGTAGAGATCGGGGGCAACGGCCAAATAGAAGACCCTGGTGCGATCCGTGTCGTCGCGCAGCGCAGCGGCAAGGCGCGGCCAGCCTTCATCGGAGGATACGTCCAGGGCCACATGGTCGACACAGCGGAGGAAGCTATCGACGAGGTCGGCCGGGCGTTCGGCTTCGGGAATGTGGTCGGAAAGCGCCTTGGCCGCCGTAGCACGATATTCCTCCTGCGATACCTCGCCCCGGGACACGCCAATCACACGGGAATTCGCGTCGAACTGGCCATCGGCGAAACGGCGGAACAGGGCCGGCAACAGCTTGCGGCGGGCGAGGTCGCCACTGCCGCCGAAAACGACATAGTCAAATGGTGAAACCGGGATGATGCGTGTCATTGATCTCGATCAGGCCGGGGGCTCGGGAATCCCGCCCCGCCCCAGCTGTCCTCAATTAGCTTGCCAATCCGTAAAACGCTCAAGTCAGCGAAGCGCCGCCCCACGATCTGCAAGCCCGATGGAAGGCCATCGGCGGTGAAGCCACTGGGCACCGAAAGCACCGGGCACTGGCTGACCAGGTTGAACGGGCAGGTCATGGTGTTGCCGATATAGCGCCCGTCGGCATCAAATCCACCGGCTGCGCTCCTCTCGTTCTGATCGGCCCTGGCCACGGGCCGCGCCAGGGTCGGGCAGATCATGGCGTCATAACGAGCGAGGACGGCGGCGAGTTTCTCCCACATATCGGTGGCCACGAATTCCGTCCGCTTGAGGTCGATCGCAGTGGTGCGGTTGCCCTTCTCGATCAGGCGCACCACTTCCGGGTCGAGGTCGTCGCGATGTTCCTCAAGCAAGTGGCCATAATGGGTGGCGAGATAGACGTTCCAGCGGCGGTCCCAAGCCAATACGCTGTCGAAGGTCCAGCCGAGGGAGATCTCCTCGACCTCGGCACCCAAGGCGCGCAGACGGTCGGCCATATCGCGCGTGTTCCGCTCTACGTCGGGGTCGACCGCGTAGAAGCCGAGATCCACGGACAAGGCGATCTTCAGGTGGCGCGGATCGCAGGCGAGGGTTTCCGGCCAGGCGATGGCCTGAGGATTGGAGAGGATGTCGGCCTCATCGGGGCCCTGAGTGACCGCCAGGAACAGGGCGACATCGTCGCACGTGCGCGCTAGCGGGCCGAAGTGCGCCATAGTTTCGAAGGTGCTGCGCAGGATGGTGAAGGGTATGCGCCCCAGGCTCGGCTTCAGCCCGGCGACGCCGCAGCAGGCGGCCGGTATGCGCACCGAGCCGCCCATGTCCGAGCCTTCCGCCAGCGGCACGCAGGCGGTGGCCACCGCCACGCCGGAGCCGCCCGAGCTGCCGCCGGACGTGCGGCTCGTGTCCCACGGGTTGCGCGTGATGCCCCAGAGCGGACTATAGGTGAAGCCGGAATAGGCGAATTCCGGGGTCGTGGTCTTGCCCACCAGAATGGCGCCAGCATCGAGCAGGGATCGGGCAATGGACGCGTGATCCGGCGCGATAAAGTCGCGATAGGCCCTCGACCCCGATGTGGTGCGATGGTTGCGGGTGGGGGTCAAGTCCTTCATGGCGATGGGCACCCCGTGGAGTGGCCCGAGCCTCTCGCCTGCCATGATCGCTCTTTCGGCTGCCTTGGCCGCCTCGCGCGCTTCATCGCCGAGCACCAGGCAAAAGGCATTCAGCTGCTCGTTCACCTCGGCAATGCGCGCGAGGGAGGCATCCACCAGTTCAACCGGCGAAAGCTCCCGGCGGGCGACCTTGGTCGCCATGGCAGCGGCGGACTGCTGCAGGATCTCGTCCGACGTATCAATGATGGTCATGCTGCTATCTCTCGAAGGTGATGCGGCCGTCACAGATGGTGGTCGCCACGGCCAAGCCGTCGATCTCGTCCGCAGGCGTTGTCTCGATGTCACCGGTGAGCACGATCACGTCGGCCAGCATGCCGGGCTCAAGCCTGCCCTTGCGATCTTCCATGAATTCCGCATAGGCGCCCTCGCTCGTATAGGAGGCAAGACTGTCCATCAGGCTCTGGCGCTGGTCGGGCAGGTCGGGGCGGAGGCGCTCACGCGTCATGGCTGCCTTGACCGATTTCAACGGGTCCAGGGGCGAGACAGGCCAATCGCTCGAGAAGATGAGCCGTGCGCCGGCGTCCCGTAGGGTCTGCCAGGGATAGGCGAAGGGCAGCTTGTCGCCCACCCGGGTGAGCGTCGGCTCGAGCGGAAAATAGTGGGAGCCCGCAGCGTGCAGCGGCTGCATGGACGCGATCACTCCCAGTTCCCGGAACCGGGGAATATCGGCTGGGTCGATGATCTCGATATGCTCGATACGGTGGCGGCTGTCGCGCGGGCCCACGGTGCGGCGGCCAGCCTCGTAGCCATCGAGCGTGCGCCGGACGGCAGCATCGCCGATCGCATGGACGGCGATCTGCAGCCCGCGCCGGTCGCATTCGGCAACGACCGCGTTGAACTGCTCGGCAGAGAACAGCGGCGCCCCGGTGGTGTCCGGCCGGTCGGGGTAGCCGTCGAGCACGAACGCAGTCCAGCTGTCCAGGACGCCATCCATGAAGATCTTCACCCGGCCGGAATGGAGCCTGTCGGTGTTGAAGCGACGCTGCATTTCGGATGCCTCCTCCAGCGCGTCAAGCGACCGCTCGGGGCGGAGGTGGAAGGGGATCTCCACCCGGCAGCGGAGGCCGCCGGCTTGATGGATCTCGTTCAGCAGCTCGAGCTGATAGAGATTGCCATCCATGTTGTGGATGCTGGTGATGCCGAGGCTCGCGCAGTAGTCGAGCCCTTTCTGAAGCACGGCGATGTCCTGGGCGCGTTCGGCAGAGGACGGCAGCGGCGCCGGGTCGCGGCCCGTGGTGAGGCCGAGATTGTCGCGGCCGGCGGTGGGGCTGAGCGCGAAGACCGGCTCGATGGCACCCCATTCCCTGAGCTCGCCGGTGGCCAAGCCGTCGCTGCCCATGACCACCTCGCTGCCGATGCCGACATCGCGGCCATGGAGAAGGCCGGCCTGTTCCAAGGCCATGGTATTCGCCCACATGGTGTGGGCATCCGGCGCGACGATGGCGAAGGGCCTGTGGCTGATGGCCTTGTCCAGGTGATGGCGGGTGATCGGCTCATGCTCGCCGATCATGGTGTAATTGGCCTGCCGTGCGATCAGCATGAACTCGCCGGGGCGGGTGGCCTCGTAGGCGCGCGCGGTCCTGACGAACGCGTCCAGTCCCGAGACGTGCTCGAGCGACAGCTGGCCCAGCGTCGCGGCGCCGGGAAACAGGTGCATATGGCTCTCGACGAAGCCGGGCATGACGGTTGAGCCCCTGGCATCGATCACCCGCGTTTCATTGCCGCGCAGCGCAGTCACCTGGTCGTGGGTTCCCACGGCGGTGATGCGGCTGCCGGAGATGGCAATTGCTTCCGCGCGCGGGGCGGAGGCTGCCATGGTGAGCACCTTGCCGTTGGTCAAGATGATGTCTGCGTATGAGGTCATGCTGATCTCGTGCCCGTTGCTCCCGCTTGAGCCAAGCCCATTCCGGAGATTTTGTCGAGGATGCACGCGAAAATCCGGATCAGCTTCAACCATCTGCAAAGTATTGCTATTCTATTATTGGTTC
This sequence comes from Rhodoligotrophos defluvii, assembly GCF_005281615.1. Lineage (NCBI taxonomy): Bacteria > Pseudomonadati > Pseudomonadota > Alphaproteobacteria > Hyphomicrobiales > Rhodoligotrophaceae > Rhodoligotrophos > Rhodoligotrophos defluvii. The sequence goes on along the minus strand of NZ_SZZM01000002.1, from coordinate 622,356 downwards.
AGCGTAACATGGTTGGATGATGCGGCCTGCGGCTCACATCACGATGGTTCTTGCGGTCGGGGGGCTGCTGAGCACCGCGGTTGCGCGTCTTGATGGGCAGGCCTTCGCGCAGCAGCAGGCTGCCCCGGGTGCGGCCATGCAAGCTGCCGTGCAGCCGGAGGACGGGCTTGCGCCCAAGGCGGGGCAAGCGGTGATCGCACCGGATGCAGATCTGTCTCCCGTCGAGCCTCCGATTCCAGCAGGCAAACCGGCGCCTGCGAAGGCTAAACCGCCCGCGAGCCATGACACCATCTGCGGCCTAATTGAAAAGGCCGCGGTCGAGCACAGGCTGCCGATCGAATTCTTCACCAGGCTGATCTGGAAAGAGAGCGCGTTTCGCCCGAATGCGACCAGCCATGTGGGGGCGCAAGGCATCGCCCAGTTCATGCCGGGCACCGCGGCGGAGCGTGGCTTGCAGGACCCCTATGACGTGCATCAGGCGATCCTGGCTTCGGCCCATCTGCTGCGGGATTTGCGGGCGCGATTCGGCAATCTTGGTCTCGCGGCGGCAGCCTATAACGCCGGCCCACGGCGGGTCGACGACTGGCTGGCCGGAGCAGGCGGGCTTCCCTACGAGACCCGCGATTACGTTGCTGCCATTACGGGGCGCGCGGCGGAGGACTGGGCCGACGCCGACCGCAGCGACCGCGCCCTACCGGACCGCTACGGATCGCTGGATGTGAAGGCCATGGCCATGGAAAGGCCGGCGGCCAAGCCACAGGCTTCTTGCCTCGCCATTGCCAAGAACCTGGGCCGGGCCAAGCCCGCGCCCACGACCCTGGTGGGTGTGACCCAGCGGCGGGCGCCCTGGGGTGTGCAGGTGGCCGCGCATTTCTCGCAGGCGCGCGCGCTGGCGAAGTATGGTCAGCTTCAGCGCCGCTATTCCAAGGTGCTTGGCGGCATCCAGCCTATGGTGGTGCGCGAACTCAACCGCAGCCGCGGACGCCGTGCCATGTTCCACGTGCGGCTGCCGGCGGATAGCCGCGCCCAGGCAGACCAGCTGTGCGCAACCTTCCGCACCGCCGGCGGTGCCTGTGTGGTCATGCGAAACTAGTGGTGGTGCTTGCCGCGGAAGCCCATGACAGTGGGGATGCCCAGCACCAGGGCTATGCCGCATACCACGAAGACAAGGGGCGAGAGGTGGTGGTCAAGCAGGCTGCCGAACACGACCGGCGCCACCAGGGAGCCGATGTCAAAGCCTGAATAGACAATGCCGAACACTTTGCCGAACCCGCCGGCCGGCGCTGCCCGCCGCACCAGCACGTCGCGCGAGGGCATGGTCACGCCCGAGGCGAACCCGGACGCCGCGATCAGGGCAATGATGGCAACCGGATGCAGGCCCTGGTGCGCCACGAGAAAAATCAACGCCGCTGATACGGCTAGGCCGGCCATGGCGATGACGTGGTGGCGGTTGCTGCGGTCGGCGAGCACGCCGCCGAGCATCACGCCGCCGGCTGTGCCGGCCTGGTACCCCGCCACGGTGACGGTCGCCAGGGCAAGGGCCATCCCGTAGCCTTCGGTCAAGGCGCTGATGGCAAAGTTCTGAATGCCCGCGCCGGCGAAAGCACTGAGCACGAAAAACAAAAAGGCGAGCAACACCACCGGCATCAGAATGATGTGCCAGAAGTGGGCGGGGGCGGGTTCCGGCTTTCCGGTCGCGCTGACCTTATCGGACGCGGCGGGCTTCCGCCGGGCCGATCCCTCGGTGGTGATGGCTGCCCTGTTGAGAATGACCCAGGCGCTGATCACCAGCCCTAGCAAACCCACCGCGATCAGGCCGGCGCGCCAGCCCCACATCACCCCGATGGCGCCCACGAAGATCGGCGAGGCGCCGAAGCCGATGTTGCCGGCGATCACATGGGCAGCAAAGGCGCGGCCGAGGCGCTCGGGCCGGACCCGATGACTGAGAATTGAAAGATCGGCCGGATGGTAGACGCTGTTGCCGATACCGGCGAGGAGGGCGAGCGGCAAGAGCATGTAGTAGTTCGGCATCAGCCCCATGAGCGCCACGCTGGCAGAATGGAGGGTGATGCCGGCAATGAGCAGACGATGGGCACCGAAGCGGTCGACGAGGACACCTGCCGCGACCTGGCCGAGACCGGAGGTCAGATAGAAGCAGGTGAGAATAAGCCCGAGATCGACGAAGCTGACGTTGAACGCGTCGCGCATCATCGGAAACAGCGGCGCGAGTGCGAGCTGCAGTATATGGCTGGTGAAATGGGCGGAGGCCACGGTACCGATGATGCGGATATCGCGGCGCGATCCCGCCGCCTTGCCGGCTGAACTTGCAATGCTCACGCTAAGGTCGCCTTTTCGCCAGACTTGGCGTAGAGAAAAAAGCCATAGCTTACCTGGGGCTCCGCTCAGCGGAGACCGTCGTCGACGGCTGCATCAAAACGCCTATTGTTTAAGCAGGTCAACGCTGTGGGTCTGCGTCTGGTTCAGACCTGCTATGCGCATGCGCGCGAGGCGTTACATTCCCGACTTCAGATATTCCCGTACCAGACGTGCCCAGAAGGATGCGCCGATCGCCAGCGCCTCATCGTTAAAATCGTAAGTCGAGGTGTGCAAGCGCGGGCCATTGCCGATCCCGAGCATGAAATAGCTGCCCGGCCGCACCTCGAGCATATAGGCAAAATCTTCGCTATAAGGAAACGGCTGGGTCAGGTCGATCACCCTGTCCGGGCCGGCATGGCGGAGCGCAACATCGCGGACGAATTCGGTCTCGGCCGCCGCGTTCGATGTGACGGGATAGAACTTCTCGTACTGGATGTCGGCCACCACGCCGAAGCTCTCCGCCTGTGCCCTGCTGAGCGCAACCAGCCGCTGCTCAATGAAGGCGCGCATCTGCGGACTGAAGGTGCGGATGTCGACGGTCAGGGTCGCATCGTCCGGAATGACATTGCTGACCGTGCCGGCGTGAAAAGTGCCCACGGTCAGCACGGCGGGCTCCTGAGGGTCGCGGTTGCGGGACACGATGCTCTGCAGCGCCACGACCAGGGTTGCTGCCGCGACGATGGGATCGGCGGCCAGGTGCGGCATGGCGGAATGCCCACCGGCACCGCGCATGGTGATGGTGGCAAGGTCGGATGCGGCCATGATCGGCCCCGGCTTGAACATGAAATGGCCGAGCGGGACGTTCGGCATGTTGTGGAGGGCGAAGACCGCGTCACAGGGGAAGCGCTCGAACAGACCTTCCTCCACCATGCGCTTGGCCCCGGATATATGCTCTTCCGCCGGCTGGAAGATGAGATGGAGCGTGCCGGTGAAAGGGCGAGCTTGGGCGAGGTAGCGGGCTGCGCCAAGCAGCATGGCCGTGTGCCCGTCATGGCCGCACGCATGCATCTTGCCCGGTACTCGGCTGGCGTAGTCAATGCCGGTTTCCTCCTGGATGGGCAAGGCATCCATGTCGGCACGCAAGCCCAAGCTGCGCGGACTATTGCCGTTGCGCAGCGTGCCGATCACGCCGGTGCCGCCTATGCCGCGGGTCACTTCGTAGCCCCACTCCTCCAAGCGGGCCGCAACGAAGGCGGATGTCTCATATTCCTCGAAGGCCAGCTCGGGTTGCTGGTGCAGGTGGCGCCGCATAGCCACCAGGTCGCGCTCAAAGCCTTGGATCTCGGCCAGAATCATCGGGAAATGCCTGTCGAAACGTAGGACGGGCGCGGATGGCACTCCGGCCGGCCCGACGCTGCTCGTCTCAGCAGCCTCGAATGGCCGGCCAGTATAGTGCAATGCGGCCGCAGCGCCAGTGTTCGACAAGGCGAGCAGGAGGTCTTTGGAGAGACCCCCTGTGCATCCAGTCTAGTTGCTGATCGGCAGGTTAGCCATCTGGTCCTTGGGCACGCTGACGGATTTCTTGTCCTCGGAGAGTTTCAGCACTTCCACGGGGATGACCACCTCCTTGGCGCCTATGCCGAGGAACCCGCCGATGTCGAGGGCAATCGCCACCGGCTTGCCGTCGGGCGTGCCCAGCACGTCCTTGACCGTGGAGATCGTCTTGCCATCCGGGTCATGCACCTCCATGCCCTTGAGCTTGCCGATCGGCAGGTCCAGCGAGCTCACCACCACATTGGCGTCGTCGAGCTGCACCAGCGGCGTCGGTGCCGGCGCGCTTGCCGGCTGCTGCGAGGCGGCATCCTGGTTTCCGGCTGCGGCGTCCTCCGAATCGGGCAGACCATCGCCGTCACTATCAATGATGATGACCGGGTCCACCGCGTCTGCGGCGTCGTCGGTCAGCTCCACGGGCTCGCTGGCATCCGCCGCGCCATCGCCGGTCTGCTGCGCTGCGCTTTGCCCGGTGGATCCTTCCGATGCATCTGGCTGCGTAGCCGGGGTGGCCGCGGGCTGCGCGGGCGCCGGAGCTGCCGGGCTTGCTGCATCGCTGCCGGCAGGCTGATTCGTGGTGGTGCTCGACTCAGCGGCATCCTCCAGCTTCTTGATGGCGTCCTCCAGCATCTGGATGGTGCTTTCGGTGTTGCCAGCGGATTCGCCCGAAGTTGCCGCGGGCGGCGCCGCGCTGGTCTGGGCTGCGGCCGTTTGCGTGTAGGCGAGGGACGTCGAGGTGATCAGCGCTGCAAGGGCTGCCAATGGCAATCGAGAGGTCTTCATAAGCCATGCTCCTGGGTTCGCGACGAGAAGAGTATTGCCGCAAACCGTTCAAAATTTCTATCATAGATTGTGTTTAATCACTTTACATCTTCAATAAATTGAATCGGCCCAGGCGTGGCAGAGTTGAAGGGCCTCCTCGATGCTGAAGGTGGCGGGGTTGAGGCAGCGTTCGAGCCAGAGGCCGTCCATGAGCGCGGAAAGGCCGATGGCGGCGAGGCGGATATCGGCAATCGGTCGCTTGCAATGGCTGGCATTTTCAAGCAGCAGGCTTTCGAGAAAGGCGCGGAACTCCCCGTACGTCCGATCGTGGGTCTCGGCCAGGATCTTGGAATCGCCGATCATGCCCCAGAACACCACCCACGCGCGAAAGGTGCCCTGATCGAAACTGGGGGCGGCAAGCGTGGCGGTGAAGAAGGCATTCAGCCGGTCGCGCGGCGCGGGTGCCGCCTGGGCGACTGCATCCTTGGCGGCATCCAGCAAGGCCATGGCAAGCGTCTCATAGGCCTGGGCCACCAAGGCATCCTTGCTCGGATAGTGATGGTTGATCAGACCGATGGAAATGCCTGCCTCGGCGCTGATCTTGCGCACCGACAGCCCGGCATGGCCCTGCTCGCCGAGGCATTTGAGGGTGGCGGCGATGAGGGTCTTGCGACGTTCTTCCGGGAGCTTGCGTTGGAACTTGCTGCGGCGGGCCATGTGCGCGTGAAACCTGTGCGTTTTGGGACTAAAATATTGAACGATCGTTCAGGAGTGGACTATATGGTAGATACGGTTTGAACCACTATAGCGGAGAGCCTGAAAACATGCGCTTTTCATCATTTGTCGAGCGGATCGGCGGCGAGGGCTCGGAAGCTTGGGCCATTCACAGCGCGGCATCGGCGGCGCGCGCCCGTGGCGAGGACGTGGTCATGCTGAGCATCGGCGATCCTGATTTCGCCACGCCGGACATGATCAGCGATGCGGCAGTCGCCGCGCTGCGGGATGGCGACACCCATTATGCGGAGATCTTGGGACGCGAGCCGCTGCGGCAAGCGGTGGCGGCCCAGCACCGGCGCATTAATGGCCAGGCCGTCGGGCCGCAAAACGTGATCATTCTGGCCGGCGCGCAGAACGGTTTGTTCGCCGCGAGCCTGCTGCTGACCCAGCCCGGCGACGAGGTGATCTCGCTGGAGCCGATGTATGTGACCTACGAGGCGAGCATCCGTGCGTCCGGCGCCACTCTGGTGCCAGTCTCGCAGCCCGCGTCCCGCGGCTTCCGGCCCGATCTCGCCGCCATCGAGGCGGCGGTGACCGAGCGCACCCGCGCGATCTTCATCGCCAATCCGAACAACCCGACGGGGGTGGTGCTCACCCGGGAAGAGCTGGAGGGCATCGCGGATATCGCGCGGCGCCATGACCTGTGGGTGGTGTCCGACGAGGTCTATGCGGCGCTGACCTTCGAAGCGCCCCATGTGGGCATCGGTGCGCTTCCCGGTATGGCCGAGCGCACGGTGACCATCGGCAGCCTGTCGAAGTCCCATGCCATGACCGGTTGGCGGGTGGGCTGGATGGTCGGCCCGGAAGAGCTGATCCGGCATGCGGAAAAGCTTGCCCTGTGCATGCTTTATGGTTTGCCTGGGTTCATTCAGACCGCCGCCACCAAGGCCTTGAACGAGGGTACGCAGGAGGTCGCCCGCATGCGGGAGATCTATCTGCGCCGGCGCGACCTGCTCTATGGCGAGCTCAGCGTGCTGCCCATGCTGAAGTGCCTCAAGCCGCAGGCCGGCATGTTCCTTATCGCGGACGTGCGGGAGACCGGCATGAGCAGCCGCGATTTCGCCTGGGGCCTCTACAGCGAGATGGGGGTTGCGGTTCTCGACGCCACCGCTTTCGGGAAGAGCGCCGAGGGCTATCTGCGCATTTCCTATACCGTTGGCGAGGACGAGCTGCTGGACGGATGCCGCAGGATAAAGTCTTATCTTGAAAGGCTTGAGAGGCGCCCCAGCCTGGTTGTGGGCGCATAACGGGGACGCCGCCAGATGACCGCTCAGGAAAAACTCGTGACCCGCAGCCCAAGCAGCTTCGGCGTGGAAGGCCTGCCAAAGATCGCCTATGGCCGCGGCAGCTATCTCTATGACGTGGATGGCAAGCGCTATCTCGACGGGTCCGGCGGACCGGCGGTCTATGCGATCGGCCATGCCAACGCGGAAGTGAACGAAGCGATCAAGGCGCAGCTCGACAAGATCGCGCATGGCTACCGCTATCTCTTCACCAGCGATGCGGCGGAAGAGCTTGCCCATATCGTCCACGAGCTGACCGGGTTCCGCAACATGGTGTTCGTGTCCAGCGGTTCGGAAGCGGTCGAGTCCTGCCTCAAGATCGCCCTGCAGTACTGGGCGGCGAAGGGCAAGATGAGCAAACGGCGCTTCATCGCCCGCGAGCGGTCATGGCACGGCAACACCCTGGGTGCCCTGTCGGTCTCCGGTTTCCGGGCCAGGCGCGCCGCATTCGAGGGCAGCCTGATCGACGTGTCCCGCGTGTCCGCCGCCAATGACTACCGGCGGCCGGCCGGGGTGTCCTCGGACGAGCTGGCCGGCTATCTCGCCCGGGAGCTGGAGGACGAAATCCTGCGGGTGGGCGCGGACAAGATCGCAGCCTTCATCTTCGAGCCCGTGGTGGGGGCTGCGGGCGGCGTGGTGCCGGCCCCGCGGGGCTATGCTCAAGCGGTTGCCGCCGTGTGCCGCAAGCACGACATCCTGGTGATTTCCGACGAGGTGATGTGCGGGTCGGGCCGGGTCGGCACCTGGCGGGCGCTGGAGCATGACGGGGTGATGCCCGACCTGATGTCGGTGGCGAAGGGGCTCGCCGCGGGCTATGTGCCGCTGGGGGCTTCCCTGTACAGCGACCATATCCACGAAACGATCGTGAGCGCCCATGGCGGTGCGCAGACCGGCCACACGTTTACCGGCCACACGGCGGCGTGCGCGGCGGGCGTGGCGGTGCAGAAGCTGATCAAGCGCGAGAACCTGGTGGAACGGGTGCGGGTGCGCGGGGCGACGTTCCAGGACGAGCTGCGGCGCGCCCTTGCCCACATTCCGGAGGTGGGCGACGTACGCGGCCGGGGCTATTTCATCGGCGTGGAGCTGGTGGAGGATCCGGAGAGCAAGCGGCCGTTCCCGCCGCAGCTGAAGGTGCATGCGGATATCGGCAACACCGCTTTCGCCAATGGATTGATCTGCTATCCCTGCACCGGCAATGTCGACGGGGTTGCGGGCGACACGGTGATCATCTCGCCGCCCTACAATGCCAGCGACGCGGAACTGGCTGAGATCATCGACATGTTCACCCGCTCGGTGGAACAGGCGATCGGCCGGGCCCGGCAGGCGGCGCGTGCCGCCTGACGGCTGCTGTTGGAGCCCTCAAGCCTCGACCTTCTCGTGCGCCGGGCGCGCCGGCGCGTCACGCTTGGCGCGCTGCCTTGCCGGGCCATAGGCGTGAGACAGATTGAAGGCGGTATTCACCAGTCCGACATGGGAGAAGGACTGCGGGAAATTGCCCACCAGCCGACGGCGGCGAGGATCGTATTCCTCCGCCAGGAGACCGACGTCATTGCGCAACCCGCATAGGCGCTCGAACAGCGCGCCGGCGTCATCCAGCCGTCCCTGCATGGCATAGGCATCCGCCAACCAGAAGGAGCAGGCGAGGAAGCAGCCTTCTTCGCCGCCGACCCCGTCGTTTACATGGTCGGTGGAGTAGCGCATGACGAAGCCGTCCTCAATCAGCTCCTGCTCGATGGCCGCCACCGTGCCGAGCACCCGGGAGTCTTTCGGCTTGAGGAAGCCGACCTGCGGGATGAGCAGCAGGGAGGCATCCAGATTCTTGCTGCCGAAGCTCTGTACGAAGGTGTTGCGCTTCGCATCGAAACCCTTAGCGAGCACCGCTTCGCGGATTTCGGCGCGGACCTGGCGCCAGCGATCGACCGGCGCATTGAGTCCGCGCTCGTCCGCCGTCTTGATGCCGCGGTCGAAGGCCACCCAGGACATGATCTGGGAATGGGTGAAGCGCTGCTTTGGCCCGCGCACCTCCCAGATGCCGTGATCCGGCTGCTGCCACACCTTCTCCAGGTGATTGAGCAGCACCTTCTGGACCCGCCATGAATCCTCGACGAAAGTCAGCTTGGCCTTGTAGGCGGCATGCAGGACATCGAGCAGCTCGCCGAACACGTCCAGCTGCGTCTGGCCGGAAGCACCATTGCCGATACGCACGGGCCTGCTGTTCTCGTAACCGGAGAGCCAGGGGATCTCGTTTTCCGGAAGCCAGCGCTCGCCGCCTATACCGTACATGATGTGCAGCTGCTGGGGGTGGCCGGCGGCGGCGCGCAGCAGCCATTGGCGCCAGGCTTCGGCCTCTTCCCGATAGCCGGCGTTGAGCAGGGCGTAGAGGGTGAGGGTGGAATCACGGATCCAGCAGTAGCGATAATCCCAGTTGCGCGCACCGCCGATGGCTTCCGGCAGCGAGGTGGTCGCGGCGGCGACAATGCCGCCGGTCGGCTGATAGGTGAGCAGCTTCAGAGTGATCAACGAGCGGATGACCGCCTCGCGCCAATATTCCGGGATATGGTCGACCCGGGCGCGGGCCGACCACTCCCGCCACCAGCGGGTGGTCGCTTCCAGGCTCTCCTGGCGGTCCGGCACGAAATGCGGGGTCTTGTGAGAGTTGTGGTAGGAGAGGGTGAAGGGCACATAGTCGCCCTCGCGCACCGTGAAATCCGCTATGGTCTTGAGGTCATGGCCGCGCAGGGCCACCGGGGTGTGCAGCGCCACCGCGTCGGGGCCGGCGATGGCGCTCAGGCCATAGTCATGCCGCCTGACCCACGGCACGGCCTGGCCATAGTTGAAGCGCAGCACGAAGTCCATGTGGATGTCCACGCTGCCGCGCAGACCTTTGACCAGGCGGATGACGTCGACCTTTGTCTCGTCCGTGGTCAGCGGCATGAAGTCGTAGATGGCCACCGCTCCGCTCTTGGTCTGGAAGGTAGTTTCAACAATGGCGGTGTCGGGCAGATAGCGTCGTGTGGTCTTCTTCACCTCCTCGATCGGGCACAGCGACCAGTGGCCATTTTCCTTGGTGCCGAGCAGAGCCGCAAAGCACGCGGCTGAATCGAACCGTGGCAGGCAGAGCCAATCTATGGAGCCGGTTCTGCTCACCAGGGCCGCCGAGATCATGTTGCCGATGATCGCGTAATCCTCGATGAGCATGGCCATTCTCCTTCCGTTGGGTTGTGCGGCCGTTCTATTCAGGCTCCGGAATGCGGCGGATGCGAACGAGACCGATACGGCGCCCGCCGTCCATCTCCACGATCTCGAAATCGAAGCCCTCGGCCGAGATCTTCTCGCCCTGCTTGGGCAGATAGCCGACCTGCCAGAGCAGGAAGCCCGCCAGGGTCGAATAGCGGTCGTCTTCATCGGTGAGGTCGACATCCAGCACCTGGCTGAGGCGATGGATATCGGTCTGCCCGTCCACCAGCCACGAGCCGTCCGGCTCGGTTTCGAAGCGCGGCCCGATCTCGCCTTCCTCCGGAAAGCCGCCGGTGATGGCTTCGAGCACGTCGGTCGGGGTTACCACCCCTTCCAGAGAGCCATATTCATCGAACACCATGGCGAGCTGCACCGGGGAGTCGCGCAGCTGTTCCATCACCTGCAGCACGTTCATGCGGTCATGCACGATCAGCGGCTCGCGCATGGCCCGTTCGAGATCGATCTCGCCCTTGTTGACGATGGCGCTGAGCAAGTCCTTGGCGAGGGCGATGCCGACCACATTGTCGATGTCGCTATGGGCAATGGGGAAGCGCGACCGGCCGGAATCCAGGATCTTCCGCTTCAGCTCTTCCTGGGGCGAGCTCGGGTCGAGCCAAATCACCTCGGTGCGCGGCGTCATGATGGTGCGCACCGGACGCTCGCCCAGGGTCATGACGCCCTGCACCATGGAGCGTTCCTCCGGACCGAACAGCTCTTCCACATTGCCGGTGGACGCGAGGGCCGCAAGCTCCGCGTCCGCATCCGGCTCCGGCTTGCCGCCGCCGAGCAGGCGCAAGACGGCGGCCGCCGTTCGGTCGCGGACATTGATGGTCGTGGCGAGGCGCATCTTGTTGCGCCGGGCGAGCTGGTTGAACGCCTCGATGAGAACGGAGAAGCCGATGGCGGCGTAGAGATAGCCCTTGGGGATGTGGAAGCCCAAGCCCTCGACCACGAGGCTGAAGCCGATCATCAGCAGGAAGCCCAGACACAGGATGACCACTGTCGGATGGGCGCTGACGAAATTCATGAGCGGGCGGCTCGCCAGCATCATCAGCACGACGGCAATGATCACCGCGATCATCATGATCGACAGGTGATTGACCATGCCGACGGCGGTGATGACCGAATCAAGCGAGAATACGGCGTCGAGCACGATGATCTGGACGATCACCTGCCAGAGCTTGGCCCGAACCGGCGTTTTGCGCTCTTCACCGTGATCTCCCTCCAGGCGCTCGTGCAGTTCGGTCGTGGCCTTGAACAGGAGGAAGAGGCCGCCCACGATGAGGATCAGATCACGGCCCGACAGGCCGAAGCCGAAAATGGTGAACAGCGGCCGGGTCAGGGTCACCATCCAGGAGATGCCGGCAAGCAGGCCCAGGCGCATGAGCAAGGCCAGCGACAGGCCGACGAGGCGGGCCTTGTCCCGTTCGTCGCGCGGCAGCTTGTCGGCGAGGATGGCAATGAAAATGAGGTTGTCGATCCCGAGGACGATCTCGAGAACGATCAGGGTGCCGAGGCCGAGCCAGGCGGTTGGATCACTTATCCAATCGAAATTGAAGTCCACGAGACGTTCCTTTCAGGCCTCAGGCCTTGGCAGCGGGTCAGGTGCGCGGGTAAGCGCGCAACGCTTGACGCGAGGCGGCTTCTGCCGCCCAGGTGCCGCGGCGGAGCCGCATCTGGCGTGGGGGAACGCAGCCGGGCTGCGTGACTGCTATCGGGCTCGGATGGTTGGGAGGGATCACTCATTGCCGTTTGGGCCGATATCGATCAGGTCGACCGGTCCAATGTCAATTAAAGCCTCAATTTTCTGGATGATGATGCGGGTATCATTAAGATATTGCAACGTTCTCCCCTCGCGCTGGTTCCTTTGGACCTGCGTCGTCGCACACTTCTCGAAAAAATGCTGCTGGACGGGCAAGGTTGCAGCCTGGTCTGGCCATCGCACCAGGAAACGGATAAGCAGCGTCCCCGATCATAGTGCACGCTTGTTGGAAGGGCTGGGATCATGATCTTCGACCATCGAGTCTATACGATACGCGCCAACCGGCTCCATGATTTTCTGAAGCTGTATGAGAGCGTGGCGCTGCCGATGCAGCGGAAGTACCTCGGGGAGCCTTACGCCTTCTTCTATTCGGAGGTTGGGCACCTCAACCAGGTCACCCACATCTGGAAGTACGAGAGCGCAGACGATCGCCAAGCGCGCCGAGACAAGATGGCGGCGGACCCGGAATGGCAAGCCTATGTGCGGCAAGTGGCCGAGCAGCAGCTTGTGGAGAAAGCGGAGAATCAGCTGTTGCGGCCTGCGCCATTCATGAAAATCCGGTGACGGTTCGCGTTTGTCCTTTACCATTGGCCCCCTTAAGTGCATACACTTTTGTCGGCAAAGCAGTGCGGAGCCGATGACCAAGATCTGTCAATTCGTTCTCGAAACCGAGCTGGGCGATATACCGCTGGTCTGCGACGAGGCCGCGGCGCCGCGCACGGTTGCAGCCCTTCACCGGAGCATGCCCATGGAGGCGCAGCTCCATACGCCCAAGATCGCCGGCAGCCATATCTATTGGCACGCGCCATTCGTGTGCGATGTCGAGGGATCGAGCCATGTGATGGACATGCCGGCGGGCGCGTTCTTCTATTGGCCGGAACGGCAGTTCCTGGAGATCTCGTTTGCGCCGTTGCAGGCGGAGACGGCGACGGTGACGCCGCTTGGACGCGCCGAATGCCCGGTCGAGCTGGTTGCGGCTCTCGGCGAACGGGTGCGCTTGACGCAAGGTCGTGTCATCAACACGGTGCGGCTGACGCCCATAGGTGAAGCTCTGGCTGGGGTCGAGGAGACAGCAGCCTCGCCTCTCGCCGCGCTCCGCTCGGCCATGTGGGCCCGAATGCCGGATGAAGTCGCGGCCCTGCCCAGCCGGCGGGGCATCATGCATCCGATCGGGCCGATGATCTATGCAGAAGCGGATGCGCGCAACCTGCACGAACTGCTCTGGTGGAGCCGGGAGGCGCTGCAGCGTGAGGATGCGGCTGTCGTTCGAAGCGGTGCGGCGTTGGCGGTGGACAAGGCCGCCACCCGCCTGCGCAATTTCTGCCATTTGGACGAGAGTGCCACGGCGCTCGATGCCATCGCCTGTGCGCTGCGTGACAAGGGCGCGCCGGTCGGGCCGGTGATCGACGACGCCATCCTGATCGTGGGCCGGCTTTCAGCGTGGCTTGACCTTATGATCCGGTGGAACGACCTCAACGAAGCGATCACCGCCGAGCCGGTGGCCGGGTGATCGCGCTGTCCAAGGAGGGAGACATGGCTCAAGAAGCGCAGTCGAGGTTCACGAAGGGTTTGGTCCTGCATGATGATGATGGCGATTCCTACTGGCAGCCGGTGCCGGCCAATGGCTATGTGACCGTCAAGCTGACGCCGGAGAACTGGGACGGACCGTTCTCCGTCGGGATCCAGGTGGTGGCGCCCCATTCCTATATCCGCAAGCACGCCCATGACCGGAACCTGGAGGTGCTGTTCGTCTGGGGCGGCAAGGGAAGGGCCATTGTCGGGGACGAGGAGCACCCGATGCGGCCGGGCACGCTGATCATGCTGCCCAAGAACGTGGAGCACAAGTTCATCAACGACGGCGACGAGGACCTGAAGCTGCTATGGACCATGTCGCCGCACGGGCTCGAGGATTTCTTCCGGCAGATCGGCCGTCCGCGCAAAGCGGGCGAACCGGCGCCGGCAAACTTCCCGCGGCCGGCGAATGTGCACGAGATCGAGCGTAATACGGTGTTCGCAGATCCCGTCGAGGACTAGTCGATGGCCTTCAACCTGCGCCTGCCGGAGGGCGGGAAGATCGCATACGAGGTCGCGGGAGACGGCCCGCCGCTGGTGCTGGTGAGCGGGCTTGGGGGACGGGGCTCCTTCTGGCGCCCGGTGCGGAATGAGCTTGCGCGCGCGTTCACGGTAGTGACCTACGATCACCTGGGCACGGGCCGTTCAAGCCGCGTTTCCGGACCGTTCAGCGTGGCCGGCATGGCAGCAGACCTTCTTTGCCTTTTGGCCGAGCTCGGCTGCGACAGGTCTGCGCTGGTGGGACATTCGACGGGCGGCGCCATTCTGCAGGAACTGGCGCTGGCCCGGCCGGAAAAGGTGGAGCAGCTGGTGTTGTCGGCCACCTGGGCGCAGCCTTGTGTCTATTTTCGCGCGCTATTCGACAGCCGGCTCGCGGTGCTCAGGGCGGCAGGCTATGACGAATATCGGCGCATGGGTGCCTTGCTGCAATATCCGCCCTACTGGATCCGCGCCAATGAGCAGGCGTTCGCCGCCGAGCTGGAGTCGGCGCTGCCGGCCAATGTGGCGCAGGAAGAGGAGATCACCCAAGCGCGGATCCAGGCGGTGCTGGCCCATGACCGGCTCGAGGATCTGGCGGGTATCGACGCGCCGACCCTGGTGATCGCGGCGGCGGACGACATGATCGTGCCTGCCTATCACAGCGAGATACTGGCAGAGCGCATTCCGCGGGCGAAGCTCGCGCTCTTGCCGCGCGGTGGTCATTTCATGCCGCACACCGAACCGCGCGCCTATCTCGACGCACTGTTTTCCTTCCTGCCCGAGAGAGCTTCATGAGAGACGTGCGCACGATTGGCGTGGTTGGCCTCGGCCTGATCGGGGCGCGGTGGGCCGCGGTATTCGCCCATGCCGGACTGGATGTGGTGGCGCAGGATGCCGATCGCGCCAGGTGGGATGCCTTCGAGGCCTCGTGCGGAGAGCTGTTCGCCGAGATCGAGGCTCTTGCCCCGGCAAAATGCCCGCGCGGCCGCATCACCTTCACTGCACGCCTGGAGGACGGGTTCCAGGCGGTGGATTTCGTGCAGGAGAACGCGCCGGAGACGCTCGACCTCAAACGGCAGCTGTTGCGAGACATTGAGGGTGCGGTGGCCGCTGACGTGGTGATCGCCTCGTCGTCATCCGCGCTGCTGGTGTCGGATATGCAAGCAGACTGCACGCGGCCCGAACGGGTCGTGCTCGGCCATCCCTTCAACCCCGCCCATCTCATGCCGCTGGTGGAGATCGTGGGGGGCCAGAAGACAGCGCCCTGGGCGGTGGAGCAGGCGCGGCAAGTGTATGAGGCCTGTGGCAAGAAGCCGGTGGTCCTCTCGCGCGAGATCACCGGCCACATCGCCCTGAGGCTGATGGGGGCGATGTGGCGGGAGGCTTTCTATCTCATCCGCTCAGGGGTCGCCACGGCGGCCGATATCGACCGGGCCTTCTGCTACGGCCCGGGGCCGAAATGGACGCTGCAGGGGTCGTTCGTGTCAAATCACCTTGGTGCGGGTGGCATCGAGGAATTCCTCATGAAGTATGGGCCGACCTATGAGGCGATCTGGTCCACGCTGGGCGATGCCGAGCTTGATCCTGAGACCCGAGCAGCGGTCATCCGGCAGACGGGGGATATCGTAGGCGGCCGTAGCGAAGAGGAATTGAGGGTGCAGCGCGATGCCGGCCTCATTGCCATCCTCAAGGCACAGGCGGAAAACGGCGCGCTGTGAAATGGCGCGCCAGAGGTAGCGACCTGGCCGGAAAGGTCAGGCTGCCTTCAGCTGGGTCTCGGTCTCGAGCTCAAGCATGCGCCCGAGCGGCGATGACGGCGGCACGACGGGATTCTTTTCTCGAATCAGCTCGTTCCAGAGATGGACACAGCAGCTGCGGGTGGTGACAAGCTCGGACAAGGCGAGGTCGGGGTCCAACAGCAGCGAGAAGTGCCAGTAGCTGACCGGGTAGAAGATATCGATAGGCTGCGCCAAATGATCCACGCCAAGCTGCTTGGCGAAATGTGTGATCGCAAGAGGGCCGATACTTCCCCATGTGAGGGCGGGCAGCCCCGGATGCCGCCTCAGCCGCTTGGCCCAGCGCAGACGCCGCTGTTTGGCGCGCGACAGCCACGGCGGTATAAAGCCAGGGTCTTCGGAAATGCTCAAGAGCGTCTGCAGCAATTCCGATTGGGGAGGCAGCGCCAAGACGGCGCCGTTGATGAAGCGAATATCCTGATAACCGAAGACGTAATCGTTGCGCGGGATCGGCTTTAGGCAAAAGACATCACAGTCGGCATAGAGATCGGCCCCATTGCGCAGTAGCCGGTAGCGGAAAATGTCAGAGAAAAGCGCGTAGCTCCCCGATTGCTGATGCTGGACAACTCGGTCACGCGGGACGATCTCGTTCGCATCTCGCAGGACGATGCCGGGGGGTGTGTCGGCGGGCTCGTCATAGACGTGGAGTACCACCGGATGCCCGACGGTGAGAAAGGACCTCAAACACGCAGTGGCCACCGGACCGAGCTTGGGACCGATCCAAAATGTGTGCACAACGGGGAGCGCCGCCATTCCATTGCTCATGAGCTTCGAGAATCGTCGCTCATCTTATGAAGGTTATTTTTTGTGACAACCCTCGATAGTTGAATCGCTTCGACAGTCTACCTAGGCCGCGTTCAGTTGAACGTCTGCGCGCAGAGCCAAGATACGCCCGAGTGGTGAGGAGCGCGGGATATGTGGCATTCGGCGCCGGAGCACTTCGTTCCAAAGGTGGATGCAGCGTGTGCGGGGGGTGACCAGATCTTCAATGGACAGTTCCGGATCGCAGAGCAGTGAGCTGCACCCGGGACTGACGGGATAGAACACATCTACAGGCAGAGCGAGATGGTGCACGCCGAGCCGCTTGGCGTAGTGCGTGAGGGCATTGGGGCCGAGACTTCCCCACGGCAATGCGGCGGGAAGCCTGCGTATCCTTGCGCGGGACGATAATGCCAACCGCCATCGCTTCGAGCGGGGAAGCCAGGGCGGCACGAAATGCGGCTGCTCTGTGATGCTGATCAGGGTCGCCAGGAGCGATGAATCCGCTGGCAACGCCAAGACAGCATTGTTGATGATCGAGTCGTCCTGCAAGCCGAAGATGTAGTCGGCCCGGGGTATCGGGCGCAGGCAGTAGACATCGCAATCCGCATAGAGTTCAGCGCCATTGCGGAGCAAGCGGTAACGGAACACGTCTGCGAAAGGCGAGATGCTGCCCTTGCGATGACGGAAGAGGCGGTCACGGGACAGGGTCTCGCTAGCGTCTCTCAGCTCGATGCCGGCAGGCACGTCCGGCATATTTTCATAGACGTGCAGGATGACGGGGTGGCCGACAGCGAGGAACGATTTCAGACACGCTCTGGCGAGAGGGCCCAGAGACGACCCGATCCAGAGCGTGTGTACGGTGGGAAGATCAGGCATGTGGCAATTCTTCATCGAATCAGCGGCTGGAATTGCATGCCTATGCCACCATTTGGTGTATTAGAGCAATCGATACACTTTATAGGTAGGGCCCTGCGGTGGCCGGTTGCCGGTGGCCACGGCGACCACACCATTGAGCCAGGCATAGCGGCGGTCGCCGGTCTCGAAGGTCAGGGCGGTGCGGAAGTAGTATTCCGAGGGGTCAACATTCTCGCCACGGGCAAGCCGAGCCATCACTTCGGCCGGACCGTGTCGGCGGCCGATATATTGCATATAGATCAGGGCGCCATCATCGGTTCTGAGGACACCACGCACGTCGATCTTGGTCATGCCGTCCGGCTCGATGAAGATGGAGTCGGCGCCGCCGGGGAGAATTTCGCCCTTGAGCCTGGGGCCCTCGAACCGGCCACCGGTGATCACCGTGAACCGGCGCTCGCCGGCTTCCGTCTTGCCCACCGAGAGCGGGGCGTTTACACCGATGCGCATCTCGAACAGAAATTCTGTTTGGATAGGATCCATAAGACCTCCTCCTTCAAGCCCGCTATTCATCGGCGGGAAACGCCCGTTCCACAACCCTGTTGTTGGTGGACAGGGAAGGCAGGCCATTTTTGGAACAAGGGATGAGCAATGAACTATCGCAGCGCTTTGGTGACAGGGGCTTCCAAGGGTATCGGGCTTGCGATCACGCGGAAGCTGCGGGCTCTCGATCTGGAGGTGTTCGGGCTGGCACGCGATGGCGCGGCTCTAGACCGGCTCGCAGCGGAGCTCGGCATCCGCCCGATCGTGGCTGATCTGGAAAAAACCGACAGCATGCTCGAGGCGGTGAGAGACTTGGATGTGGACGTTCTCGTCAACAATGCGGGGCTGATCACGGCGGTGAAGCCGCTGCAGGAGATCAGCCCGGGGGATGTCGCGCGGATGATCGCCGTCAATCTCACGGCGCCGCTGCAGCTGACGCAGGCGGTTCTGCCCGGAATGATCGCGCGCGGGCGGGGCCACATCTTTAACCTGACGACGACGGCATCGAGATACACGCTTCCCGGATCGGCCCCATATGCGGCGGCCAAGGCTGGCCTCTCCCATGCCGGAACGGTGCTGCGCTATGACCTTGCCGGGACAGGCGTGCGGGTGACCGAGATCAGCCCGGGGCGGGTCGAGACCGACATCTATCTCGAAAGCTTCGGCGGCGATCGCGACAAGCTGAAGTCATCGCTCTATCAATCGCATCGGGCCGTGCAGCCGGAAGATGTGGCCGAGGCGCTGGCCGCGGCCCTTACCCTGCCGGAGCGGGTGGACCTGAGCTTCATCGAAGTGGTGCCGACGGATCAGGCCTTCGGCGGGTTCGTGTTCCCGGCGCGGGGAAAGGCCGGCTAACGGCGGCTGCTGGATGGATATCTCATCAGGCTTGACGGAACCAGCCTGCATCGGGATGTTCAATACGTAAATTCGCCCCTTCGCGAGGTGGCAGCGCAGCCGATGACAAGTTCAAGCCAGACGAGATCTCGTGTTCCTCGCCGTGCGGACAGTGCCGAGCGTGTCTACCGCGTGATCCGCAGCCTGGCGATGGACTTCCGGCTCAGGCCGGACGAGCGGATCAACGAGGTGCAGCTGGCCCGGCAGCTGGATGTGAGCCGCACCCCCGTGCGCGAGGCACTGAACAGGCTGGCGAGCGAGGGCTTTCTCGGATTTCAGCCAAACCGCGGTTTCTTCTTTCGGGCGCCCGATATCGACATCCTGCTGAAGCTGTTCGAGCTCAGGACCGTCATCGAGCAGGGCGGCTTCGCCCTGGCCTGCGCCCGCGCCAGCGATGAGGCGATCGCCGGGGTGGAGGCGTTCTGGAGCCAGGCATTGGAACGCTACAGACATGAGGATGCGGACGAGATTCTGGCGCTCGACGAGCAGTTCCACATGCGGCTCGCGCAGCTCGCCGGGAACGAGGAGATCGTCGGTGTGCTGGAGAGCGTCAACGCGCGGATCCGTTTCGTCCGGCGCATCCAGATCGCCCACGGCAAGCAGCATCCGAAGAGCGTGATCGAGCACACCCGGATCGTGGAGGCGCTGAAGGCGCGCGATGCCGAGGCCGGCAAACAGCTGCTGCAGGGGCATATTTCGCTTACCGTGGACGATGCGACGGTGGTGATGAAGGAGGCTTTCTTCAAGCTCTACGCTGAGACGGCGAACGGCTCGGAGAGCCCCGAGCAGACGGAGCTGGGGCGCAGCCCGGTTGTGTGAGTCGGCTAATTAAATGCACATGTGTCGACACTTTTGCTTGACGATCGGCCAGCCTTCTGCTGCGATAATTCGCAGTGGAGGATTGGAGACCAATGGGTGAGGCGGCTTCTCTCCCGGCGGGCCTGCGCAATGCGCCCGACCCGGAGCTTCTGCTCGACATGTTCGGCAAGATGGTGCTCGTCCGGCGGATGGAAGAACGGCTGGGCGAGTTGCACAAGCAGGGCCGGACACGGGGACCTATTCATCGCTGCGACGGGCAGGAGGCGGTCGGCATCGGCGGCACGGCGCCGCTGCGGGCGACGGACACCGTCACCAGCACC
This sequence comes from Rhodoligotrophos defluvii, assembly GCF_005281615.1. Lineage (NCBI taxonomy): Bacteria > Pseudomonadati > Pseudomonadota > Alphaproteobacteria > Hyphomicrobiales > Rhodoligotrophaceae > Rhodoligotrophos > Rhodoligotrophos defluvii. The sequence goes on along the minus strand of NZ_SZZM01000002.1, from coordinate 602,630 downwards.
CATAGGGGACACGCCCATTACGTGGGCAAGGGCCTTGATCCGCACCGCATCGTGGCGGAGATCTTCGGCCGCGCCACCGGCTATAGCCGCGGCAAGGCCGGCCATATGCTGATCGCCGACGTGGAACAGGGTATGGTCGGCGGCAACGCCATCGTCGGCGCCGGCATTCCCCTGGCGCTTGGCCAGGCGCTGGCCCATCAGCTGCATGGCTGCGGCGAGGTTGCGGTGACCTTTTTCGGCGATGGCGCGGCTCAGGCGGGCATCTGCCACGAGGCCATGAACATGGCGGGCCTGTGGAAGCTGCCGATCGTGTTCATCTGCGAGCATAACGAATACGGCTTGACCGCCCATGCCCGTTACCAATCGGCGGTGGAGGACCTGGTGGTGCGCGCCGCCGGATACAACATGCCGGGCGTCAAGATCGACGGCAATGACGTGCTCCAGGTCTATGACACGGTGAGCGAGGCGGTGGAGCGGGCGCGCGCCGGCGAGGGGCCGACCTTCATCGAGGCGAAGACCTACCGGCTGGTGGGCTTCTCGACCAGCGACATGGGTGGCTACCAGCCCCAGGACGAGATTGATGCGTGGCGGCCGCGCGACCCCATCCTGCGCACGCGCAAGCTGCTGCTGGACCTGACCGGCGAGGCGCGGGTGCGCCAGGCGGAGGAAGAGGCTGTTGCCGCCTGCGACAGCGCCTTCGAGCAGGCCCTTTCCGACCCGCTGCCCGATGCCGCCGAGGCCGATGTGCCGGAATTCGTGGAGACGCACTGATGGCGCGCATGCGGTATGCGGAGGCGCTGCGTGAGGCGCTGCGCAGCGAGATGCTGCGGGATCAATCAGTCGTGCTCTACGGCGAGGACATCGGCATCTATGGCGGCGTGTTCAAGGTGACGCGCGACCTGCAAGCCGAGTTCGGCGATCTTCGGGTGCGCGATACGCCGATTTCCGAGCAGGCGATGACCTATATGTGCGTGGGCGCGGCGATGAGCGGGCTCAAGCCGGTGCTGGAGATCATGTATGCGGATTTCCTGCCGCTGACGCTGGATGCCCTGATCAACCAAGCGTCTGTCCTGCCCTATCTGTGGCCGGTGCAGGTGCCTATGGTCATCCGCACGCAAGGCGGCGGCGGCTCGGGTGCCGGAGCCCAGCACTCGAAGTCGCTGGATGCGCTGGTGGCGCATATTCCCGGCATCAAGGTGGTGAGCCCGGTGACCCCCGCCGATGCCAAGGGCCTGCTGACCGCCGCCATACGCGACCCGAACCCGGTGGTCTTTCTGGAGCACAAGCTGCTCTACAACAGCGCGGGCGAGGTGCCGGACGGTGACCATGTGGTGGAGATTGGCAAGGCGCGGATGGTGCGTGAGGGCAGCGACGTCACGCTGATCGCCAATTCCAAAATGGTGCTGGAGGCGGAGAAGGCGGCGGAGGCGCTGGCCGGCCGCGGCATCTCGGCCGAGGTGATCGACCTGCGCAGCCTGCGGCCGCTGGATACGGAAACGATCATCGCCTCGGTGAAGAAGACAACGCGGGCAGTGGTGGTGAATGAAGGCTGGCGCTTCGGCGGGTTTGGGGCCGAGGTGGCGGCCACGATTTCCGAACAGGCCTTCGAATATCTCGATGCGCCGGTATGCCGGATCGGCACCTTCGACACGCCCATTCCCTACAGCCAGCCGCTGGAGACTGCTGTCCTGCCGGATGCCGAGAAGATCGTCGCCGGTGTGCTGGCCATGGACGGGAGGACCGGCTGATGTCGGCGGCCGGCGGCAAGGGGCTGCATGACGTGACCCTGGTGGGCGCCGGCGGTGAATACATGGATTCCGCCGTGCTGGTGGAATGGACCGTGAGCCCCGGCACGGCGGTGGGCGAGGGCCAGGTGCTGGCGGTGGTCGAGACGGCCAAGGCCGCGACCGAGGTCACCGCGCCGACAGCGGGCGTGGTGCAGGAACTGCTGGCCAAGCCGGGCGAGGAGATCAAGGTGGGCTCCGTGCTGGCCCGGATCGCCAATGGCGCCGAGGCTCCGGCGGAAGCGGCGCCGGCGGCGCCCATGGTTCAGGCGCAAGCACGAGAGGAAAGCTCAGGGCTTGCCCGCCGTCTGCCCAAAGTGTTTGCCTCACCGCTGGCCAAGCGCATTGCCCGGGATCGCGGCATTGACCTGACCGGTGTCAAGGGCTCCGGCCCCGGCGGCCGCATCCGCCGGGCGGATGTTGAGGCCCTGCTCCCACCCTCCGCCACGGCGCAGCCGCAACCGCAGCCAGCAACGGCGACTTCGCCAGCGGTAGGAGAGGGCTACCGCCGGGCCATGGCCAGCCACATGGTGCGCGCGGCCGCCATTCCGGCCTTCACGGTGGGCATGGATATCGACGGCGGCAAGCTTCTGGAAGCCCGGGCCCGCATCAAGCAGCAGGGCGGCCGCGCCACGCTGAATGACCTGATCATAGCCGCGGTTGCGCGCATTTTGCGCCATCACCCGCGCGTCAACGCGCAGTGGGACGGCAAGGGCGTGCTGTTCAACGCCGACATCAATATCGGCGTTGCCATCGCCACCGACCTGGGTCTGGTGGTGCCGGTGGTGCACCGGGCCGACAGCCTGGGCCCGGAGGCCATTGCCCAGCGCATGGCCGAGCTGAAGGTGAAGGCGCAATCGCAACGGCTCAGCCCCGCCGATATCACTGGTGGCACCTTTTCGATCTCGAATCTCGGCAGTTTCGGGGTCACCGCATTCACGGCCGCGCTCAACCCGCCGGCGGCCGCGATCCTCGCCGTTCCCGCATTCCGCAATGTCACCCTGTTCGAGGGCGGCCGTCTCGAGACACGGCCGGTCGCGCATTTCAGTGTGACCGCGGATCATCGCGTGCTCGACGGGGCCGACGTCGCCCGCTTCCTGGGGGACTTGAAGAACGGCCTAGAAGGCGGGAATGTCTTGTCAACGTGAGTTGCTTCTCGAATAGGGAGACAGGGAATGAAAAGGACGATCGCTGGTATCGTCGCCGCTTTGCTGCTGACGGCCGGCGCCCAGGCCGAGGAGCTCGGCGTCGGCGCGGCGGCCCCCATCACGGGGCCGCAGGCCTATTTCGGCACGACGCTGCAGAACGGCATGCGGATGTATTTCGACGAGGTGAACGCGGCCGGCGGCATCAACGGCAACACCTTCGTATTCCACGGTGAGGACGACAAGGCCGACCCGCGCGAGGGCACGCTGGTGGCGCAGAAATTCTGCGACGACGACTCGATTGTCGCGGTGCTGGCCCATTTCAACAGCGGCGTGGCTCTGCCAGCCCTGCCGATCTATTCCGACTGCGGCATGCCGCAGATCAACATTGCGTCGAACCCGGCGATCACGCAGCAGGGCTTCGAGCATATCGTGCGGCCGATCGCCAACGATTTCGCCCAGGCCGGCTTCCCCGCGCAGTATGCGCGCGAGACGCTGAAGGCGGAGAAGGCCGCGGTGGTGCACGACAAGCAGGCTTTCGGCCAGGGCGTGGCCGAAATCTTTTCGGACAACTTCACCAAGGCAGGCGGCACCGTGACGTCGACCTCTTCCGTGAACCCGACGGACGTCGATTTCACCGCGCTGATCACCCAGCTCAAGGGCCAGCAGCCGGACGTGGTCTATCTCGGCGCGGTGATGCCGCAGCTGGCGCTGTTCGCCAAGCAGATGAAGGAGCAGGGCCTGAACGCCCGGCTCATCGTGCCGGATGGCGGCTATACGCCTGACCTGATCAGCCAGGCGGGCAAGGATGCGGCCCAGGGCGTGCTGGTGTCGTTCCAGGTGCCGCCGATGGACTCGACCGAGGCGCTGAAGAAGTTCGCCGCGGACTACAAGGCGAAATTCGGCCAGGACGTCGGCGCCTATTCTGTGTACGGCTATGTCGCCGCCCAGGTGCTTGGCGAGGCGGTGAAGCTGGCCGAGGAGCCGACCCGGGAGGGCATCCTGGCGGTGCTGCATGACGTGAAGTTCGACTCAGCCCTGGGGCCGATCGAGTTTACGCCGGAAGGCGAACTGACGACTGCTCCCATCTTCCTCTATGAAGTCAAGGACGACGGCTTCGTCCTGGCGGGCAAGAGCGGCAGCTGATCATTGATCGGGGTGTGGCCGCAGTCGGCCGCACCCGCCCACCTCGTTCGATGCGGTATCAATGACGGGACTGATCCTTCAGCAGGCCGTGAACGCCCTGACCATCGGCGCGATCTACGCGCTGATCGCGCTTGGCTATACCATGGTCTATGGCGTGCTCCGCCTCATCAATTTCGCCCATGGCGAGATGTTCATGCTCGGTGCCTATGCGGCGCTGATTTTCGTGATTTTCTTGTTCCCGCATGGGGCGGGGCTCTTCGGGGCGCTGTTCATTTTCATTGGTGCGTTCATTGCCATCGGGCTGATTGGCGTCGCCATCGAGCGGGCGGCCTACAAGCCGCTGCGGCACAGCTCCAGGCTCGCACCCATGCTGAGCTCGCTCGGCATCTCACTGGCCTTGCAGGCGGCGGTGCAGCTCGTGGCCGGCCCGCAGCCGATCGGCTTTGCCACCCTCTTTCCGGCAATCCATCTCCAGTTCGCCGGCGCCAATATCACGACGGTGCAGATCGGCATCATCCTCTGCGCGCTGCTGTTGATGTTCGCGCTGAACCGCTTCGTGTCGAGCACACGGCTCGGCATCAATGTACGGGCGGTCTCCGAGAACATGCGCACGGCCCAGCTGCTCGGCATCGATATTGACAAGGCGATCAGCCTGATCTTCTTCATCGGCCCCGGTCTGGGCGCCATCGCCGGCATTCTGTATGCCAGCTATTACGGGGTGATGACGCCCACCATGGGCGTGATCGTCGGCCTCAAGGCGTTCACCGCGGCCATTCTCGGCGGCATCGGCAGCATTCCCGGCGCCATGATCGGCGGCTTCGTGCTGGGCTTCCTGGAGGTGTTCGGCACCGCCATGCTGCCGATCCTGACCGACGGCTATCTCGGTACCGAATATCGCGACATCTTTGCCTTCGCTGCCCTCATCCTCGTGCTGCTGTTCAAGCCCTCTGGCCTGCTCGGCGAGCGGGTCTCGGAAGAGACCATGGTCTATAAGAGGGACTTCTGATGAGTGCCGTGAGCTCGTCCGCGACCAAGGCGCCGGCCACGTCCACCAAGGTGGTGGGCTTCGCGCTCATCCTGGCGGCGGTGGTGCTGGCGGCCTGCGTGCCGTTCATGCCGAACTACTACGTGCGCGTGCTGGACAGCATCCTGATCTATGTGCTGCTCGGCATGGGTCTGAATATCGTCATCGGCTATGCCGGCCTGCTCGATCTCGGTTTCGTGGCGTTCTACGCGATCGGCGCCTATACCTATGCGCTGCTGGCCAGCCCGATGTTCGACCTGCACCTGCCCTTCCTGGTCATCGTGCTGATCGCCTGCGTGCTGGGGGCCATCGCCGGCATTCTGCTGGGCATACCGGTGCTGCGGTTGCGGGGTGACTACCTCGCCATCGTCACGCTTGGGTTCGGCGAAATCATCCGGGTGCTGATCAACAATGCCGACCGGGTGACCAACGGGCCGAAGGGCATCGCCGCCATCGACCGCATCAACCTGTTCGGCCTGACGATCTCGACGCCCAAGGACATCTTCTGGCTGCTGCTGGTGACCTGCATTCTTGTGGGTATCGTGGTCTGGCGGCTGCAGAACTCGATCCTCGGCAAGGCATGGATGGCGATCCGCGAGGACCAGGATGCGGCGCGCGGCATCGGCATCAACACCACCAATGCCAAGCTCGCCGCGTTCTCGATCAGCGCGGTGATCGGGTCTATCGCGGGAGTGATCTTCGCGGCGTTCCAGCGCTTCGTGAGCCCGGAGAGCTTCACCTTCCATGAGTCGGTGCTGATCGTGCTGATCATCGTGATCGGCGGCGTCGGCAATATTCTGGGGGTGATCGCGGGTGCGTTCATCCTCATCCTGCTGCCGGAGCTTTTGCGCGACTATGCGGAATACCGAATGCTGCTGCTCGGCCTGCTGATGGCGGTGCTGATCATCGTGCGGCCCCACGGGCTGGTGCCGCGCAGCTTCACGCCGGCCAGCCTGTTCTCGTGGTTGCGTTTCCGATGAGCCTCGTTTTCCGAAATGTCAGCAAGCGCTTCGGCTCGGTGATCGCCACCGATGACGTGAGCCTGACCTTCGAGCCCGGACTGATCTACGGGATCATCGGGCCGAACGGCGCCGGCAAGTCGACGCTCATCAACATGGCGGCGGGCTCCTATACCGTCACCAGTGGTGAGATCCTGCTGGACGGGATGCCCGTGCACACGCTGAAGAAATATCAGATCAGCCTGGCCGGAATTGCCCGCACGTACCAGAACATCCGCCTGTTCGAGCAGATGTCGGTGATCGACAATCTGGAGGTCTGCCTCTATCCGCGCGACGTGAACGGTGTGTGGAAGGAGATCTTCATTCCCGGCTATGCCAAGGCGCGGCAGGCCGGCCGGCTCGACCATTGCCGGGCGCTGCTGGAGCAGTTCGCGCTGGCGGACGTGGCTGACCTGGATGCGAACAGCCTGCCCTATGGCCGGCAGCGGATGCTGGAAATCGCCCGGGCGCTGGTGCGCAAGCCGCGGGTGCTGCTGCTGGACGAGCCGGCGGCGGGGCTCAACCATGGCGAGACGCTGGAGCTGAAGAAGCGGCTGGCGGCGCTGCGGCGTCCGGACCTCATCCTGATCGTGGTCGAGCACGACATGGATCTGGTGATGACCCTCTGCGACCGGGTCATCGTGCTCCATCATGGCGCCCTGCTCGCCCAGGGCACCCCTGCCGAGGTGCAAGCCAACGAGCAGGTTCAACAGGCCTATCTGGGTACAGTCGATGACATCGAGTCCATCCGAGCCGTTGCTCAAAGTCGAAAAGCTGAACGCGGGCTACGGGTCAACGCGGATCCTGTTCGACATTGACCTCCAGCTGATGCCGGGGGAGATCGTGGTGGTGCTCGGGGCCAATGGCGCGGGCAAGTCCACCCTGATGAATGCCATATCCGGCATGTGCACCATTCATGGCGGCCATATCAGCTTCCAGGGCCGGGAGATTACCGGCTGGAAGGCGCACCGGATCGTGGGAGCCGGGCTGGCGCATGCGCCGGAGGGCCGGCAAATCTTCCAGCGGCTCACGGTGGAGGAGAACCTGCAGGCCGCGTTCATCGACCGGGGCCGCAAGAGCTTCGGCGAGATCAGGGATGAGGTCTATGACCTGTTTCCCGTGCTGCGGGAGCGGCGGCATTCTCCGGCCAGCCGCATGTCCGGCGGCCAGCAGCAGATGCTCGCCATCGGGCGGGCGCTGATGGCCCAGCCCACGCTGATCCTGCTGGATGAGCCTTCGCTGGGGCTGGCGCCGAAGCTCATTCACCAGATTTTCGAGATCATCCTCGATCTCGCCAAGAAGGACATTTCGGTTGTGCTGGTGGAGCAGAACGTGCGGCTGGCGCTGGAGGTGGGCGACTATGCGTATGTGCTGGAATCCGGCCATTGCCGCCTGGAGGGGGGCGCCGAGAAGCTGATCTCGGACCCGAGCCTGGCGGAGCTTTACCTGGCTGGCCACAGCCACCTTTAACCCGATCGCGAGACTGTCGCCATGCCGCGGCCCATCGACCCGAACGTGCCCCACCACTGGCGCAAGATCTCCAGGGAAAAGGAGATCCTGCGGCCAGCGCTCGGCGGGGATGTGGATGTGGAGTTCGCGGTGCTGGGCGGCGGCTTCACCGGCCTTGCGGCGGCACTGGAGCTGCGCAAGGCGGGGGCCCAAGTGGTGGTGCTCGAGCAATCGCGAATCGGGCAGGCAGCATCGGGCCGCAACAACGGGCAGGTGATCCCGCATCACTCCAAGGCGGCGCCGAGCGAGATCCGCGCCGTGCTCGGCGAAAAGCGGGGCGATGCCTATAACCTGATGGTGGCCAGCGCGGCGGAGACCGTGTTCCGGCGGATTGCCGAATACGGGATCGCCTGCGATGGGGTGCAGCAGGGCTGGATGCAGGCCTGTCACAGCGAGGCGGCCCTGGCGCGGGCGCGCGCATTCGTAAGCGAGTGGCAGGCGCTGGGTGCGTCCGTGGCCTTCGTGCCCGGCGACGAGTTGGCGGAGCGGGCCGGCACGCGAAACTATGCCGGCGGCTGGCGGGCGACGACGGGCGGGCATGTCAATCCTTATGCCCTGGTGCTGGGGCTGGCGCGGGCGGCGGAAGCGGCCGGCTGCACCATCTATGAGCAGACCCAGGTGGTGAAGCTCAGCCCGGACGGGCTCGGCCCGGACGGGGAGGGCTGGCTCATTCAATGCGCCAATGCGGCGGGCGCGGTCAGCGGCCGGGTGCGGGCCGGCAAGATCATCATCGCCACCAACGCGCTCACCGGCAATTTCTGGCCCGACCTGGCGCGGGTGGTGATCCCGGTGCGCGTGTTCCAGGCGGCCACGGGGCCCATCTCCGGCAACCTGCTGGGCACGGTGATGCCGGCAAACATGGCGATGTCGGACACACGCCGCGACATCCGTGCCTATCGCCGGGATGCGGTGGGCAGCCTCGTCACCGGTGGCACGCACACGGTCTGGCAGGATGCGGAAGCGCGGGGCAAGCGCAAGGTGGCCCGGCATCTCTATGAGACCTTTCCGCAACTAAACGATAGGCCGATCCAGGAATACTGGGAGGGCGTTCTGGGCGTGGTGCCCGACCGGCTGCCGCGCATGATGCGGATCGGCAAGAACGCGCTGTTCGCGGGGATCTATTCGGGGCGCGGCGTGGCCTTGAGCCAGCAAGTGGGCGCGCTCGCCGCGCGTCTGCTGACCGACCAGACCACCGAGGATGAGAGCCCCGTGCCGGTGACGCCGTTGCGCACGGTGCCCTCCCACGGCATCGCAGTGCAGGTGGCGCGCTTCATCCATCCGCTGCACCGGATCCAGGACCGGTTGGACAGGTAGGCGCAACGGGCCAGGAAGTTAGCGTGTGCCGTGTGGCCCTGGATGGCCCGGTCAAGCCGGGCCATGACGATTTCCGCAATTATATCACTAGTTTACGTCATTGCCGCGCCTGACGCGGCAATCCAGGGGCCAAGTGGGAAGACCCCACCCCGGCGCTTCGCGCCGAACCTCCCCTGGGAGGGAAGGAATGTCACCGATTGTCGGCCAGCAGGCTCTTCCCGCAGATATAGCCCCAGGTCATGCAGGGCCCGATGGTGGTGCCGGCGCCGAGCGCGCGCGTGCCGATGGGGTTGGCCATGGCATTGCCGGCGCAGTAGAGGCCAGGGATCACGCTGTCATCGACGCGCAGCACCTGGCCGCGGGCATTGGTGCGGGCGCCGCCCTTGGTGCCGAGCACGGAGCGGTTGAGGCTCAAGGCGATGAAGGGCGGCTTTTCGATCGGGGCCATGGCAGGGTTCGGATATGGCCCTTTCCCGCCCTTGCTCTTGTAGCGCTCCCATACGGTTTCGCCGCGGTGGAAGTCCTCGTCGTGACCTGCGCGGGCGAAATGATTGTAGCGGGCAACCGTAGCCTCGAGCGCATCGGTCGGCACGCCGATCTTGCGGGCAAGCGTGCGCAGGGTGGGCGCCTTGCGGATCCAGCCCTTGTGCTTCAGCGCATACCAGCGGAACGGCAGGGAGCGCGTGAGAAAGGTGCTGTCGGCGATCACCCAGGCGGGTAGGTTGGCCGGCTTGCCGGTGGCGGGGTCGCGGCGATCCAGCGCCTCGCCGAGATTGTAGTCGTACTCGCTGGCGAAGCGCACGCCCCGGGCATTGACCACGATGGCGCAGGGCTCGGCCTGAAAGGTCATGGGCAGGCCGTGCAGCTTGCCTTCATAAATGGTGGGCAGGCAGGGGTGCACATTGGCCTGGTCCATGCGGTCCAGCTTGGCGCCGGCCCGCTTAGCCATCAGCTGGCCATCGCCGGTGTTCGCACGGGGGCTGCCGATGCGCTCGGCGCCGCCCGGGAAATGCTGTTCGAACAAGGCGGGGTTCCATTCGAAGCCGCCGGTGGCGAGCACCACCCCGCGCCGCGCCTCTATGGTGATGCCGTCATCAAGCTTCACGCCGATCACGGCCCCGGTGTCGTCCAGGACGAGGTCCTTCGCGCCGATGCCAAGGCCGAGCCGGCAGCCATGGTCGATGCAGCCCTTCAGCAGACCGGTCATGAGCGCCGAGCCCTGGCCGCGCGTGTCGGTGAGCACGCGCTCGATGAGCACCGGCAGCCGCTTGAGCCCAGCCCGGATCGGGTGATGGTAGGGGTCGAGCGCGATCATGTCGCCATAGGTGAAGATGTGCGGCAGGGTCGAGCGTCGGAGCTTGCCGGCCAGCGGGCCGAGAATGCGGCGGGACAGGGCATAGGGCGAAAGCATGCGGCCCTGCGCCTTGCCGCCTTCCCGCTCGGCCATGGGGTCTGGTTCGGACAGGAGCTCGAAGCGCAGCGGTGTCTTGGCCTCGAGAAACTGGAGCAGGTCCGGTGCATTGCGCACAAAGCTTCCCCACAGCTCGGCCTCATGCTGGTCCCAGCCGGCGGGCGAAGCGGAATGGAGATAGGCCAAGGCTTCCTCCTCGCTGTCGGGGATGCCGGCCGCCTTGGCGTGATGGTTGTTGGGGATCCAGGTGCCGGCGCCGGACATGGCACTGGTGCCGCCGATGCGATGGCTCTTCTCCAGGATTAGCACCGAGGCGCCGCCATCGGCAGCGGTCAGAGCGGCGGCCAGCGCGGCGGAGCCGGAGCCGACCACGACGACGTCGAAACGGGTGCCGTCCTGCGGCGTCCAGAGGACATTTGCGGGCATCTTGTGAAACTCTACTCCCGTGATGCGGCCGGGCTCTCGCGTCGGCGCGCGGCCAGGTCCGACAGAAAATCGCGAACCGTGCTGCAGGGCTGGGCGCCGAGCTGGCGCAGCTCCTGGGCGACGTCGCTGGGCAGGTCGCTGCCGGTGTCTTCCAGAACCTCGTTCAGCCGGCCGCCCACATAGATGGGAATGGCCAGGCCGCGCCGGGCCAGCTCGCCCTTCAGGTTCTGCACGAAGCTGAGCGCGACCCCGTTATAGGTCGAGATGCAGACCGCCTGGGCGCCCGCCGCCGCGCAGGCTTCGGCAAGCTTGGCCGGCTCGACGCTGACGCCGCCGTCGACGGGCTCCACCGCGATGCGGCGAAGCATGGTCTCGATCAGCCGCTTGCCGTAGAAATGCACGTCGGTGGCGCCGATCACCACAACCGGCGCGGTTTCGGTGAGGGTCTGCCGGTCCGCCGGCGGGACTTGGGCCAGCTCTTCGTCGGCCAGCTCCTCGATCTCGTCGACGAAGGCCGAGGCGATCTTTGGCGCTTCGGTCGCTGGGTCGGCGTACCAGGCCTCCAGCCGGCCGGGCCCGATGCGGCGCATGGCCAGAAGCAGTTCGGCCGGATCTTCCATATTGATGCCGGCATCTGTGAAGGCGCTGAGCGCCCGGGCCATAAAAGACCGCGCCCGCGCCTCCAGGGGCTCGACCAGCGCGGCAGCGGCTTGATCGTCGATGAGCGGCATGGCCAGGGGCAGACGCTCGGCCAGGCGGTGGGCGGCCATGTGGGCGTCGACAATCTCGCCGACATCGGGGATGCGCTGAGCCTCGGTGACCGGAATGGGGGTGACCGCATGGCCGGTGGGTGCGGTGAGCTGGCCAATCATGTCGATCATGATATAGCTGCACAGGGCGGCGTAATTCTCGGCGATGTCGGCCCGGTAGAGGGTGGTGTTGCCGTAAAGCATGGTGCCGGGCGTTGGATTGGCGCGGGCCAGCGCCATCTTGAAGGCCAGCCGCTTCACCGGGTCGGTGAAGGTGTGGCCGAAGCACTGGCCGAGCGGCAGGCCCATCAGGTCCTCGACGATCCATCGCTCGATCATGGCGCAGCCGAGAGCCGTGCCCATGTCCTCCACCCAAGCGGCATAGCCGTCGTCCAGGTTGGAATGCACGAGGATCTCGACCGACTGGCCCTTCAGCAGGCCCAGGGCCTCGACGGTGGCGAGCGTGGTGCCGACATCGTCGTGCCAGTCGGGCAGGCGGAAGGTGAAATATTGCGATAGGTTGCCGATGGTGGTGGCGCCGGCGAGCAGGGCGGCGCTGGTGTTCTCGACCGCAGCCGGCATGCCCAGCACGAAGTCGCCGAAATGGGGCGCGACCGGTGCCATGGCGGTGAGCGCCATGAAGTCTTCCGGCTTGTCCAGGATCAGCCCGGTGCCCTTGCGGCGGCGCGCTCGGTCGCGGCGGGCATAGCCCATGCTCCAGTCGAGGCAGATGCCGTAGCGGTCAGGCGCCCAGCCACCGCGGGCGTCCAACCGGTCATGGATCTCGGCCCAGGCACGCTTGCTGGCCTCCAGCGAGCGATAGCCGATCTGGGCATGGAACATGAGCCGGCCGGCAGCCATTTCCCGGCGTTTGAAGGCGAGCTCGGAGGGCAGGCCATGCTTTTCCAGGAAGGCCGAACGGCCGACCTGAACATCGCCCGCAAGTTTGATGCCCGCGTTGAAGGCACCGAGGCCGTCGATGGCGCCTTCGGGGAAGATCTGCTCGCGATCAAGAACCGGGCCGCTGATGTCTCTACTCATGCACGCTACTCTAATTGGGCAACCAAGATGCGGACGGCCTGCTCGGCGCTCAACGCTGCAAGCCAGGAGGTCTTGGGGTTATCCGGCATGGGCCTGTTGCTGATCTCGAAGCGCAGGCGGCCGAAAGCACCCTCAGCCACAATCTCGTGCATATTGCCGTCGGCCTCGGGATCAGCCACCATCTCGACCCGCGTCGCGTCGAAGCCGAGACCGGCGAGGGCGACCGCGGCGGTCACATTGGCGTTCTTGGGATAGGTGAGGGCGGCTTCCCGCGCCGAGCCGCTGAAGATGGTGCGGGCTTCCTTGATCTCATCCAGCGCGCATTGCTGCTCGGCCGGAGTGCCGCGCCAGGCGAGTGGCGGCTTGCGGCCGATATAGACGACCCGCTCTAGGCCGGCGAGGCGCGCGGCGGCTAAGGCATCGAGCCCGCCGATCGCGCCGGCGATGGTGGTGTAGCGCGTATTGCCGGCGGCCGCGGCCTCGTCCAGGGCGGTGCGGAGACCATCGTCAGCCAGCGCGCCGACGGAGACAATGATGAGCGGAATGCCAGCTTTGAGGATCGTCGGGCCATGCTCGCGCAAGCCGCCATGGCCGGCGCATTCGACCACCAGCTGCGGGTTGGCGGCGATAAGCGCCTCCGTGTCGACGAGAGGCGTGAGACCTTCGGGGAGATGTCGGGCCGAACCGCGCGGCAGCAAAGCCCAACGTATGGCCGCATGGCTGTCCTTCAGCCGTTGCCACAGGCTCGCGCCTATCGCGCCAAAGCCGATGAGCGCGAGGGTTACGGATCTCTCAGCCCTGGTTGACGGCGGGGCCATGTTGCCTCGGATAGTCTGCTTGCGGATAACGCCAACATCTTGGCACTGGGCCCGTCAATTGTCCACTGAACTGTAGACACTTATGCCGTCGAGATGGACATGATTGGTGAGGTCCAGCGCGAAGGTCAGTCAATCACGTGGATGGGCGTACCGAGCACATCGAGGAGAGGCAAGACGCCCAGGCCAGGCTTGTCCGATGCCGTCATACGCCCGCCGACCCGTTTCGGCGCGCCTTCGGCAATGGTCTTGGTGCCGTAGCTGTTGAAATCGGTGGCGGAGAACAGGAACTCCTCCGGCGTCGACCGGGCCAGATGGGCGATGGCGGCGGTGACGATATCGCCGCCCCAGGTGTCCTCGATGGTCATGGCGACCCCTTCAGCCACGCAGAGGTCGCGGATCTGGCGCGCCTTGGTGAGGCCGCCGACCTTGGAGATCTTGAGGTTGATGATATCCATGGCGCCGTCCTGCAGGCCGCGCAGCAACATGGGCAGGCCGTCGATCACCTCGTCCAGCACGAAGGGCAGGCTGGTGCGGCGGCGGATGGTGAGGCTTTCCTCGTAGGACTTGCAGGGCTGCTCGATATAGACGTCCACATCGCGCACGCCGTTCACCACCCGCGCGGCCTCGTGCATGGTCCAGCCGGTATTGGCATCGGCCACCAGCACGTCGCCCGGCTTCAGCATGGCGGCGCAGGCCTTGATGCGGGCAATGTCCTCATCGGCGTCAGGGCCGCCCACCTTGAGCTGGAACTTGCGATAGCCCTCGTCGCGATAGGTCTTGACCTTGGCGGCCATCTCCTCCGGCGATTGCTGCGAGATGGCGCGGTAGAGGGCGATATCTGCCTGTTCGCCGCCGCCGAGCAGCATATAGACCGGGAGACCCGCGACCTTGCCGAGAATATCCCAGCAGGCTATGTCGATGGGCGACTTGACGTAAGGGTGGCCGCGCATGGCGGCGTCCATGGTGCGGTTGATGGTGGCAAGCTGGCGCGGGTCCTGGCCGATGAGCGAGGGGCCGAGCTGGGCGAGCCCGGCGCGGACGCCCGCGGCATAGGCCGGGAGATAGGCGGGCCCCAACGGGCAGGCCTCGCCATAGCCGGTGATGCCAGCATCGGTCTCGATTGCCACTACGGTTGCGTCGAAGACCTCGACGAAATTGCCGTTGGACCAGGCATAGCGGCCTTCCCGCAGCGGCAGGTCGACCTGATAAGCGGAGATGCGCGTGATCTTCATGAGACAGATGCCTCATTGCTGAGATCACGCACAGTCGCGCATCAGGACCGTCCTGGCAAGCGCCTCCCGCTGGACCGGTCAGGGGTGGCTATGCCATCGCCTGAACGCGGTTGGTGGAGCGGCCCTGCTGCCTCTGGCCATGGCCGTGGCGCGCGGGCTGGGCCTGCGCGGGGCGCCGGTTCTGCACCGGTCCGCGGTTCCGCTGCTGCGGGGAAGGCGCAGCCGCGGGTTCACCAGAAGTGTGGTCGCGCTCGGCGGGGATGGTGCGGCGCGTCACCTTCTCGATGGCGCGCAGCAGGTGCTGCTCGTCAGGGGCGCAGAACGATACCGCCATGCCGCTGGCCCCGGCGCGGGCGGTGCGCCCGATGCGGTGGACATAGGTTTCCGGTACTTCCGGCAGGTCGTACTGCACGACCAAGGTGATGCCGTCGATATCGATACCGCGGGCGGCAATGTCGGTCGCCACCAGGATCGGCGTCTGGCCCGACTTGAAGCCGGCAAGGGCGCGCTGGCGCTGCGGCTGGCTCTTATTGCCATGGATGGCGGCGGAAGCGATGCCGGACTTGTCCAGGCTCGCCACCACGCGGTCGGCGCCGCGCTTGGTGCGGGTGAAGACCAGCACCCGCTCTGCCGACTTGCCACCCAGGATCTGGGTCAGCAGCCGCGTCTTGTGGCTGGCGGCCACATGGACGACCTTCTGGTCGATGCGTTCGGCCGGGGTTGCCGCAGGGGTGACCGCCACCCGCTCCGGGTTATCCAGAAGCTCGGCGGCGAGGCCGGCGATCTCCTTCGGCATGGTGGCCGAGAAGAACAGATTCTGCCGCTCGGCCGGCAGGTTGCGCACGATGCGCCGGACGGCGGGGATGAAGCCGAGGTCCAGCATGTGGTCAGCCTCGTCCAGAACGAAGAACTGCACCGCGTCGAGCCGCAGGGTGCCCTGTTCCGCATGATCGAGCAGGCGGCCGGGCGTGGCGACGATAACGTCCACACCACGCTGCAGTGTCTGGGCCTGGCGGCCGAAGCTGCTGCCGCCGACGATGACCGCCACGCGGATGCGCAGGCTCTCGCCATAGACCTGGAAGCTCTCAGCGATCTGCTGGGCGAGTTCGCGAGTGGGGCTCAACACCAGCACCTGGCTCGAGCGGTTGCGCAGGGGCTGCCTGCGCTCGGCGAGGCGTGTCAGGATCGGCAAGGCGAAGGCGGCCGTCTTCCCGGTGCCGGTGGCGGCGATGCCAAGCAAGTCGCGGCCGTTGAGCAGATGGGGAATGGCCTGGGCTTGGATCGGCGTCGGCTGTTCATAGCCTTGACGCTCCAATGTCTTAAGGATGGGAGCCGGCAGGCCGAGTTCGGAAAAAGTCGTCAAAATTCAAAGCTTTCTTGATGCTGCGCAACGGCACGGCCGTTTGGGGGCCGATCTGATGGCGCAGTTACCGGGCACGCCCCGCGTGATCCGGGCGGACATGGTGATTGAGAATGAGATGCCAGGGCAGGACGAAGGCCGCTGTTGCGGGGAAGTCGTTCACGCGGCCGAAGCACCGTGGGGGCAAATCGCTGCCCGTGGCTCCTTAAGTGGAATGCTGCGCTGCAAAAGTCAAGCAGCGATTGTGGACTTGAGCGGAGGCTGTAGCCAAGCGGCCACGGCACCGGCCATCAGCAGCGCCGCTGAGATCCACAGGCCGGTATTCAACTCGCCGGTCGCGTCGGAAATAATGCCGATGGCCACGGGGCCGGCCACCTGGCCCAGGCTGAAGCTCACGGTCATGGCGGCGATACCGGAGGCCCAGGCTTCGCTGGGATAGTTGGCGCGCACGAAAATGGTGGTGGCGGCGACCACGGTGAAGAAGGCCATGCCGAAGATGATGGCCGAGAGGAGAAGGCCGAGCAGGTTCGGTATCACGAGCGGCAGGGCGGCGCCGATGCCCACCAGCAACATCATGAGAGCAAGCCCGCGGCCGCCCTTCATGCGGCCGACGACGCCGGACCACGGGCTGGTGCCGAGAATGGCCGATAAGGCGATGACGCACCAGAAAGCGCTCTGCAGCCAGGTGCCGCCGCCGATCTGCCTGATCCAGGCGATCATGAAGGTCATGTAGGCGATGTAGCCGGCTCCGAACAGGAAATAGCCGGAGAGGGCGAGCAGCATCGGCCGGAGCGCGGCGTGCCGAGAGGGGCCGGCGGTTCGGGTTGGTCGGGGCTCGTCCTCAGGGGCGCCAATAATGACCCAGAGGGCGAAGATCGCGCCAAGCCCGGCGAGCAAGAGCCAGGCGGCGGCCCAGGAGCCGGGCCCCTGCATCGCCATGAAACCGGGTATCACCGCGCCGGAGATCAGGATGCCGATGCTGGGCCCGATGTAGAAGACGCCGAGTGCCCGGGCCGGCGCAGGCGTGTGGTTGGCAAATTGCGAGGCGCGGGTGCCACCGGCGACCAGGGCTATTGCGGCGCCAACGCCTGCTGCGAGGCGCGCCAGGCTGAGCAGAGTGAAGTCGGCGGTCAGGCCGGACACGGCCATGGCGATTACGGCGGCAATCGTGCCGCCGATGGTGCTGCGCCGCTCACCCAGGCGATTGGTGACCTGGCTGGCGACGACGGCCCCCAGCAGATAGCCCAGGGCGTTGATGGTGTTCATCCAGCCCGCTTCCGCATAGGACCATGACAGGCTGTCGCGCATGTCGGGCAGCACGAGCGCATAGGCGAAGCGGGCGATCCCCAGTCCGGCCGCCGGCGCCATGGCCAAGGCGAGCATGCGGCCGATGATCAGGCCTCGCGACGTCATGGGATCGGTCGCCATGGTGTTCGGCACTTACTTGAGGTCGAGCGGATAGGCGCGTCGGACATTGTGGGCGATGAGGGCGGCGAAGGCGGCCTTGACGAGGTCACCAGGAATGAACACGAGCACGCCAGTCAGCGCCTTCTCGAAGCCGATGCCGGTGACCAGGGCGAGCCAGGCCACACCGCAGGCATAGAGCACGACGATGCCGCCGATGACGCAGGCGAGGAAAATGAGGCCGATATCGGTCCACACGCCTGAGCGCCCGCCCGCCCGCCGGCCACGGCTCCAGGCCTTGCACAGCATGCCGGTGACGAAGGCGGCAATGATCCAGCCGAAGATGAAGCCGGCGGTGGGGCCCGCGAGTGCGCCCAGGCCACCACTGCCGCCGGCGAGCACCGGCAGGCCGATCGCCACCAGCAGCACCACAAGCACATGGGCGAGGGCACCGCGGATGGGGCCGATCATGGCGCCGGCCAGCATCGGGCCGAGGGACTGCAACGTAATGGGCACCGGCAGGAACGCAATGGGAATGCGCGGGGCCAGACCGAGCGCAACGGTGATCGCCGCGAACAGGGCGATCAAGACCACGTCACGGGTATTCATGGGCGGAAATCCTCAAGCATTGTCGTCTCGGCGGGTGGGAAGCGGTGTGTTGGCAGCTCGGGCCGGCGGGTAGGAACGGGCATCGATCGCCGATGCTATATCATCGGCCGCCTTCAGCACATGCACGATGAGCGGCACCAGCAGGGCGAGGATGTTGCGCTCGAGGCCCCGCGCGGCCTGGGCCTCCCGGATCGCGCGGGCTTGGTCGAGGATCACCGGAATGAAACGGAAAACCAGGGAGATGGCGAGCGCGGCATGGGCGGCGTTGACCAGACCGAGCCGGTCAAGCGGGGCAAGTGCCCCTTCGATCGCCTCCAGGAAGGCGGAGACCGGCGTGGTGAGGGTAACCGCATAGCCGGCGAAGACGAGGGTGGCCAGCCGCAAGGCAGTGGCCACGGCACCAGGCCAGGAGACGAGCAGTCCGGTTATCACAAAGAGGAAGGCGATGATGATGAGCGGTGCCGTCAGCTGCTGCCTGAGGCGCGCGAGGGTGGCGCCGCTCGCCATGACGAGGATGAGGCTTATTGTCAGGGCGAGCGCCAGGATCAACAGGACATCGGTCGTGAAGAGCAGCAGGCCGAAGAGGCATAAGGCAGCAAGCTTCCAGCCGGCGTCGAGCCGGTGCAAGGGCGTGTCGCCAGGCACATAAAGTGAGCCGATCACTGGAAGCGGTCCTGGTAATAGGTCAGCGCCGTGCGCGCGTCGGCATCGCGCACCACGGCGCCGTCTTCCAACACAAGCACCCGCTCGAAACGACTGAGCAGTTCGAGGTCATGGGTGGCGACAATGGCCTGTTCGGGCAGGGTGGCGATCACGTCGCGTACCCGGTTGCGGTTGCGCAGGTCGAGCCCCGCGGTCGGCTCATCGAACAGGATGGTGGCGGGCGCCATGGCCAGCACCGCGGCCAAGGCGACGAGCTGCTTCTCGCCACCGCTGAGCAGATGGCTGTGGCGTTCGGCCAAATGGCCGATGCCGAGCCGGTCAAGGGCGGCTTGCGACCGCTCGGGCAGGTCCGGTTTGGGTATGCCGATATTGCGCAGGCCGAAGGCGATGTCCTCCGCGACGATGGGATAGACGATCTGATTGTCCGGGTTCTGGAAGATGAACCCAACCCGGCGGCGCACGGCGCGGCCCTCCTTGGCGGTGTCGAGATCATCGACCAGTACACGACCATGGTTCGGCGTCACCAGACCGTTGATCAGGCGGAGCAAGGTGCTCTTGCCCGAGCCGTTGAGACCGACAACCCCAATGCGGTTCTGTTTAAGGATAAGATCGGGGATTTCCAGGGTTTTGCGCCCATCCCGCTCCACCACGACCTGCTCGAATCGCACCACCGCCATGGCCAGGCTTATACAGCCGGGCAGGCGGCCAGAGGAAAGCCTAATCGCGCACGGCGACGCCCGCATCCACCGGCCATTGCAGGCTAACCGCATCGCCGAGCGCGAAGCTTCGGTCGGCGCCGAAGGATGGCTGCATGGCGATCATGTCGCCGAAAGCGGTGTGCACCACGAACACGAAATTCGCGCCGGAGAAAATGGCCGAGGCCACCTTGCCCGTGATGCTGTTGCGGTCGCTGGCCGCCGCGGCCTCTGCCGGCAGAACCTCGATGCGCTCGGGCCGCAGAGCCACCACCGCCGCGCCGCCAATCGGCTCGTCGTGCAGGGCGCGTGCCCTTATGGTCTCGCCACCTTCGGTGAGCGCGAGGAAGTCGCCCTCGCGGCCCGCCACCTTGCCGGTGAGGAAGTTCGCTCGGCCGAGGAAATCGGCCACGAAGCGGGTGGCCGGCGCGTCATAGAGGGCTTGCGGCGCGCCCACCTGCTGCACCCGGCCTTCGTTGAGGATGACGATGCGGTCGGACATGGTCATCGCCTCCTCCTGGTCGTGGGTGACATTTATGAAGGTCATCCCCAGCCGCTCATGCAGGGCCTTCAGCTCGAACTGCAGCTCGGCCCGCAGCTTCTTGTCGAGGGCCGAGAGCGGCTCGTCCAGCAGCACCACAGCCGGCTCGAACACCAGGGCCCGGGCCAGCGCCACCCGCTGCTGCTGGCCGCCGGAGAGCTGCTTGGGCAGGCGATCGGCGAAGGCGGTGAGGTGGACGAGGTCGAGCACGCGGCTGACCGACTGGGTGGCCTCCGCCTTAGGGATGCGGCGCAGCTTCAGGGGATAGCCGACGTTCTCGGCGACGGTCATGTGGGGAAACAGGGCATAGCCCTGAAAGACCACGCCGAAATTGCGCTTTTCCGGAGAAATTCGAGTGATGGGCTGGCCATCGAGCAGGATCTCGCCTTCCTCCGGCCGCACGAAGCCGGCCACGGCCATGAGGATGGTCGACTTGCCGGACCCGGATGGCCCGAGCAGGCTCAGGAACTCGCCGGGCGCGACATCTAGCGAGACGCTGTCGATGGCGAGCAGCGAGCCATAGCGCTTGGTGACGCGGCGCAGGGAGACGCTGTGTTGCTTCGTTGCGTTCATGGCCTACGGGCTCGGTAGAGGCACGAGATGGGCGACGGGCTCGCGCCAATAGGGCATGCGGTCGACGCGGGGCGTCCAGGCGCCGGTCTCGCGCAAATGGTTCACATGGGCGGCGATCTCGGCCAGGGGCGCGAACCAGACCGCGCCGCGGCGCTGCATGTATTCGATGAGCTTCACCATCTCGGCGGCGCGGGCAAGACGGCCGGAGACGAACGGATGCCAGACGCTGATCCACAGACCGCCGTGATCGAAAGCGGCATCGAATTCGGCGCGGAACACCTCGAAGGCGCGCTCCGGCGAGCGGATCGGCATCTGGTAGCCGAATTCCTTCATGGAGACGTATTGCGGCCAGTCGTCGAGGGCGAGGTCGGAAGGCAGCTCCACCAGTTCGCCTGACGCCCCTTTCAGGATATAGGGCACCTCGTCGCCGAGCAGCGAGGCGTCGTAGGTAAAGCCGTGCTCGATGAGCAGGTCGAGCGTGTGTTCGGAAAAGGCGTAGGACGGCGCGCGGTAGCCGACCGGGGGCTTGCCAGTGGCCTTGGCGATAGCCTCGATGCCTCGTTGCAAGATCTCCAGCTCATGCTCGCGGGAGAGCAAGTTCGGCTTCTCGTGCAGCCAGCCATGATGGCCGATCTCGTGGCCTTCCCTCACCAGCAGCTCGATCGCGGCCGGGTAGGTCTCGACGCACCAGCCGGGTACGAACACCGTTTGCCTGATGCCGAAATGGCGCCAGATCTCGACCAGCCGAGGAATGGCCCGCTCCGGCCCGTAGCGCAGGATGGAGGAGGTGGCCACCCGCCGCATGGCGGTATCGCGGTAGTTGAGGTGCAGCAGACTTTCCGCGTCCATGTCGAAGGAGAAGCATACCGCGCAGCGGGCGCCGTTGGGCCATGGCGGTGGATTGTCGATCAGCTTCAGGGCCATGAGTGCTCTCAACGGTTCAGGTTTGGGTGCGTGTCTTGCGCAGCGAATAGATTAAGGCGAACACCACGCCGATCACGGTTGCGGCCATTAGCAGCGAGGCGACGGCGGCCACGGTGGGGTCGACATTCTCGCGGATGCCGTCCCACATGCGGCGGGGCAGGGTGTAAACGGCGCGGGTCGAGATGAACAGGGTGACCACGATCTCGTCCCAGGAAATGATGAAGGCGAAGATCGCGCCGGTGACCACGCCGCCCTTGATGTTCGGCAGGATGACGTCGCGCAAGGTTCGCAAGGGCGAGGCGCCGAGGCTGCGCGCGGCCTGTTCCAGCCGCGCATCGAGCAGGGCGAGCGACGTCGTGACGGTGATGACCACATAGGGCAGGGCGATGATGGTGTGGGCGATGACCACGCCGAGCCAGCGATCATAAAGATTGAGCGCGACCCAGGTGCGGTACATGGCGAGGGCCGCCACCACCGGCGGCAGGATCATCGGCAGCAGCACCAGGGCGCCGAACAGGGCGACGAGCCGGCTGCCGATGCGCCAGAGGCCCACGGCGCACAGGGTGCCGAGCACCGTGGCCAGGATGCTGGCAGCCGCCGCGATGGAGAGGCTGTCAAGGAAGCTCGACAGCCAGCCGGGATCGCTGAACAGCGCCTGGTAGTGGCGCAGGGACAAGTGCTCCCGCGGCAGGCGCACGAAGCGCGATTCGTTGAGTGACACGGGCACGGTGATCAGGCCCGGCAGCAGCAGGAACAGCCCCACCAGCCAGGCGAGACCGGAAACCAGGACCATGGCGCGGCGGGACAGTTCCATCATGCCGCTCCCAGCACTTTGCGCAGATTGGTGACCTTGCCGATGAGATAGAGCAGGGCGGCGGTGGCCAGCAGCAGCACGACCGAGAGGGCGCCGGCGAGCGACCAGCGCAGGGTCTGCAGCACCGACACGCTCACATATTCCGACAGCATGACCACGCGGCCACCGCCGAGGATCGAGGGCGTGACGAAGAAGCCCAGGCCGAAGATGAAGACCAGCATGCCGGCGCCGAACACCGCCGGGAAGGTGGTGGGAAGATAGACGTCCACGAAAGACCGCCAGGTGGAGGCGCCGACGCTGCGCGCCGCCATCATCAAGCGTGGATCCACCGCCCGCATGGCGGCATAAAGCGGGAACACCGCATAGGGCACGAGGAAATGCACCATCCCGATGATGACGCCCGCCTCGTTGCGCACCAGCGGCAGGGGCGAGCTGATGATGCCAGCGTCGATGAGGCCGCTGTTGATGAGGCCGTTGCTGCGCAGAAGGATGAGCCAGGACAAGGCCCTGACCAGCACCGAAAGCCAGAACGGGATCAGCACGCACAAGGTGAGCAGCATCCGCTGCCGCTCGCCCATATGGGCCATGGCGAAGGCCACGAGATAGCCGAGCACCAGCGAAATGGCCGTGGTGATCGTCACGATGCGCAAGGTGGTCCACAACATGGAGCGGATGCCGCTCGATGTCGTGATCTCGCGGTACCAGTAGAGGCTGAACTCGCCGTCCTGATCGAAGGACAGGCCGACGAGCCAGGCGAGCGGCGCCAGCAGCAGCAGGATGATCAGCAGGATCGCCGGGGCGATGAAGCCGTAATAGGGGTTCATTCTATGCGGGCCTGGCGCGGCTTGGTGGGCCGCATGGGCGATGGCCGCCGGGCTGACGTTCCAGCCCGGCACCTATCCATCACGCGCGGATGAGCTCAGCTCGAAATGCCGTCAAGCCATTTCTCGACGGCCAGATCATAGTTCTTCTCGTACCACTCCTCGTTGCGCATGATCTGCTTGGCGAGGTTGGTGGGATAGCCCGGATCGAGCCGGCGCAGGTTCTCGGGCAGCATCTCCGAAGCCTTCGGGTTGCTGGGACCATTGCCCAACAGCTCGAGAAGCTTGATCTGCCGCTCAGGGATTAGGATCGACGCCAGGAACTCGTTGGCGACCTTCGCCCCTGCGGGATTGCCCTTCGGGATCACGAAGGCGGCGGGGCAGAACAGTCCCTGGTCCCATGTCCAGGTGACTTCCCCGTCGGTGTCGCGCTCGAGAATGCTGGAGCGCGTGTTCCAGATGTTGCCCATGACGACTTCCTCGTCCATGAACAGCTGCTGGCTGCTGGCGCCGGATTCCCAGTAGATGATGTTGTCCGCGAACGACTTCGCCTTCTTGACGGCGCGGTCGATATCGGCGGGATAGAGCTGGTCGGGTGGTACGCCGTCGCCCAGCAGGCAGGCTTCCATGGCGCCCATCTGGTACTTCCACATGGTGCGCTTGCCCGGATATTTTTCCACGTCGAAGAAATCCGCGTAAGTTGGCGGCTTGTCCGGGAACATGCTCTTCTTGTAGGCGATCACGAAGGAATAGGTGTAGTTGGCCACGCCCTGCGGCCAGGCCCAGCCGTCGCGCACCATGGATTTGTCGACGATGGAGTAGTCGACGTCTTCCAGCAGGCCCTGGCTGCCGAGCTGGTTGCACAGGAAGCCGTCGGCATCGCAGACGTCCCACACCACCTTGCCGCTCTCGACCATGGCCTTGATCTTGCCGGCCAGCGGCGTTGCACCGTCCACGACCACGTTGATGCCGGTATCCTTGGTGAAGGGCTCGCCCCAGGCCTCGCCCATGCCCTTGACCGCGTCGCCGCCGAAATTGGCCAGAACCAGCTCCTTGGCCTGGGCCATAGCCTCGCCCGGCGACATGATGCCGGTGGAGGCCACCACCGGGGCCACGCCGGCTATGAGGCACAGCTGAACGAAATCGCGGCGGCTCATGCGGCCGGCGGTCACCTCGGACCGAGCGATCTCGACGAGGTCTTCGTTGAAGCGTTTCGACATATTTCCCTCCTCCTACTCCGTCACAAAGGCGTAGGTGCCACTTTCGGGCAGCCCATCTGCCGTCGTCCCCTCAGGTAATCTTCTATAAGCACCTGCATCCGCGCGCGATCGAAATCGTTGCCATGGCCGCCGTGGACGCGGTTCGCATCGAGCTGCTCGAGGCGGATCATGGTCGCTTCGTAAATCGCGGGATCGGAGCGGGGCAGGTCATCGAGCAGCTGACCGTCATAGAGCGCATCGCCTGAGAACAGGGTGCCGGTTATCTCGTCAAACAGGCCGATCTGTCCGGGCGAATGGCCGGGCAGATGGAGAACGGTGAAGGCGCGGTCACCGAGGTCGATGCGATCGCCCTCGCCCAGCAGCCGGGTGGCCGGCGCCGCCTTCACCGTGAAAGCGGAAAGTGCCCACCCGTCGTGCGGGATGGCGGTGACCGCATCTTCGGTGCTGCGAAAGAAGGAGGCGAGATGATAGTGATCGTCGCCTTCCAGCGCAGGGGCATCATCCGGGTGGATGGCGCGGTTGGTGAACTCATGCATGCCACCGATGTGATCGATATGACCATGGGTGGCGACGGCGAGGATGGGGCGGTCCATGTCTGCCCTCAGCGCCTCGCCGAGAGCGGCGATGCCCATACCGGGATCGATGATCAGGTCGAGGTCGCGGCCGCGCACATACCAGATATTGGCGCGGAACCAGCGGTGGACGGCAGGCTCGGTGAGCAGGTCGAGGCCGGGCTCGACATTTTGCCGGCTGAACCATTGGCGGCGGACGGGCAGCGGGACGATAGTGCTCACGGTCAGGCCGCCTCCTGCCGAAGCTGCGCAAGACACGCCTCCACCTCGGCGACCGTGGCCACCGCGCCGAGCACGCCGCCTTCGACCGTCATCAGGTAGACGGCGGCCTGATGCGCCTTCTCGTCGCCGGAGCCACAGGCATCCTCGACCATGAGGCATTGGAAGCCGCGGTCGTTCGCCTCACGGATGGTGCAGTGGACGCAGCAATCGGTGGTGATGCCGCAGACGATGAGATGGCGGATGCCACGCGTCCGCAGGATGATCTCGAGATCGGTATAGGTGAAGGCGCCATTGGCGCTCTTGTCGACCACGATCTCGTCCGACAGTGGGGCGACGTCGGCGATAATCTCGGAGCCCGGCTCACCGCGCACCATCACGCGCCCCAGGGGGCCGGGGCGGCCGACGCCGCTGCCGCTCCAAGCACCGCGCCAGGCTTTGTGGGGCGGCAAGTCTGCCAGATCGGGCCGGTAGGCCTGGCGGGTGTGGATGATCGGCAGACCCGCCGCACGCGCCGCCGCTAGCAGGCGCTGCACGCCGGGGATGGCACGGCGTACGCCGTCGAGCTCACCGCCGATCGCGTGGAGGTAGCCGCCCGGCTCCAGGAAATCGCGCTGCATGTCGATGACCACCAGGGCCGTGCCGCTGCGCGACAGCCCGTCATAGGGAAACGGATATGGCCTGGACGCGATGGTGATCACCTGCAGTACCTCTTCTGCCGCCCAACTCTTTCAGAAAAAAGTTTGGTGTCAAGTTCATGTTTGGAGTTGACTACAAAAACCGTTTGGGGGATCGAAAGCGCAAGGCGCGAAAAGCGGGGCACGAGGCAGAAAACCAGAATGGCAGGCCTACGCGAACGGCACCAACGCTTACGCTGCGAGAAGATACTGGATGCGGCCATCGCGCTATTCAGCGAGCGCGGCTATGAGGCCACCCGCATCACCGAGATCGCCGAGCGGGCGGCGGTGGCGCCGACTACGGTCTATAACTATTTCGCGACGAAGCGGAACATCGTCATCGCGATTGCCCGGCGGCATGTGCGGCTGGCCTTGCCGGAGCGGCGGCGGCTGCTCAAGAGTCCTCCGGAAGATCCACTCCAGGCGATCTCAGCCTATGAGGACCTGCTGGCCATGCAGAGCACGCGGCTGCTGACCAAGGAGTGCTGGCGGGTGATCTTCGGCACGCTCTATGAGCATCCCGGCGGCGAGGCGCATCGCACCCAGCTTAGCCTGAACCGGCTGGTCTATCGCCATTACCAGCGCTTGATCCGCCATTTCCAACGGCAGGGCAGCCTGCCCTCGGATCTCGATGTGAACGCCCTGGCCAGTCTGGTCCTCGCCATAGGCACATTTCACTGGATGCAGTTTCTGGCCGATGATGAGATCACGCTGGAGCAGCTTCGCTCTACAGTGAACGGCCAGCTTGCCATCGTGCTTCGAGGATTGGGGAAGCTTCAGGGACAGCGGGGGGCATCATGACGGATTTGCTGGGACGGCGGGCAATGGTGACCGGCGCGGGGAGCGGCATTGGGCGTGCCTGTGCCGTGGCGCTGGCGCGGGGCGGCGCGGACGTGATCGTGCAGGACATCAACGGCGAAACGGCGACAGCGGTCGTGGCCGAGATTAGCGATGCGGGCGGTAAGGCCGAGGCGCTGGCCTGTGATGTGGCCGACGAGGCGCGGCTGGCGAGTGCCATCAGGCGGGCCGGTCCGGTGACCATCCTGGTCAACAATGCCGGTGTGCCTGGCTACAACGCGCCGCTGGAGGCCATCGACCGCGAGGCCTATGACCGGATGATGAACACGCATGTGTGGGGCGCCTTCGCCGCAACGCGCATGGTGCTGCCCGGCATGAAAGAGACCCGCTGGGGCCGCATCATCAATATCGCCTCGAACCGCGGCCAGGTGGGGTTCGAGCGCTCGTCCCATTACAGCGCGGCCAAGGCCGCGTTGATCGCGCTGGCCAAGTCGTGGGCACGGGAGCTCGCGCCCGACGGCATTCTGGTCAATGCCATTGCGCCGGGAGTGGTGCGCACCGCGATGACACTGTCCTATGGCGAGGCGGCGGTTGAGGAGGAGGCACAGCTCAATCTGCTGAAGCGCTGGGCGGCGCCGGAGGAAATCGCCGCCTGGGTGCTGGTGCTTGCTGGCCCGACCGGCGACTTCATGACCGGCCAGTTAATCTGCCCCAATGGGGGCGACCCCATCGTGGGTATCTGAAGGGAGAGGCGTTTCATGTCTGCCATGACCGAAAACGAATGGCGTTACAACCAGCTGATCCAGCTGTTTCCCTCGGAGCCCGAGCCGCCCTTCGAGGAGCCGGACGAGCAGCGGCGGGTGTGGGGCCGCGCCTGGGGCTGCTCCAATGACGTGGGCAAGCTGCGGGTGGTGCTGATGCATCGGCCGGGCGACGAAGTGAAGGTGGTCGATACGTCGAAGCGGCTTGAGAACGGCGCGTTCGGCGACGTGCAGGCGGGGTGGTACTGGCGCGGCAACGAAGGGCCCGACCTCGCCGCCATGCAGGCGCAGCACGATGCCTATGTGGCGGCGTTGCGGGCGGAAGGGGTGGAGGTGGTGTTCATCGACCGGGCCGAGCCGGGCCGGATGAAGACCTGCTATACCCGCGACAGTGTGATCGGCATTGGCGGCGGGGCGATCGTCACGCGCATGGGACCGCGCATCCGCCGCGGCGAGGAGCTGTCCGCCACCCGCACGCTCGCCAAGCTGGGATGCCCGATCCTGCGCACCATATCCGGCAACGGCATCATGGAGGGCGGCAGCTTCGCCTGGCTGGACAAGAAGACGGCGGTGGTGGGCCTGTCCTCTCGGGTCAACGAAGAGGGCGCGCGGCAGGTGGAAGAGGTGCTGCGCACGCAGGGGGTGACGCTGCTGCGGGTGCACCTGACCGGCTATCGCCTGCATATCGACGGCACGTTCATGATGCTGGCGCCCGACCTGGCGCTGGTGAACCCGACCATCGTGCCCTACTGGTTCCTGCAGGAGCTGAAGGCGCGCGGGATTCACGCCATCGAGCTGCACCACACGGACAATCCGTGGATCATCAACAGCCTCGCGGTGGCGCCGGCTAAGGTGATCGTGCCGGAGGGCATGTCCGACTACACCCTGGAGGCCATGAACCGGCATGGGGTGGAGCTGATCACGGTGCCGTTCGGCAAGGTGTGCGCCGGCGGCGGCGGCCTGCATTGCTCGACCGCGCCGCTCATTCGCGATGATGTCTAGGGTTGTTGGAGAGGAGCATATGACAGACGACGTTTTCGCTGCTCGCGCGCAGGAGATGCAGAACTGGTACTGGTGGGGCATTCCCACTTTCTTCAAAGCCCCATGGAATGCGGACCCGGCAGCATCCGACATCGCGCTGGTGGGGGTGCCCCATTCCTCCGGCAACGGCTCGACGGAGCGCGACCAGCATTTGGGTCCACGGGCGGTGCGGCACGTGTCCGGCCGGTTCCGGCGGGCGCACGAGGCGTATGGTTTCCGGCCGTGGGACGCGTTCCGCATCAATGACCTGGGCGACGTGCCACTGCCCGAAGCCATGGTCAATGATGTGAGCGTGGTGCATATCGAGGAGTATTTCACGCGGCTGAACGAAGCTGGCGCGCGGCCGGTGTCGATCGGCGGCGACCATGGCATCACCGGGCCGATCTTGAAGGCGATGGGCGGCAGCAAAAGCCGGGCGACGGACGGACGCAAGCTGGCGCTCGTGCATTTCGATGCCCATCGTGACGATTACGCGTTCATGGGCCATTGGCTCGGCAATAAGCGCTCGGCGGCCCATTGGGCGGCCTATTCGGTGGCGGAGGGGCATGTGGATGCCTCCCGGTCGATCCAACTCGGCATGCGCGGCAATCCGCTCAAACCCCTGGAGGGCTCGGTCAAGAGCGAGATCGGCTACGAGGTGCTGCCGGCGGACCACCTGTTCGCGCAAGGGATCCAGCGCACGATCGAGCAGGTGCGCGCGCGGGTGCAGGACCAGCCGATCTATATCACCTTCGATCTCGACGTTCTGGACCCGGCGGATGCACCGGCTGCCTCCAACCTTGAGGCGGGTTATCGGGGTTTAAGGGCCCATGAGGCGATCGAGATCCTGCGCGGCTTACGTGGCCTCGACGTGATCGGCGCCGATATCGTCTGCTATATCCCCACCAAGGACAGCCCGAACCAGATCACCGGGCTCACCGCCAGCGTGGTGATGTTCGAGATGATCAGCTTGATTGCCGATTATCTGCGCAGCCGGCGGTGAGCAGGCGGGCTACCGGGAAGCAAAGTCGGCATTTCGTTTACGCATTGCAGCGGGAGCCGGTCCTGTTTCTGCCCTCATCCCGCTATAAGGGACGGGCTCGGCTGCCCCATCACTCGGATTCCAATCGGTGCTCGCGACGACCAGACCCACTGCCTATGACATTGCCTCCTGGATCCTTGCGGCCGCCGTTCTTCTGGCAACGCTCGCCCTCCATCTGGTCGGCGCCCTGCTCGCGGGTCTCCTGGTCTACACGGTGGTGCATGCGGTGGCGCCGTGGCTGCAGGCGCTCGGCGTCAAGCATCGGCCGGGCAAGATCGTGGTCCTGCTGCTGGTCTTCGTGCTGACGACGGTGCTGGTGGCCATGGCGGGATTCGCGCTGGTGCATTTCCTGCTGGGCGGGACCAATGGCCTGCCGGAGCTCATGCAGAAGATGGCCGACATCGTCGGCACGGCGCGGTTGCACCTGCCGGAATGGCTGCGGCCCTATCTGCCGGAAACGGCCGAGCAGATGGAGGCTTCCATTTCGCAATGGCTGCGCAGCAATGCCGGCCTGCTGCAGCGCTGGGGCGAGGACTTCGGCCGGGTGCTTCTGCGCATCCTGTTCGGCATGATCATTGGCGGGTTTATCGCCGTCAGCGAGGTGGTGACGCCGGTGGCGCCGCGCCCGCTGGCGAGTGCTTTCCAAGAGCGCGCCATTCTGTTCAGCCGAGCGTTTCGCCGGGTGGTGTTCGCGCAGATCCGCATCTCGGCCATCAACACGGTGCTGACCGGCATCTATCTCGCAGGCGTCCTGCCGGCCTTCGGCATCCATCTGCCGCTGCTCAAGACGATCATTGCCGTGACCTTCATCGCCGGCCTGTTGCCGGTGATCGGCAATCTCATCTCCAACACAGTGATCGTCATCGTATCGCTGAGCCTGTCGCTTTACGTGGCGGTGGCCTCGCTGGCCTTCCTGGTGATCATCCACAAGCTGGAATATTTCCTGAATGCCAGGATCATCGGGGGGCAGATCCATGCCCGCGTGTGGGAGGTGCTGCTCGCCATGCTGGTGATGGAGGCGGCGTTCGGCGTGCCCGGGCTGGTCGCCGCGCCCATCTTCTACGCTTATGTGAAGGACGAGCTGGTGGAAAGGCAGCTCATTTGAGCGCCACTATTTCTTCGGCGTGAGCCAGTAGATCGCCTCGAAGCCGAGATGGTCCGACAGCTCGCGGCCCTTCGGCTTCTCGTCGTAGTTCCGGGTCATGTAAACCGGCGTGATCGTGTAGTTGTTGCCGGGAATGATCATCTGGTGGTCGTTGGTGAAGCTCCAGATCTGCTTCTCGCTGGCGATGGGTCCCAACACACATTTCGGCTTGGTATCGAAGCAGAGCCGGCCGGCGTCTACTGCGCCGGTCTGCTGGATGAGGTAGTCATAGCGTTCCGGCGGGCGGCGGATGTTCATATCGCCGGCGAAAATGGCCGCACGTGGCCGTACCAGTTCATCGATGAAAGCGGCGATCGTGTCGGTCTGCCCCTTGTGGGCTTTGAGCCGTTCCTTCTCGGACGCCTCGGTGCGAATGTTGGAATCCATGTGCGTGGTGATCATGTCGAGCGGCTTGAACGGCCCGGGCAGCGCGATCCGCACATGCATGACCGATTTGTTGGCCAGGCAATCATTGCCCGAGCAATTGTTGCCGAACACGTCGGTGTTCTTGGCCATGATGGGATAGCGGCTGAGCACGTAGAGGCCGCTGTTCACGTAATGGGTCGAATTGGTGCTGGTCCCTTCCGAGCGCATGCGGATGACCTTGTCGGTCGAGGCGCCGTTACGCTTGCCATAGGTGCGCCGGCGCCCTGGCCCTTTCGCCACATAGGGATAACCGGCATTCTTGATGAGGCTCTCGCTGCGCGAGGTGAAGGCCTCCTGCAGGAAGACCACGTCCGGGGCGGTGCCCTCGGCCATGCGGCGGGCGAGATCCTTGCCGATATAGGCAAGCTCCTTCTGCGAGTCCGCGCGCAGCGGCCAGGGCAGATCGTTCACGTTGTAGGTCAGCACGCGGATAGCGAGGGATCCGGGCGGGGGCGCCGGTGGCGCCGGCTGAGCCGCCGTCGCGGCCGTGACCGCGACCACTGCCGCAATGAAGGTTGCAATCCCCAGCCTTAGTCCGTGCAGCGACATATGACACCCCTTGCGCAGCAGAGTGCCGATTTTGGCCGGCCCGCCTTCCGCGCGCAATGCAATCATGGCCGCAGCTCAGGATGCCGGCTGTGCGGAGGCCTCCCCGGTGGCTGGTTCTTGCCGTTCGCTTGGCCTCTGCTTGGCAGAAAGGTAGGTATAGAACATCGGCACCACGAAGAGCGTGAACAGCGTGCCGATGGACATGCCGGTTGCGATCACCAGGCCGATGGAGAAGCGCGCGGCAGCCCCGGCACCCGTGGCGAGCAGAAGCGGCACCACGCCTAGCACCATGGCGGCGGTGGTCATAAGAATGGGCCGCAGCCGCACCTTGGCCGCCTCGCGGATGGCCTCGCGCCGGGACAGCCCCGTGCGGTCGCGCAGCTCATTGGCGAATTCGACCATGAGGATGCCGTGCTTGGTGATGAGGCCGATCAGGGTGATGAGGCCAACCTGCGTGTAGATGTTGAGGGTGGCGACGCCGAGATTGAGCGGCACCAGGGCGCCGAAGATCGATAGCGGCACCGACATCATGATGATGAACGGATCACGGAAGCTCTCGAACTGGGCGGCAAGGACCAGGTAGATGACCAGGATCGCCAGGCCGAAGGCGATGGCGAGGGTGTGGCCCGCCTCCTTGGACAGGCGCGACTGGCCGGCATAGTCGATGAGGAAATTGGACGGCATCTCCTCGCGGGCGATCTGCTCCAGGGTGGCGAGACCCTCATCACTGGTCACGGTCGGCATGGGCAGCGCCGACAGGGTGGCCGAGGTCAGCTGGTTGAACTGTTCGATCGCCTGCGGCGCGGCGAAGGTCTCGACCTTCACCAGCGCAGAAAGCGGCACCATGGCGCCGTTGCTGGCGCGCACATAGTATTTGCCCATGCTCTCGGGGTTCAGGCGGTCGATCTGCGGCACCTGCGGAATGATGTCGTAGGAGCGGTTGTCGAAGTCGAACTTGGCCACCGAGCCTTCGCCGAGCAGCACGTTGAGGGTGGTGCCGATATCGCGGGCGGACACGCCGAGGGCAGTCGCCCGGTCACGATCGATCGACACCCGTGCGCGCGGCGAGGTGTAGGAGAGCGAATTCTGCACCACGATGAACTTGCCCGAGGCTTCCGCCTTCGCCTTGATGGCCTCGGCAACCTCCCAGACCTGGGCGGAATCGCCGGTCGAGCGCACAATCATCTGAATGGGCATGCCGCCGCCGGTGCCGGGCAGCGAGGGTGGCGCGAACACGAAGGCCTGCACGCCGGCGCTCTTGTCGATGCGGCCTTGCACCTCCGTCTGGATATCCTTCTGGGAGCGCTCGCGCTCATTCCAGGGCTTCAGGGTCCAGACCGCGAAGCCACCGCCACCACCGGTGTTGCCAATGATGTGGAAGGTGGTCTCGACCTCGGGGATGTCGCCGGTCATGCCGCGGAACTGATCGAGGAAAGCGGCGGTGTAGTCGGCGGTCGCGTATTGCGGCACGTTCACCAGGGCGAACATGGCGCCGCGATCTTCCTGGGGGGCGAGCTCGGACGATGTCTTGGTGTAAAGGAACACCGATGTGCCGAGCAGGGCGGCCACGATGAACAGGGTGACCGGCCTGTATTTGAGCGAACCGGCAAGCAGGCGCTCGTATCGGTCGGCCAGCCTGGAGAACAGCCCGTCCACGATGCGCTGGAAGCGACCGGGCCCATGGGTGCCGTGGGCTTTCAGCAATCGCGACGACATCATGGGCGACAGGGTGACGGCGATGACACCGGAGAGGATCACCGCGCCGGCCAGGGTGAAGGCGAATTCGCGGAACAATGCGCCGGTGAGGCCCTGCGTGAAGCCGATCGGCGCATAGACCGCCGCCAGGGTGATGGTCATGGCCACCACCGGGCCGAAGATCTCGCGCATGCCTTCGATAGCCGCCGGAATAGGCTTCAGACCCTCCTCGATGTGGCGGTGGATGTTCTCCACCACCACGATGGCATCGTCAACCACGAGACCAATGGCGAGCACCATGGCCAAGAGGGTCAGGGTGTTCAGCGAGTAGCCGAGCATATAGAGGAAGAAGCAGACGCCGATCAGCGACAGCGGAATGGTGACCACCGGGATGACGACGGAGCGGAACGAGCCGAGGAACAGCAGGATGACCGCCACCACGATGAGCACGGCTTCGCCAATGGTCTTGAACACCTCGTCGATGGAGGCGTCAATGAACTTGGTGGCGTCATAGACCAGGTTGGCTTCCATGCCGTGCGGCAGCTCCGACTGGATTTGCGGCAGCTCGTCTCGCACCCGCTTTGCGGTATCCAGCGGGTTGGCATCGGGGCTGGCGAAGACACCGATGAACACGCCGGGCTCGCCGTTGAACGCCACCTTGACGTCGGTCTGGTCTGCCCCGAGCTCGACGCGTGCCACATCCTTCAGCCGTACGACCTGGTCGCCATCGTTCCGTAGCGGCAGCTGGCCGAAGGCTTCCGGCGTCTGTAGAGTGGTTGCGGTTTCCACCGCGTAGGCCACCAGCTCGTTCTGGGTCTTGCCGGGCGCCGAGAGGAAATTCGCGCCCTGGACGGCGTTGACCACATCGCTGGCGGTGACGTCGCGGGAGGCAAGCAGCACCGGGTCGAGCCAGATGCGCATGGCGAAGGTCTGCTCACCCAGGATCTGGGCGTCACCCACGCCATCGATGGTCGAGAGCCGCGGCTGGATCACCCGGGTGAGGAACTCGGTGATCTGCGGCGGGCTCATCTCGGGCGAAGAAAAGGCCAGATACATAAGTGCGAATTGCTGGCCGGTGCCCTTGGTGATGATCGGGTCCTCGGCGTCCTCCGGCAGCTGGCGGCGCACCTGCTGGACGCGCGAGATGACCTCGGTGAGCGCCTTGTCCGGGTCGGTGTTGAGCCGCATGTGCGCGGAAACCGTGCTGACGCTCGGCCGGCTCTGGGACGTCACATAGTCGATGCCCTCCGCGTTGGACACGGCCTTGGCAACGGGCGTGGTGATGAAGCCCTGCATCAGCTCGGCGCCGGCGCCGGGATAGGTGGTGGTCACGGTGATGACCGTGTCCTTGACCTCCGGATATTCACGCAGGGCGAGGTTGAGGATGCCCTGACCGCCGAGCAGCAGCAGCATCAAGCTGACGACGATAGCCAGCACCGGCCTGCGGATGAAGATCTCGGAAAAGTTCATGACGCTCTCTGGCGATCCCCTTTACTGCGATTGGGCAAGCTTTGCGGGATCGACGCTGTTGTTGATGGTGACGATCGATCCGTTCTGGATCTTGTTCTGGCCCGAGGTGACCACGAGCTGGCCCGGCTTGAGCCCGGAGACGATCTCGACGAGCCCGGTGAGCCGCCGGCCCGGCTTCACGAAAACCTGCGTTGCCTTGTAGGTGAGCTGTTTCTGGTCGTCGGTCGTCGCAGCCTGTGCGACGATGCCAGAGCCCTGCTGGCCACCCTCGCTCACTTCAGGCTGGCCGGCCTTATCATCCGTATCCGGCTTGCCGGCGGCGGTCGGCTCCAGCGTGAACACGTAGTCGCCATAGAGGCTGGTCACCAGGGCTGTCTGTGGCAGCACGATCGTGTCCGGCTGCGGCGGCAGCTCGACGCGCACCTGCAGGAACTGGCCCGGAATGAGCTTGTCGTCGCGATTGTCGGCCTCGGCCCGCACGAGAATCAGGCGGCTGTTCTCGTCGACCTTGGGGTTGATGCCGATGATGCGGCCCTCGTGGTCAAGGGATTGCGCATCCGGTCCGAAGCGCACAGCCTGGCCAAGGCTGAGCTCGTCAGCGCGCTGTTCGGGAACGGTGAAATCCACGTACATGCGGTCGAGATCCTGCAGCGTGGCCACGACGGTGCCGGGCTGGACATAGGCGCCAACGTCGATCTGGGGAATGCCGATGACCCCGCTGAAGGGGGCTTTCAGCGCCTTTTGCTGGATAACGGCCTCAAGTCGGGCAAGCTCCGAGCGCGCCGCGTTGACCTCGCGCTCCGCGGCCTCGAGGTCCTTCTGGGCCGCGACGCCCTTGGTGCGCAGTGACTTGATCCGGTCAAACTGGGCCTCGGCGGTTTCGAGCGCGGACTCGGCGCCGGGCAGCTGTGCCTGCTCCACATCATCGTCCAGCTGAATCAGCACTTGCCCGGCCTTGACCCGGTCGTTGGACTTGAAATTGATGGCGCGAACCACACCGGTCGTCTCGAAGGCCAGGTCGACACCCTGGACGGCCTTGGCCGAGCCGATGGCATCGATAGCCGGATGCCATTCCTGCGGGGTGACGGTGGTGGCTGACACGGTCGCCGTTTTCACCGGCATGTTGGCGAAGAATTCCGCGATCTTCTGATCGCGGAACATGTTGAAACCGATGAGTCCGCCGCAAATCAGCAGCACCAGCACGATTGCTATGATAAAACGCTTGACCATAAGGCTACCAAGCCGTCCCTGAACCTGTACGACCACCCCTGCGGTTCGTTGACCGCGGTAGGCGGCTAATATATGTACTGTCTGGACGGTAAATCAATAAATATCTACCGGTTGGACGGTACAGAAATGACAGTGAGTGAGACGGTGAAGCGGCCGCGGGGCCGGCCCAGTTCGAAGGCGCAGATCCTCGACGCGGCGGCAGCCGTGGTGGCGGAGGTCGGGGCCAATCATCTCACCCTGGAGGCGGTGGCCGAGCGCGCCGGGGTGAGCAAGGGCGGGCTGCTCTATAACTATGCAACCAAGGACGCGCTGCTGCAGGCCATGGTGGAGCGCTTCGTGGACGAGTGCGTCAGCCGGCGCGAGGCGCTGGCGGCCGAGCTGGGCGGGGACAAGCGCGGCGAATTACGTGCGCTGCTATTGGCGCGTTGCAAGGGTGAAGAGGGGGCGCGGAAGATGGCGCACGGCATGTTGGCGGCCGTTGCGGAAAATCCGCGGCTGCTCGACCCGGCGCGGGAAGCGCAGGCCGACGTAACCCGGATCCTGCGTAATGCCGATAATCCGGTGGATGCCGCGGTCGCCTGGCTGGCATTGGAGGGGCTTGCCTTTCTCGACCTGCTGGATGTCTGTCCGTTCAATGCCGAAGAGCGGGAGCGGATCGTCGACCGCGTCATGGCGATCGCCGACAGCTGACGGCCTATTCCAGGAAGACGGTGACCGAATCGCTGTGACCGGCGGCATCGATGACGGTGAGGGTGGAGAAGCCCGCATCCTTTGCCTGCCATGTGCCGGTGCGCCGCCGCGCCGCTTCGGGCAGCGGTCTGCCGTTCACCAGCCAGCGGAAGGGCGGCACACCGTTCTGGATCTTGAGCGCCAGAGGCTGTCCGGCATCTTCAGAACCGATTCCAACGTCAATTCGCGCATTGCGAGGCGGATAGACGATCAGCGGCGGCGCCTCGACGCCGTTGCGGGTGGCGGGGATTGCGTTGCTCGCGGTGAAATGTTGCAGCGACAGGGGCAGCTCGGCGGTACTGGCGGGATAAGCGTTTTTCGGCCGCGCGAGGGAGAGCGGCATGGCGCCACCGACGCGCGCGAAACCATCGAATAGCAGTGGTGCGGCAAGCAGGCGGCCGGACAGGCCCGGAATTGCGGTTCCATCGGCACGGCCAACCCACACCCCCAGCACATAGCGGCCATCGAAGCCGACGGACCAGGCATCGCGGCAGCCATAGGACGTGCCGGTCTTGTAGGCGAGCCTGCGGCGCGGCGCTCCATCCGGCGGTGGCGTGCCGCGCAGGATATCGGCCACATACCAGGCAGCCGGCGAGCTCAGCACCGGGTCGGGCTGCTCGGTAGAGGCTGTGGCGGGCGCTATCTCCTGAAGCGTCACGGCATGGCCGCCACGGGGCAACGCGGTGAATACGGCCACCAGGTCTTCCAGGGTGAGACCGAGGCCGCCCAGCGCGATGGCGAGCCCCGGGGGCTCGGTTCCCGGCAGGGCCGGCGATATGCCAGCGTTGCGGAGACGCGCCATGAGCCTGAGCGGACCCACGCTGCTCAACAGCGAGACGGCCGGGATGTTCAAGGACATCTGCAGGGCTTCGGCGGCGGTGACGGTGCCCTGGTAGCCCATATCGAAATTGCTGGGCCGGTAACCGTCGAAGGCGGACGGCTTGTCGTCGATCAGGGTGCTCGGGTGGATCAGCCCATCCTCGAAAGCAAGGCCGTAGATGAAGGGCTTGAGCGCCGATCCGGGCGATCGCACCGCCCGGGTCATGTCGATATAGCCCTTGATGGTCTCGTCGGCGAAATCGGGCGAGCCCACGCGGGCGAGGATCTCACCGGTGCGATAATCGGCCAGCAGCATGGCCACGGAAAGGGGCGGGGCCAGCCGCGCCAGCGCATCCCGCGCCAATTGCTCCAAGGCGGCCTGCTTGTCGCGGTCGATGGTGAGGCGGTGGACGGCGGCTTCGGGATCGAGGCGGCGGGCTGCCTCGGCACTATGGGCCGCGAAGGCGGGGAAAGGGTGGCGCGTGACGCCCAGGCGCTGCCGCTGCGCGGCCTGCGCATCGCTCACCGACAACGCCCCGGCCGCGGAGACGCGGGCGAGCACCCGGTCACGCGCCCTT
The DNA here is from genome assembly GCF_005281615.1 of Rhodoligotrophos defluvii. NCBI lineage: Bacteria > Pseudomonadati > Pseudomonadota > Alphaproteobacteria > Hyphomicrobiales > Rhodoligotrophaceae > Rhodoligotrophos > Rhodoligotrophos defluvii. The sequence continues at coordinate 564,680 of NZ_SZZM01000002.1, read as the reverse complement.
CTGGCGGCTTCGGGGTGAAGATCCGGCCGCCGCGCCTCGGGCAGCTGCGGGAGAGCGATGAGCAAGGCGGCCTCGGCCGGGCTTAACCGGGCCGGCTCCTTGGCGAAATAGGCGAGGCTTGCGGCGCGGACGCCCTCGATATTGCCGCCATAGGGCGCCAAGGTCAGATAGGCTTCGAGGATCTGCTGCTTGGTCAGCCGCCGCTCCAGCTGGAGCCCCCGGGCAGCCTGCACTAGCTTAGCCTTGAGGGAGCGCTGGCTGCGCGGCTCCAACAGGCGCGCCAGCTGCATGGTGATGGTGGAGCCGCCGGACACGATGCGGCCGTTGGCCACCAGCTGGATGACCGCGCGCAGGACGGCGCGCGGATCGATGCCGGGATGGCTGTAGAACCGCTTGTCCTCATAGGCGAGCAGCATGCGCAGGAAGAGCGGATCGACTGCGTCCAACTGGATGGGCAGGCGCCAGCGGCCGTTCTCGACGGTGAAGGCGCGCAGCAGCTTGCCGTTGCGGTCGAGCACGAGCTTGGAGATCGCCTTGTCCTGTGGCATGGGCGGCGGGAAACGCCGATCGAGCCAGTCAAGACCGGCAACAGTGACCGCCAAAAGCGCGGCAGCCAGGCACCCGGCGAGCGCCCAGGAGCGGGGCCGCAACCACTTGCGGCCAGATTTGATCGGGCTCACGGTCATCGACATCGCAGGGCGCTATTGCGCCGGCTGAACCTCCACGCGGCCCTGATCGGTCCAGGCGGCAAGCTCGGGCCGATACATGTCCTCAACCATCGCGGCCGGGTGGATGTAGCGGCCGGGGGTCACCGCGCGCACCACATAGGCCAGGGTGATGTCGCGGTCGCTGTCCTGGCTGCGATCGAAGGCGGCAACGAAGCGGTCGCTGCGGAACTCCACATGCGCCGCGTTCACATTTTCCGGCAGCCAGTCGAAGGCGCTCAAGTCAGCGCTGCCGACCAGGCGCGGATTGTCGATCTCGAAGCCGGCCGGCAGGCGATCGACCACCAGCACGCGCGAGGGCAGCTCGTTCTCCTCCGTCACCTCCAGCACCACAACGAAGCGGTCGTTCTGCTTGGCGGTGTCGACCGAGACCTCGTTGCCGGCCATGTCGTAATAGGTGCGTTTAATGGTGAAGCCCTTGCCGCCCGCCGGCGGGGCCTGATCGGGAATGCCGGTGACCGTCAGCACCGCATCGACCGCCTGGTCCGACCGGTTGGCGATGCGGATGGGGTGCATGGCGATTTCCGATTGCTCGTAGGAGCCGAACAGACTGCCGCGCACCGGGCTGCCGCCAAGCTCGAGGTTTAGCCCGTCGGATGCACCCATGAGGCCGTGCGCGGCGAGCAGCAGCCAGGCTTCCTCCTGGGTGCTGGTGCGCTCCGCCTGGGCTCTCAGCGCGGAGACCCGCTGCACCAGCGCCTGATCGATCGGCAGCGGCGGCCTCACCTCCAGCATCAGGGCGAGCACACCGGCGGCATCGCGCAGCGCGGAGCCGTAATCGGTGCGGGGATTGAGCTCGTTCCGCGCGGCGGCCACATCCTGCGGCAGCGCCGCAACGGCCGCCGAGAAGGCTTGGGTGGCCCGCTCGCGCTCGCCGTAGAGCGACAGCGCCGCCCCGAGCTGGGCCTTGGCCAGCGGCGTCTGGAAAGCATCCAGCTTGGCGTCCGCATAGTAGCGCAGATCGCCAATGGCCGCCCGCCGGTTGCGCGCCAGCACATAGAGGGCATAAGCCGTGGCCGCTCCGCCGCTGTCGAGATCGGTCGAGTAAGAGAGGCTGTTCTGCAGGTTGTCCAGGGCCTGGCTGAAGGCCAGATCAGGCACCGCATAGCCGGCCTCGCGGGCGCGGGTCAGAAAATCGGTCACGTAGGAATCGAGCCACAGGTCGCCCGAGCCGGGGGACCATAAGCCGAAGCTGCCGGTGGAGGACTGGTTCGTGAGGATGTCGCCGATGGCTGACGTGATGCGCTTCGCCGCGCCACCGTCCTTGGCAACTCCTACCTCGCTGGCCAGGGCATTGAAATAGAGCAGCGGCAAGGCCCGGCTGGTGAGCTGCTCCGCGCAGCCATAGGGATAACGGTCGAGCGCGAGGAGCAGCGAGGGCACATCCAGGGCGGCGCTGCGCATGACGCTGAACTGCACCGAGCCCGTATTGCCCACCGTGCCGCGGAAGATATCTGGCCCTATGGACAGGGTGCCGTCGCGGGCGGGTATGGCCTCAACCAACCGCCGGCTGGTGGGGGCCAGGCCCGGCTGCACGGGGACGAAGAGCTCTTGCTCCAGGGCGAGGCCGTTGCCGTTGAGGCTCAAGGTGACGATGCCGAGGCCGATCTCCGCGCCCTTCAGGCGAGCATGGACAAGCTTGCGCTCCCCGGCAGCGAGGCTGACGGTCTGCTCGGCGCTCGCGTCATCCACGGTGATCTCGTTGGTGGACGTGATCTGCAGGCGGTAATCGCCGGCCGGGCCATCGGTGTTGGTGATATCGATGGCCACTTGGGCTTCGTCATTCGGAGACAGGAAACGGGGCACGCTGGCTGAGACCACCACCGGATCGCGGATGATCACGTCGCGGTTGGCCTGGCCGACGGCGGTCTTGCTCCAGGCCACCGCCATGAGCCGTGCGGTGCCGTTGAACTGCGGGATATCGAAGCTGATCGGCGCCGTGCCATCCGGCCCGACCTTGACGATGCCGGAGAAGCTCGCGACCAGCGGCTGGGTGGGCGGGCTGCCTTCGATGGTGGCACCGCCCGCGTCGCCGCCGGAGCGGACCGAGCCGGGCGCGGCCGACATGCTGTCGATCAGCTGCCCGTAGATGTCGCGCAGATCCATGCCGAGCCGGCGCTGGCCGTAGTACCAGTCGTCGGGCGAGGGCGGCTGGTAGCGGGTGAGGTTGAGGATGCCCACGTCGACCGCCGCCAGGGTGAGGTACACCTCCTCGCCGGCGGGGGCGCCGGTCACACGTGCGGTGATCTGCAACGGCTGCTTCGGCCGCGTGGTCTCGGGCGCATCGAGGGCTACGGTGAGGCGCCGGTCCGACATGTCGGCCGAGAGCCAGGCGAGGCCGATGGCGCGCGACGGCATGCGCGACTGGGCAACATCCGCCGGGCGGTAGAGCGAGGCGGTGACATAGGCGCCCGGCCGCCAGGACGCATCCACCGGCAGCTCGACCACGGTGCCCTCGCTGCCGACCTCCACCGCTTTCATGGTGATCAGCCGATCGCTCATGACGGCAATGGTGGCAATGCCGGGGAAGCGCGGGGTGATCTTGAGCCGCGCGGTATCGCCGTCGCGATAGGCCGGCTTGTCCAGCGAGACCTCCAGCAGATCCGGCGTCTCGGCGGTGGCCGCCTCCACATACCAGCCGGCATCGAACTCCACGCTGGCCGCCGCATCCTGGAGCGCCGGAGCCGTGACCTCCAGGCGATAGCGGCCCCAATCGACCTTGGCCTCGATCAGGGCCGGCCGGTCCGCGGGAACATCCACGGTGCCGTTGGCCACCAGCTTGGTGAAGGTCACCGGCTCATAGTTCCAGCGACCGTCGGTCATATACCACTGGAAATTCTTCTCGATCTGGTAGAGCGACCAGCGCGCCCCCTGCACGGCCGCGCGCTGCAGGCCGGGGGTCAAGGCGATGACATCGAATTGCGCGGTGTCGCCCTCGCCAACATTGCCGCCTTCAAAGCGCGGCTTGATGCCGAGCACCGGCGTCTCCGGCTGGAGGGGCCGGGAGAAGATACGCTCGATGGCGCGGCCGCCCGGCTCGCGCAGACGCAGGGCGACGTCGGCCTGAAGCAGGTGGGTGGTGGTGGGCAGATCGCCTATGGTCACGTCCACGGTCGCCTTGCCGTCGGCGTCGGTCTTCGGCAGGTCGGCCAAGGGCCGGCGCACCGGCTCCACCTTCTCGTCCGCCAGGCCGAAGCTATAGCCGGGATAGTCCGCGAGGCCGGCGGCCGGCTTCAGGGTGAGATCGCCCTCCAGGGAGAGCTCGGCTGCTGGCGCGCCATAGAGGAAGCGCCCGGCAACGTCGACCGGAAAGGACTCGTCGGGCTTGAGCGGCGTCGTGGCTCCGGTGAGCTCGAGTTCGAGCCGGTCGGGGATGAAGTCTTCGACCAGGATCGTGGTCTGTGCCAGGGCCGGCGCCTTCGGGTCGACATAGGCCTTCACCTGCCAGCTTCCGCGCATGGCATCATTCGGCAGCGTGACATCGAGGGCATGGCCGCCTTCGCCGCCATCGGCCACGTTGGCACGCGAATGCTCGACCCCGTCGGGCCGCTCGGTGATGAGGGTGAGCGGCAGGCCGGTGATCGCCTGTGCCGTGGCGTCGCGCATGAGAGCGGCGATGTGCACCGTCTCGCCCGGACGGTAGATGCCGCGCTCCGTGTAAAGGAACACGTCGGTTGCACCCGGCGCGTTGCGGCCGGCCACGCCACGGTCGGACAGGTCGAAGGCCGGTCCGGTCAGATCGATGAAGCCGAAATCGCTGTCGCCGAACGAAGCCGTGACCAAAGCAGGTGCCTGGCCGGCGGTGCCGCGCGTCATGCCGGCCGCGAACTGAGCATGGCCATTGGCATCGGTGCGAGCCTGGCCCAGGACCTCATTGTTGCGCGCGATGAGCCGCAGCTGCACACCATCGAGCGGCTGGGCGGTGGACAGCGACCGCGCGAAGACATGCAGACCATCGGTACCGGAGGCGCTGGCAAGGCCGATGTCGGACACCACGAACCATTGGGTGGCCTGGGAATTCCAAGGGCGATCGGATGCATTGCTCGGCCGAGCCCTGAGCACATAGACGCCCGGCTTGCGCTCCTTCAGCACCTCGGTCACCGGAAAGCCGGTGGTCACCTCGCGATTGAGCTGCGTCTGAGTGCCGAGCTTGCCGGACCAGATCTTCTCGCCCTGCTTGTCCTCGATATCGGTGGCCTGGTAGCTGTCGAGTTGGGAGAGGAAGGTCTCGCCGACAATGGCATTGGCGAGACTGCGGTCGCCGATGCGGAACAGCTCCAGCTCGATCTCCGGCGTGTTGACCGAAACGACAGGTATGGTCTGCGCGCCCAGGGGCGGCAGCACGAAGCTCTTGCCGGAGAAGCGCACGGAGGGCGTGCGGTCGCGCACATAGATCTCGAAGGTGGCGGGCCGATCGAGCACTTCGTCTACGACCGAGGGAATGCCCGCGCGCAAGCCCACCCGGTAGCGCTCGCCATGCTGCAGCCCATCGATGCAGATCTGGCGCTCCTCAACCTGGACTTCGCCGGGGCCCTTTTCGTTGACGGTGACGAATTTGGACATTCCATCCTCGACCCGTGCCAAAGGCTCGGAGAAGCGGATGCACAACCGGGGCGACAGGGCATCGGAATCCACCGTGTAGTCCACCACCCGGAAGCCCTGATCGCGCCGTAGCTTGTCATAGGCGGCCTGCACGGATGGCGACGCGTTGAGCGCAAGGCTCGCCTTGTAGGCCTCGATCGCTGGGCGATAGAGCTGGCGGCGCTCGAGCGCCCGGGCCAGCGCAGCCACGGCCTCGGCACGGAGTGCCGCGTCGGGTGCTGTCTCGAACGCATTCAGCGCCGCTGCGGTCGCGTCCTGTGGCAGCCGGTAGCGCTCCTCGTAATCGTCGGTCTGCAAGGCGAGCAGCGCATTCGACAGGGCGATCCACACGGGCGTGTTGCTCGGGTCCTCGCTCAGGGCCGCGCGGAAGGCATTGATGGCGCTGCGCTGATCGCCCTGGGCAGCGGCGCTGAAGCCTCGCTGCTCGGCATTGGCGCGCGCCTCGTCGGTGATCTGGCTATCCGCCTCCAGCGCCTTCAGGTAGCGCTGCGCCTCATCCGCGACGCTGCCCGGCAGAAAGGAGAGGATCTTGGCTTTATCCTCCTTTGACAGGGGCGTTGGCGTGGCCGCTTGCGGTGCGGCTGTGGTGGCCGGTGGCGGCGCGGCTGTGGGGGCGGCTTGCGGTGCGGGCGCTTGGGCCTGGGCCAGCACCCCTGGAGATTGTGCCGGCGACAGCCAGAGGGCGGCAGCAACGGCGATAGGCACAAACAGACGCGACGCGAACATAGGATCCCCGCATGCACAAGCTCGAGGCGCTTGGAGCCGGCTCTAGTTTCCCCCGAAGCCGGCTGCAAGTCCAGTTGGTTAACGTTGGGTTACGGGACTGGTGCGGGTGACCAGGAAGATGCCCAGGCCGATCAGTGCGACGGTGACCAGGAGCAACGGACTGACCGGTTCGTCCAGCAGGAGTGCGCCGCCCGCAAAGCCAATCACCGGGACGAGGAAGCTGAAGGAGGCAAGCTGCGAGGCGGGATAACGCACCATGAGCCACAGCCAGCCGATATAGCTGGCGAAGACGACCACCACGATCTGGTAGAGCACAGACAGCCAGACCAGCGGAGAGGGTGCGAAGATTCCGGGTTCGGGAAAGATCAGCAGGGCGAACGGGGTGAGCAGGGCGGAAATGCCGAGCTCGTAGAGCAGCGTCTTTTCCGGGGCGATGCGCGACAGCCGGCCGGCCTTGAACAGCACGGACTGCACGCCCCAGAGGATGGCGGCGATGAGGATCATCAAGTCGCCGAACAGCTCGCGCAGGCTGGGCAGGGTGAGGCCCTCATAGACCGCGAGCGCAAGGCCGGTGAAGGCGAGAATGAGGCCGAGGCACTTGGTCCTGGTCAGCCGCTCCCTCGGGATGAAGAAATGGGCGCCGATCGCCACCACGAAGGGCGACATATAGAAGAACAGGACCCCGCGCGACACGGTCGTGTAATTCATGCCCCAATAGAACAGGATGAACTCGATCGTGAAGATCACGCCCATGAAGGTGCCGACGCCGAGGCTGCCATCCGCCTTCAGCACGGGAATGCGGCGCCAGGCCATCCAGGCCAGCATCAGCACGCTGCCGCCGATCGAGCGGATCGCCGTGAGCCATATGGGGGAAATTCCGCCGACCGCGATCTTAACGGCCACCTGGTTGAGGCCCCAGCTCGCGCAGATCAGCAGCATCAGACCGCAGGCGAGGGTGTCGAGGCGGTCGTGCCGGTGCGGTGTCAAAGCGGCTTGGGACATGCGGGGGACCGAAACAGGAGGGCGGACACACGTGCTCTCTAGCAGTCCCGCAACCGCCAGGCCACAGGATTAGCGGCGGCACCGTCGGTGCCGCCGCCGTCGCGACATGTTCAGCCGCTCACCTCAGGCCGTTTTCGCCATCGCGGCTACTGGCCGAGGTTGCAGCCGCCCTCATCGAGCGGGCGGAACGCCTTGTCCGCGGGGATGGTGGCGATGAGCTTGTAGTAGTCCCAGGCGCCGGACGATTCATCGGGCTTCTTCACCTGGAACAGGTACATGTCGTGGATGGCTCGGCCGTCCGGGCGGACGGTGATGGTGCCGAACAGCTCGTCCTGCAGCGGCCCTTCCTTCAGCTTGGCCATGACTGCCTTGGCATCCTTGCTGCCGGCCGCCTTGATGGCCTCCAGATAGTGCAGCACGGACGAGTAGACGCCGGCATGCACCATGGTCGGCTTCGCCGGGCCACCCGCCTTCTGATAGCGGTCAGAGAAAGCGCGGGTCTTGTCGTTCATATCCCAATAAAACGCTCCCGTCAGGTTGAGGCCCTGGGCTGCCTGAAGGCCGAGCGCATGGATATCGCTGATGAACACGAGCAGGCCGGCCAGGTTTTGCCCGCCTTGGACGATGCCGAACTCGGAGGCCTGCTTGACGGAGTTGATGAAGTCGCCACCGGCATTGGCAAGGCCGATGACCTGAGCGCCCGACGACTGCGCCTGCAGCAGGTAAGAGGAGAAGTCCTGCCCCGGGAAGGGATAGCGGGTCGAGCCGAGCACCTCTCCGCCTGCCTCCTTCACGCGTTCCGAGGTATCGCGCTCCAGGGCATGGCCGAATGCGTAGTCCGCCGTAATAAAGAACCAGGTCTTCAGGCCCTGCTGGATCATGGCGGTCGCCGTGCCCTGGGCAAGGGACCAGGTGTCGTAGGTCCAGTGTATGGTGTTGGGCGAGCAGTTCTTGCCGGTCAGGTCGGAGGTGCCGCCGCCCGACACGATCACCACCTTGTTCTTCTCGCGCGTCACTTCCGCGACTGCGAGCGCCGTGGACGAGGTGGGCAGGTCGAAAATGGCATCCACGCCTTCCTGGTCGTACCACTGACGGGCGATGTTGGAGGCGATGTCCGGCTTGTTCTGATGGTCGGCCGAAACGAGCTCGACCTTGAAATCCGGGTTCTTGGCCAGAAAATCCTCGATGGCCATGCGAGCGGCGACAACCGATCCCTGCCCGGTAATGTCGGAATAGATCCCCGACTGATCGTTCAGGACACCGATCTTCACCGTCGTGTCCTGCGCGAGGCTGGTGCCGGTGAATACCGCCAGGGCCGCGACGGCGCCCAGCATGGTTCTCAGTTTCATTTCTCACTCCTCCCTTTTTTGACTTGGTCGTGACCATCACTTGGTTAGGGCATCGCGCGGATCTCAGACGCCCAGGTAGCGGTGCAGCTTTTCCGTGTTCTGCTCGATTTCCGCATTCGGGATCATGTCCACCACGCGACCCTGCTCGACCACATAGTGACGGTTGGCGACGGTGGCGGCGAAATGGAAGTTCTGCTCGACCAGGACGATGGTGAAGCCGCGCTGTTTCAGCTTGTTGATGGTGACGCCGATCTGCTGAACGATGACAGGCGCGAGGCCCTCTGTCGGCTCGTCGAGCAGCAGCAGCTTGGCCCCGGTTCTGAGAATGCGGGCGATGGCCAGCATCTGCTGCTCGCCGCCCGATAGCTTGGTGCCTTGGCTGTTCAGCCGTTCCTTGAGGTTGGGGAACAGCTGGAAGATCTCTTCCGTGCCGAGGCCGCCTTCCTGGATGACGGGCGGCAGCGTGAGGTTCTCTTCGACGCTGAGGCTCGCGAAGATGCCGCGCTCCTCCGGGCAAAAGCCGATTCCCTGCCGCGCGATGATGCGCGAGGGCTGGTTGATCAGCTCCTTGCCTCTGAACTGGATCGAGCCGCGGCGTTTCCTGACGATACCCATGATCGACTTGAGCGTGGTGGTTTTGCCCGCGCCGTTGCGGCCGAGCAGCGTTACAACCTCGCCCTCGCGGACATCGAACGTCATGCCATGCAGGATGTGGGACTCGTCGTACCAGGCTTCGAGACCGTGGATCGCCAGCATCACATCGGTCCGTGCCTCGGCCGGCCGTTCAATGACATCAAGCATGCATCGCTCCCCAGGTTAAGTTTTTTTGATGCTTTGCCGGTCCTAGCACAATTCCGCAACAAGTCCTACGGCGAGCGTCCACGCGCATGGTGCTGCGGCGAGCGAAGCCCTGTCAACTTAGCCTTTGGGCGGGTTTGGATCGGCTCCCGAGAACTCCACCAAGCCTTCGAAACGATCAATTTTACGGAAGAGACGATCTTGCGTGTGGTTGGGAGGGCATGCCGGGGCGTCAAGGTGCTGAGCTTTTGCTGCGCGCCTCGCCGACGAACAATCCCATGCTCGGGATGGACCGTTTTCCGTGATCAGGACACAATTCTGCCGAAGAACATAAATCTGGTAAGCAAAGGGTGAATGCTATATGACGGCACCCTTGAGTTTGCGACCCAGACGGGGAGATACACGTGACCGTACGTAATCCTGAACCAGCGGCTGCCAAGGCCGTTCAGGCGAAGGGCAGGGTACCTGGAAGGCAATCTCCGCTGCCCCCACCTCAGCCGGGCAAGCAATGGGTCTCGGTTCAGGGGGCCTTGAAAAGTGCAGTCGCGCTTTACTCGTCAGGCAAGCTGGCTCAGGCTGAAGATCTGGCCCGACAGATCATCGCCGCCCGGCCCAAGATCGCCGACGCCTACAACATTCTCGGCGTGGTGCTGCATCGGCAGGGGCGGACCGATGAGGGCATCAAGGTGCTGAAGCAGGCGATCAGCCTCAACAGCAATGCCTCCAACTATTATTCCAATCTGGGGGAGATGGAGCGGCAGCGAGGCTACCTGGATGCCGCCCAGATTTCGCTCGAACGCGCGATCGCTCTCGATCCCAAGGCACATCAGGCCTGGAACAATCTCGGCATCGTTCACTTCGACAAGCGGGATTTCGCCAAGGCCGAGGAGGCCTACCGGAAGGCCATCGAAGCCAGACCCGATTATGCGGAAGCCTTCAACAATCTGGGCAACGTGCTCAGGGTGCGGGGAAAGCCGGACGAGGCGATCGAGCAATATGAACGCGCGATCGAGCTGAAGGCGAACTATCCCGAAGCCTACAACAACATGGGCACTGTCCTCCGAGACATGATGAAGTTCGAGGAGGCGGAGTTCTCCTATCGTCGGGCCATCACTTTGCGGCCTGACTACCTGGATGCCCACAACAACCTGGCAACCCTGCTCGTCGCGCTCGACCGGACGGATGAAGCGCTGCGCGCCTTGGGCGAAATCCTGAAGAAAAAGCCGGACCACGTTCCGGCGCTGATCAGCGCCGCGCGGGCCCAGTCGCGCCGCAACAACGTCGCGCTGGCCGAAGCGGCGGTGAAGCGGGCGCTCAAGCTCGATCCCAAGAATTCAGAGGCGCTCTGTGTCTATGGGCAGGTCTGCCACGACGCTGACCGGTACGACGAGGCGGTCAAGGTGCTGGAACAGTCGGTGGCCAGCAAGCCGGACAATGTGGAGGCGCTGAACCTCCTGGGCATCGCGCTCAAGTCCGTGGGCCGGATGGAGGAGGCGAAAGAGGCGTTCGCCAAGGCGCTGAAGCTGCAGCCCCTCGCGATCGGCGCCTATTCCAATCTGGTGGATCTGGAGAAGTTCACGCCGGACCACCCGATGTTCGTGGCCATGACCAACCTGATGGACAAGGTGAAGAACCCGGAGGACGAGCGCTTCATGGCGCTGCATTTCTCTCTGGGCAAGGCCTATGACGACATCGGCGACGTGGAGAAATCCTTCTATCACTATCGGCTCGGGACCAAGCTCCGCCGCGCGAAGCTGAACTACAACGAAGCGGAGGTGATGAAGTTCTTCGACCAGATCCGCGACGTGTTCAGCGCGGAGTTCTTCGCCAATCGGCCGTTTGAGGGAAATCCGTCCCCCGTGCCGGTGTTCATCGTCGGCATGCCGCGCTCGGGCAGCACCTTGACCGAGCAGATCCTGGCCAGCCACCCGAAGGTCCATGGGGCGGGCGAGATCAAGACGCTGACCCAGAGCCTCGGTTTCCTGCGGCAGAAGTTTCCGAACCTACCCCGCTATCCCGAGATGGCCCGGCGCATGAAGCCCAGCCAGTTCGCGACCGTTGCGGAGCACTACCTCGGCACCGTGAGCCGGCTCTCCGCAGGAGCCGAGCGCGTGACCGACAAGCTTTTGACCAACTACTATTTCGCCGGCTTGGTGCACGCGCTGTTCCCGAACGCGAAGATCATTCACACGATGCGCGACCCGGTGGATACCTGCCTGTCGACCTTCACCAAGCTGTTCAAGGACGACATGCCCCACTCATATGACCTGGCCGAGCTGGGCCGCTATTACAGAAAGTATGAGGAGCTCATGGAGCATTGGCGGAACGTGCTTCCGGCCGGCATCATGCTCGATGTGAAATACGAGGACGTGGTGGCCGATGTGGAGGCGCATGCGCGCCGCGTTGTGGACTTTGTCGGCCTCGAATGGGATGATCAGTGCCTGGCCTTCCATGAGTCGAATCGGCCGGTGAAGACGGCCAGCGTCTCGCAGGTGCGTAAGCCGATTTACTCGAGTTCGGTGGAACGCTGGCGCCGCTACGAGCGCCATTTGGGTGAGCTGCTGGAAGCGCTGGGCTATGACGCCGACGGCGTGCGCAGGCTTCCCGCTTGAGGCGGGGCCTGTCTTGCCCCATGGGCGGTGTCTTGAACAGGAGAGGGAGTTTTTCCGTGGTTTCGATTGCCCGTTTTCGGTTGCTGTCTCAACAGGCCCGCAGGAGCGGCATGGGCTTCGCCGTCGGCGCTGCGGCCGTGGCAGCGGCCTTTTGCGCGCCTACCATGGCACAGCAGCAGCCTGCTCAGAACGGTACTGCGACAAAGGTGGAAAAGGCCTTCGACGGCTGGCTCGTCACCTGCCTCGAGAATGCCAATGGCAAGCGCTGTTCAATGCGCCAAACCCGCGTCATGCCAAAGACCAAGCAGGTCGTCTTCGCATGGACGGTGGTTGCCGGTCAGGACAAGAAGCTGGTCAACGTGCTTACGACGCCCACCGGGGTCTCCCTGCAGGACGGCATCCGGCTGTCGCTCGGCCAGTCCGAGCCGGTGCAGGTGAGCTACAGCGCGTGCGGACCCCGGATCTGCCAGGGCACGATGCCGCTGGACGACGCCTTGCTCCAGCGTTTGGAGGGTAATCCTAAGGTCGCCGTGAACTTCGTTCTAGCGAACAAGCGCCTGGTCCAGACGGAAATTGACCTGAAAGGTTTCAGTAACGCATACGCCTATATGACCGATCAGCTCAATTAGATCGACGGTCGAGAAGAGCCTTCACTTGATCTTTCGACCTCGATTCATCGTCGTCGTTCTTTTGGGTTGAACCGATGAACAAGATTGGGCGTGGCGATGGACCGCGCTGGGACTGGGACGAATCGGTGATGGAGCCACGCAGAGGCGAACCGATGCGCGATCCCTTCCAGACACCTCAGGCGAACCGCCCCCAGGCACCTCGGGTTCCGGCTGGCGGCTCGCGCAAGCCGAATGTCAGCCCGAAGCTGATCGCGCTGGGGGGTGGAACGGTGGTCGCGCTGCTGGCCGTGGTGGTGGGCGCGTATTTCCTGTTCGGGGGCGGTACCACGATTCCGACCGGCGGCGACAGGTCGCCGCGCTCGATCGTGCTCGAGCCGTCGGAGAAGGTGCTCTTTTCCGGCAAGGCGGCCGAGATCAAGGCGGCTGCCGGAAACACGATCGAGCAGCGCGCTGCAGGTTCGCAGAACTCGACGGTGGTGATTCGCTCCACGAACCCGAATGCGCGGCCCGTGAACACGACGGAGGGCGCCTTCGTCACCGTGCCGCGCGCGCTGATGCAGGAGCTTGCGGGTAAGCGGGTTCGCTTCACGGTTTGGGTGCGGGCAGCGGAGCAACGGCCGAGCAGCCGTTTCGCCCTGGCTTTCACTTCCGGTACCGCCTTCTCGAGCGGCTGGATCGTGTTCACGCCAACCCCTAGCTTCGAACCTTTCACCTTCGATGTGATCTTCCCGAAGGAGCCGGCGGCCGACGGCTATATCGGACTGTGGTCCGACATCAGCGGCCAAGGCGGCGGCATCGAGCTGCGCCTCGTGACGGAGCAGCCCGTCTCATAACGCGTTCATAGCGGCAAAATTGTGCAGCAGTTCGGGCGCCTCTGGCGCCCGTTTTCGTTTGCGCGGTCCGCTGGCCGGGCGAGCAGGGTGATTCCGCCGTCTTCCCACGGCTTCTCCTTCACCTGGATATCTGCAACTTATAAGTGTTAAACAAAACAGAGCACGTATAAATAGTTTTACAACTGTTTAGGAAATTTTGAATCAAAGTAATCCGGTTCGAAATCGGTCAGTGAAGAGAATCGACGCGGTGTACTGACGGCCGATTGTGGCGCCCAATCCTGGCATTGTGGCGCTGCTTGGCGTTTGAGCGCGCGGCAGGTCATCAGGATGTTGTAATCGGGCAACGCTTCGACTGCATCTGCCGCATTTTAGACGTTCTTGCGCCATTTCGGTTGATGGGTCTTAGCCGTTTGGTTAGCTTCACGATCGAATACCTAGGTCACCAGGCTCAGTAGGCCGTGGGGGGAGAACAGATGAATTCGAAGCTTGTACGGGGACTTCTGGCGAGTGCGTCGCTGATCGGGATGGCGGTCGGGGCCGTCACTGCGGCGAACGCGGCGGGCCAAACGATCAACGCCAATGTGCCTTCCTTCACGAACAACGCCAACAACCTGGACTTCATCGAGATCACCAACACCGGCAGCGTTGATGGCGATGTGGTCAACAACGGTCAGATCGGTACGGTCGTCATCAACGACATCGGCATCGAGAATGACGGGGTCGTTGGCGGTTCGATCATCAACAATGGCTTGATCGAGGCCAGCGAGATCGGAATTCTGAATACCGGGGTTGTCGAAGGCGATATCGTCAACAGTGCTGGTGCGACGATCAACGCTGGGACAAATTTCGGCTCGGGTTCGCATTTCGCGGCTGGCATCATCTCCTTCGAGACCGGGGATGACGGGCAGACCATTGTGAATGACGGTATCGTCAACGTCGATGCCATCGGCACCAACGACAATAATCTGATTGCCGCTGTAGGTGTCGCTGCGATCGGGCTGACGACCGGCGACTACAGTGCGGTCGTGGACAATAACGGCGACATCTTCGTCGATGCGGTCGCGGTCGATGACGCAGACTCGGCTGCGGTTACCGCCATTGCGGGTGGCGCGTTTGCCGGCGCTCTTTCGGGCGGCAATGCAGATGCGGTTGTCGATAATGCCGGCACGATTGACGTCTCCGCGGCGGCCCACGAAGAAGCGGGTGCGGCCGGTAATGTGGCGAACGCGCTGGCTCTCGCCGTCGGTCAGGGCTCGATCGCGATCGGTGCCGAGGATGCCAATGCCGACTTCCTCAACGCCGCTGGCGGCGAGCTCCTGGTGAGTGCTGACGCCACGGCGAACGAGAATGCGATCGCCGGTGCGATCGGTGCGGTCAATGTTGCGGTCGCCGGCGAGAATGCTGACTCGTTTGTGGATAACGATGGCACGATCGATGTTGTCGCGAACGCCATCGCGTCCGGAGTGGGGGCAAATGAGGCTTCGGCTACAGCGCTTGCGTTTGGAGTGGGCGGAATCCAGGCCGCTGTTGGTGGCGATAGCGGAACGGCTCAGTTCGACAATGACGGCTCGCTCAATGTCGATGCCAATGCGACTGCGGGCGACGCAGACGAGGTGCTGGCCGTAGCGGCCGGTGTCGGCTGGGTTCAGGCTGGCGTCGGCGGGGACACCGGCTCGGCGATCATCAACAACACGTCGCCAAACTCCTTTACGGTCGATGTCGATGCCATAGCCGGCGCCACGGCTGCAGGCGTCCCAACTGATCCGACAGCCACGGCGGTGGGCATCGGGCTCGGCTCACTGCAGTTTGCGGGCGGCAATGACGCTACGGCTCTGCTGAATAACTCCGGTTCGGCCAGCGTGGATGTGCTGGCGGATGCCCAGGCCACCCAGCAGGCCAATGCCATCGGGCTCGGCATCGGCGCAATTCAGTTCGTGAGCGCAACCCACATCGCCAATGCCTCCATTCTCAATGGCGGCAGCTTCGACGTGGGCGTGACGGCCAATGCCTTTGCCTCCGGCGGTGCCTTCCCCGATGCGACGGCGGCTGCCATTGCCGCTGGCGGGCTTCAAATCGTCAGCGGCGAGGAGGCGAGCGGCCTTCTCGACAATGACGGCAGCTTCACGGTGAATGCTCTCGCCAATGCGGAAGCGGTAGGCGCCGATTCGGATGCCTTCGCGCTGGCACTGGGTGCTGGGATGGCGCAGATCGTCACCGGCGAGACGGCGACCGCCTCGATCGACAACGGGACGGCTGGCAGCTATTTCGTGAGCGGCGTGGCGAACGCCACTGCGGCTGAATCGGCCACGGCCGCCGGCATCGGGCTCGGCTACCTCCAGGTCGCAGCGGCCGAGAATCTGGCCACGGCCGAGTTCAACAACGACGGCGACTTCGATGTTCTCGGCGACGGCTTTGCGTCGGCCACGGGTGTCGGTGGCGAGGCCTTTGCCGCCGGCGGCGCCATCGGCGGTGCGCAGGTGGCCATCGGCGCCGGCATGACGCCAGGGGACGCCCAGGCACTGTTCTCGAACAACGGGACCTATGACGTCGTCGGCGTGGCCACCGCGATGGCGACGAACGACTTCGGCGATGCCTCGGCTATCGCTTTCGGCGCCGGCAACATCCAGCTGGCCGTAGGCGACAACGCCATTGCTTCGATGATCAATGGCACTGCGGGCGCCTACACCGTGGACGTCGACGCTTCGGCTGTTGCTGACGACGACGCGTTCGCCCTTGCCCTTGGCGCGGGCTTCGCGCAGATCGCGGCTGCCACAAATGACGATGCGCTCATCGATCTGACGAACGACGGGTCGATGTCGGTGGATGCCGACGCCTTCGCATCCGGCGGCGATACGGTCATCGCGGCTGGTGTTGGAATCGGCGGTCTGCAGGCGGCAATCGCGCCGGACGACGTGGCCGACTCGAGCTTCGTCAACAATGGCTCCTTCTCGGTTGACGGAAGCGGCGTTGCGGTGGCCGATGGCACTGGTGCTGCCAATGCGATCGGCGTAGGCGCCGGTGTTGCTCAGATCGGCCTGGGTGAAACGGCGATCAACAATTTCGCCAACGGGACCGACGCGAGCTTTGTGGTGACGGGCTTTGCCGATGCTGACGCGGTTAGCTCCGCCACCGCCTTCGCCCTCGCTGCGGGTGTCGCTCAAATCGGGATCGGGACGGACGACTCCTTCGCCGACGTTGTCAATGACGGCTCGATCGACGTCGATGCGGTTGCCGATGCGGATGCGACCGGTGCCAACGGGACCGCTGCTGCGGCCGCTCTTGGAATCGGCGGCTTGCAGGTTGCGGTCGGGATCACTGGTGTTGCCGATGCGGCCTTCGTGAATAACGGAACCTTTGCGGCGAACGCTGTTGCGAACGCAACGGCAAACGGGGCGAGCGGTTCGGCCACGGCTGCCGCCATCGTCGCTGGCTTCGCACAGGTCGCGGCTGGTAGCGAGCTAGCCATTGCCGATATCGATAATAGCGGCACCTTTACGTTCGGCGCCGATGCCAATGCATCCGCGGGAGACTCTGCGAATGCTGTGGGCTTCGGTATTGGAATGGCCCAGGTGGCGATCGGTACCGACGAGGCCGATGCGTTGATGTACAACGGCACGGCCGCGAGCATCGATGGCGATATCGTGGCTAATGCCGCCGGTGGGACCTTCGCGGGCGCGACGGCGGTTGGCATCGGAGGGCTGCAGCTTGCTCTGTCCGAAGATGACGCCTATGCCGAGTTGATCAACGACGGTTCGATCGACGTGGTCGCTTCGGCTGTCGCGAATGGCGGAACCGGGAGCGCTGCGGCGCTGGGTGTGCTGATCGGCCATGCGCAAGTGGCGCTGGCGGCAACCGGCAGCGGCACGGCCGCCGTGTCGATTGTCAACAACGGCGTCGTGAACTATCTCGCCAGCGCGGAAGCGGTGGCGGACGACACTGCGACTGCCAGCGCGCTGGCGATCGGGTTCGCCCAGGTCGCGGTTGCAGAGACGGCCTCGGCTTCGCTCGAGAATACCGGCGAGATCTACGTGGATGCCGACTCTTACGCGGAAGCCGACGCTGCCTTTGCGGGAGCCGCTGCGATCGGCGGGATCCAGGCGGCAATCGCGCCGAACCCGGCTTCGGGAGGCGCCGCCGTCTCGTTCACCAACTCCAACATCTATGATGTCGGGGCGGTGGCCGAGGCGCAGGGAGCGACAGCTGCAACGGCTTCGGCCAGCGCGGTTGGCCTCATTCAGCTGGCGGTCGGCAGCACGGCCACCTTCGAGAACTCCGGTAGCTATAATGTAGAGTCCATCGCTATCGCCGAGGGTGCCGGGAACGCAAACCTCGCAAGTGCCGGCGCGACTGGTTCGTTCATTCTCGGTGCGGATCCGCAAGGGGATGACGGGTTCAACGTCGACTTCCTCAACAGTGGCGATTACACCGTCAGCGCCTATGCGCGGGCCGGGGAGCTCTCGAACGAAGTCGGTGTTGCGGCGGCCACGGCGGCGGGCCTGGTGGTTGCCGGAACGGAGACGCACGGCATCATCGAGAACACCGGGAACTTCCTGGTGGCGGCTGAGGCGGTCGGCACGACTTCGACGGCCAACGCCCTCGGAATCGGTGTGTTCGCCGATAGCTTCGACGGTGAGATCTACAACAGCGGCCTGATCGATGTGGTCGCCATTGGAGAGAACGCCGCGGCGGCCGGTATCGTGGTCCAGACGGCTACAGGCACCGCACCGTCCTTCATCGTGAACGACGGCGGCACGATCATCGCCCGCACCCTGTCCAGCGTGAAGGCGTATGAGGAGAGCACCGACTTCTTCCACCGTGGCGTGGCGATCGATGTTGCGAACACCAATGCTCCGGTATCGATCGATCTCCTGGGTGGCGATGACTATGGTGCGATCTACGGCCATATCTTCATCGGCGACAATGACGAGGTGAACGTCTCTGAGGGTACCACCTACTTCAGCGGTATCATCAACCCTGACCAGGCGACCGTCGGCGACCTCAACCTGCTCACGGGTGGCGAGCTCATTCTGGTGAACGACCGGATTGACGGTCCCTCCGGCGCCTTCGTCGAGAACTACGCGCAGCAGGCCGACAGCATCCTCGGCTTGAACATCAGGCCAGACTCGGCACCTTTCATCGTGGCGGACAACGTGACGCTGGATGGAACCGCGCTGATCCTGCCGGAGGCGGGGCTGTATGCCGACACGACCATCTATGAGGACGTGATCGACAGCGCGACACCGATCGTCGGCGAATGGGACAACGTCGCCTCCGTATCGCCGCTGCTGCAGCCGGTGTTCGTTGACGATGGTGCCAACAATCTCGACCTGGTCGTCGAGCGTGTGGCCTTCGGCGACGTTGCCGGGCTGAGCAAGAACCAGAGCAATGTCGGTGACGGCATCGAGAACGTCTATGACGACCTCCTTGCCAATCCGGTTGTGAACACGCCGTTCGATAATCTGGTGGCCAATCTGTTCACGCTGGATTACGGGCAGTATGCGAATGCGCTCAATCAGCTCAGCGGTGCGGAGTATGCCCAGCAGATCCAGTCGGCCCTGTGGTCCTTCCGGCTGCTGAACAACGTAGTTGGCGAGCGGCTGCGGATGGTTGGTCCGAACGACAACTGCGCGATCGCCAGCTACCCGACAGCAGCCGCCGAGGTGGGTGGCAGCGCGGTGGCGCCGGCAGCCGATCTCTACGTCCCTGCACCTGCGGTGGTCTGCGCACCGTCGAGGGCCTCGATCTGGGCACGGGTGACCGGCCAGTGGTCCTCGGATGACGGCGACTCCAATGGGCCGAAGTATGATCAGGATACCTATGCGGTCTATGGCGGTATCGATTGGGGCTTCGCTCCGACCTGGAAGGTTGGTGTGACGGCTGGCTACATCTCGGCCGACATGGACTTCAAGCGGAACTCCAACAAGATCGACTACGACGGCCTGCAGGTCGCGGGTTACGGTGCTTGGGATAATGGAGTGAACTACGCTCATGGTATTCTGGGCTACGGGCACTACTCCAACGACTCGCGCCGGAATATCGCGATCGGCGTGAACACTTGGGATCCATTCGGCCAGAAGCCTTTCGGGACGCAGCCTGAGGGCATCACCGACCGCCTCAAGGGTGATTGGAATAGCGACGTGCTGTCGATCTACGGCGAAACCGGTTATCGCTACTGGATGACGCCGACGGCGAGCCTGACGCCCTTCCTGTCGCTCAACTACGTAAAGGTGTGGAACGACAGCTTCACGGAAAGCTCGGCCACCGGCTCTGGCGCGAGACTGGACGTGAAGAGCAATGACGGGGAGTCGTTCAACACGCAGCTAGGTGCTCGCTTGGCCACCCAACTGCCGATGGGCGCGGCAATTATCGCTCCTGAGCTGCGGGTGGCTTGGCAGCACGAGTGGCTCGACCGGTATCAGACGGCTTCGGCGAGCTTCGCCGCAGCGCCCGGGTCGAACTTCTCGGTGTACAGCACGCGTGAAGGCCGCGACTTCGCGGTGGTGGGCGCCGGCGCCACGATCGGGTTCACCGAGGCGCTGGACTTCACGGTCGACTATGACGGCCGGTTCAACAGCAAGCACGAGGACCACTCGGTGGTTGGCCGTGTGACCTACAAGTTCTGATCTCGATCAGACTGGACGCAGAGGGGCGGGGGAGCGGCATAGTCCGCTCCCCCATTTTGTTTCGACCGTCTATCGCTCGTCATGTCCCTCCGCCCGAGGCTTCTGCACACTTGCCGCGCAACCAAACCATGCATCGGCGTTCCAGGCCCGCTCGGCGCAACGCCCAAGACCGGGTCTAAGGACCCTGCCTTCAGTCGCCGGCGCCGTGGCCTCTTGCACCGGGGGCTCCATTCTCTGTTCCCGGCCCACGGGGCGGCGAACAGCAGTCTGCCCCGAGGTTGCTTGACATTTGTGCTCTGCAGCGCCGCGCTTGCAGGCTTACGCGAGAGCCTCTAACGTGCTGGCCCTGAGATCGCTCGGGCACTGCGTGCGGCCACCATCCGCGGACCGGTGACGTCTGCGGGGCTCTTCAGCGAAGAGCAGCCCGGGCCGATCCGGCGGGGACGCATGAGATGGAAGCGATGTGCCGCCTAAGGGGCGATGAGCGCCCGGGCTTGCGGCAGTGTCATGCTTGACGCAAATTCCGCGAGGCACACAAGGGAACGAGGCGCCAGACAAGCGCGAGTGGCTTTTTTGCCAGCGCCTTGCAAAACGCGCAATGATGGAGAGAACTGTCGCAGATGTCAGATGCAGCATTAGGCGCGCGCGCGATGTCGATTTCGGAGCTGCTGGAGCTTGGGGCGGACCTGGCCCCGGCTATTGGCGCGCCAGATCGCGATGATCTTAACTATGCCGGGCTGCGGGCGCATATCCGGGCCATTGGCCACCAGCTCGCAGCGCTTGGCGTTGGCGCGAACGAGCGGATTGCCATTATTTTGCCCAATGGGCCGGAAATGGCCACCTGCTTCCTTGCTGTCGCAGCGCATGCGTGCGCCGCGCCACTCAATCCGGCCTATCGCGAGGAAGAACTCGACTTCTATATTTCCGATCTGCGGGCGCGTGTGCTGATCGTGGCCAAAGACATGCCGACACCGGCTCGGGCGGTGGCCGAACGCCATGGCTGCCGTGTGGTGGAACTCATTCCCTCACCAGCGGCGCCCGCCGGCATGTTCACGCTGGATGTGACCGGCGCAGCGCGGGCGCCTGCCCAACCGGCATCGGCCGATGCAGAGGCCCTGGTGCTGCATACGTCCGGCACGACGTCACGGCCAAAGATCGTGCCGCTGACCGGCGCCAATCTGACGGCATCGGCAGCGCATATCGCCGAGACGCTGGCGCTCACTCCGGGAGACCGGTGCCTGAACATCATGCCCTTGTTCCACATCCACGGACTGGTTGCTGCCGTGCTCGCATCCCTCCGGGCGGGCGCGTCGGTGCACTGCACGCCGGGCTTCGATGCCCTGAAGGTGTTCCGCTGGTTCGATGAAGTCAAACCTACGTGGTATACGGCAGTGCCGACCATGCACCAGGCAATATTGGCGCGCGCCGGCCGAAATCCCGACGTGGTGGAGAGGCTCAAGCTTCGCTTCATCCGCTCGTCGTCCTCGTCACTGCCGCCGCAAGTCATGACGGAGCTCGAGGCGACCTTCAAATGTCCGGTAATCGAGGCGTATGGGATGACGGAAGCCTCGCATCAAATGGCCTCAAATCCGCTGCCACCGCGGCCGCGCTATCCCGGCAGCGTCGGTATCGCGGCGGGGCCGGAGGTGGCCATCATGGACAGCGAAGGCCGGCTGCAACCCGCTGGAACGGAAGGCGAGATCGTCATACGCGGCCCCAATGTGACAGCCGGTTACGAAAACAATCCCAAGGCAAATGCCGAGGCTTTTGTGCATGCATCCGGTGGGCGCTGGTTCCGCACCGGGGACCAGGGGGTCATGGATAGCCAGGGTTATTTGCGCATCACCGGTCGCATCAAGGAGATCATCAATCGCGGCGGTGAAAAGGTGGCGCCGCGAGAGGTGGACGAGGTGCTGATGGATCATCCGGCGGTTGCCCAGGCCGTGACCTTCGCCATTCCCCATCCCAAGCTGGGCGAAGAGGTCGGGGCGGCCGTGGTGCTGCGGGAGGGCATGGAGGCTACGGACCAGGAATTGCGCAATTTCGCCGCCCAGCGCCTGGCGGATTTCAAGGTGCCGCGGCGCGTGCTGCTGCTGGATGAGATTCCCAAGGGTGCAACAGGTAAATTGCAGCGGATCGGCCTGGCCGAGAAACTCGGGCTGGCGTGAGGTGAGCTCATGAAGATCTGCATCTACGGGGCCGGTGCCATCGGTGGCTATCTTGCGTTCGCACTTGCCGAGGCTGGCGTGGATGTGTCAATCGTCGCCCGGGGCGGGCACCTCGAGGCGATCCGCCAAAATGGGCTGCGCCTTCGCAACGGCGACCAGGACCGCACGGTCAAGCTCATCGCCACTGACGAACCGGAACGGCTCGGCCCACAGCACTACGTGATCATCACACTGAAGGCTCACTCCGTGCCCGCGGTCGCAGAGCGGGTCACAACGCTGTTCAACGAGCAAACGGCAGTTGTCACGGCGGTCAACGGTTTGCCTTGGTGGTACTTTTATCGTCACGGTGGGCCGCTGGAAAATACACGCTTGGAAAGCGTCGATCCGAACGGGGTCCAATGGCGGCTGTTCGGTCCGGAACGGGCGATCGGATGTGTGGTCTATCCGGCAGCGGAGGTCGAACAGCCGGGCGTGGTGCGCGTCATCGACGGGGACCGCTTCGCCCTTGGCGAACCGTCCGGCGAAAGCAGTGAAAGGATGTTGGGCCTGGCTGATGCGCTGAAGGCCGGCGGGCTCAAGGCGCCCGTCAAGTCGCGCATCCGGGATGACATCTGGATCAAGCTCTGGGGCAATCTCAGCTTCAATCCGGTGAGCGCGCTCACCACGGCGACCCTCGAGGAGATCTGCCGGTTTTCGGAAACGCGGGCGGTCATCCGCGCAATGATGGTGGAGGCGAGAGCCGTCGGCGAGGCCATTGGCGTGCGCTTTGCGATCGATGTGGACAAGCGCATCGCTGGCGGCGAGGCGGTCGGGGCACACAAGACATCGATGCTGCAGGACCTGGAGCGTGGGCGCCCCATGGAAATCGACGCGCTGGTTTCGGTCGTCCAGGAAATCGCGCGGAAAGTCGACATCCCGACCCCGATCATCGACGCCGTGCTCGGCTTGATCAAGCTCAGGGCTATCAAGGCAGGGGCCTATCCCTGAACTGACGAAGATTTGGGAATGGCTGCCAAATTCTTGTAAGTAGACAGTCGATTCAAATCTGCATGCTCGATTAGGAACGCCAGGGACCGAATGAGACCTAGGCAATTCTACCATGCAGCATTAATTAGTGCACGTAGGACAGCTGGAAATAATCAGTTTAGAGAATAGATAAATTCAGCTTCGTGATCTAAGTTTTCCAAGCTTTATCCACTGCTGTACGGCGCTGGTTGACAGTATAGCTTCTTTAAGCAAGTCTAAATCAGTCGGTTTGAATTTCCTGACATGGGACGAGAGTTCCGTCCGCGCTGCTGGCGATGGGGGCTATGGCAGCGTCTGCTATACGCTGGCAGTGCGGACGGTACGGGGGAGGCGGCATGTCGGTTCGAGAGACCTATCGGCCATATCTGCGCCGCGAAACTGGTTGGGGCCTCATTGAGGCCGCTGGCGCGCAGTTGTTTCATTACGCCACAGGTGAGACCACGCTGAATTTGCGCTGGTTCGCGGTGGAAACCGCGCCGCAGCGGGAGGCGTTCGCCTATCACAACCTGCTGCAGAGGAATGTGATCACCTTTCTGCCACAACGGTTGCGAACGGTGCGCCACGCGCGGCGGCTGCAGACGGAGAAGGTGGCCTTGTTTCCCGGCTACATTTTCGTCCAGCTGGATCTTGGACAGCACCGCTGGCGCGACATCAACCGAATACCTGGTGTCCGTCAGATCCTCACCAGTGGGGGAAAGCCCGTGCCGGTGAAGATTGGCGTGATCGAGAGCCTCATCGAGTCCAGCGACGATCACGGCATCATCTATTTCATGGCGGACGCGCGCTCAGCGGGACGGGTTCGTCTGGTCGCCGGTTCATGCGCCGCTGAGCTCGGGGTATTGGAGGATCTCGATGACCACGCACGTGTCGGCTTCCTGCTGAACTTGATGAACCGGCAGGCGCGGAGGGCTGCTCCGGCCACAAGAGCAGTGCGGGCGTACTGAGCATTACCGTCGGCGAAGCAGCACTTGTCTTGGCAGGTTTGATTTGCGCGGGTGAAAACGTCTTCACCCTGGCGGCGGAGCTTTGTGCAAGGGGGGTGAAACTGATGTGTTATTCAACTGCCGCACAGGGCGGCTCATCTCGGTCGACGGCAGGCATGCCACGGGAGCATGCAGGCGGCTCAAGCACCTTTACAAGTGCCGCCTGCGGAATTTCCCGACATCGATAAAACACACTTGAAGAATTAGAGATATGCGCCGATACCAGAACGCTCCAGAGATGCGCTTCGCGGGCATGAGCCGCCGGGCACTATTCGGTTATGCCACCGAGTTTGCTCACTCGGCCATCGAGCGCGTTATGAGGAGCGACATGGACGAGCGCATCGTATCGCCGATACTCCTGGCTGGAGGATCCGGAACCCGGCTGTGGCCATTGTCGCGCAAGGATCATCCGAAGCAGTTCGTCACTCTGGTGGGCGAGACGTCGCTCTTTCAGCAGACCTGCGCGCGGGTTCAGCGTGCGCCGTTCAAGGCGCCTTACATCCTGGGCAGTGCCGATCACCGGTTTCTCATTGCCGAGCAGGCCCTGGAGTCCGGCCTCGATCAGGCAACCGTGGTGCTCGAGCCGGTGAGCAGGGACACGGCGCCGGCAGCATGCGTGGCGTCGCTGCTCGCCGCTCGCGAGAATGCCGACGCGCTGGTCCTGCTGCTGCCCTGCGATCATCTGGTTGCAGATGATGAGGAGTTCTGCGCTGCGGTGATGGCCGGCATTCCAGCTGCCAAGGCGGGCCAGCTGGTCGTGTTCGGTGTTGCGCCAACCCGGCCGGAAACGGGATATGGGTATATAGAACTGGTGCCGTCGCCCACGCCGCTTCCAGGGTTGCCACGTCCGGTGGCGCGGTTCGTTGAAAAGCCCGCGCGGGAGGTGGCGGAGGACTACATCGCCAGCGGCCAGTTTCTGTGGAACGCCGGGATATTTCTGTTCCGGGCGGAGACCATGCTGCAGCATTTCGAGGCGTTGCAGCCGGAAATTCTCGATGCGTGCACGGATGCCCTGGCCAGCGCGGTGATCGATCTCGACTTCGTCCGCCTCGATTCAGAGGCCTATCAGCGCGCGCCGAAGGTTTCCCTTGACTATGCCGTCATGGAGAAGATCGACACGATTGCCTGCGTGCCGCTTGAAACCGGCTGGAGCGATTGTGGCGCTTGGACCTCCATCTACGAGATCGCGGTGAAGGACGACGCCGGCAATGCCAGTCGGGGCGACGTCATTCTCGAGGATACCCGCAACTGCCTGGTCTACAGCGACGACGCCTGCGTCGCGATGCTGGGGCTTGACGATGTGGTGACCATTGCCACCCAGGACGCGGTGCTCGTGGCCTCGCGCGAG
This sequence comes from Rhodoligotrophos defluvii, assembly GCF_005281615.1. Taxonomy (NCBI): domain Bacteria; kingdom Pseudomonadati; phylum Pseudomonadota; class Alphaproteobacteria; order Hyphomicrobiales; family Rhodoligotrophaceae; genus Rhodoligotrophos; species Rhodoligotrophos defluvii. The sequence goes on along the minus strand of NZ_SZZM01000002.1, from coordinate 539,256 downwards.
CGGGCCGGCGACTTGAAGCCTCTGGTCGAGCGTCTGCAGCAGCAGGGGCGCCCGGTGGTGACCACACATCCGCGCGTGCATCGGCCGTGGGGCTGGTACGAGACGCTCAGCCTGGACATGCGCTACCAGGTCAAATGCCTCATGGTGAAGCCCGGCGGGCGCCTGTCCCTGCAGAGCCATATGCATCGGGCCGAGCATTGGGTGGTGGTCTCCGGCACGGTCGAGGTGGTGCGGGGCGAAGAGACGTTCCTGCTGACCGAGAACGAGTCGACCTACATTCCCACCGGTACTCGCCATCGTCTGGCCAATCCGGGGCGAATCCCTGCCTTTCTGATCGAGGTGCAGTCGGGCTCCTATCTCGGCGAGGATGACATCGTTCGATTTGACGACGTCTATGGTCGCGTGCCGATGGCCATAGAGAAAGACTGAGTCGGCGACGGCAGCCAGCCGCCAAGCTGGTGCGGAGCGGTTCTTCGCGCGGCAACACGTCGCTTGAGAGCGGTCGAGGGCCCGGGACTTCCCGGAGAGGAAGTCATCTCGCGCGCTTCGGAACCCGCAAGACACAATGCGTTCTGACCGCCCCACCGGGCGATGATTTCGGCGACATATTCTGATCGGGGAGGATAGCCATGCGCGTGCGCGCGGGGCCGGCGGCTGTCGGCGCAATACCGTTAGGCCGCTTCTTTAGCCAGGCTCTATTGTGCCGCCTGTCTGGTGCTCTGGCGGGCTACCTGACTATTCTGCTGCTGGCCGCCTATACCGCACCGGCCGATCTGGGGTGGTTTGCGACAGCTCTGGCTGTGGCGATGCTCGCGTCCGCAGGGGCCGGGCTGGGACAGCCCGTGGCCGTGCTGCGTCTCATCCACGGCGAAGGCTGCAAAACCGATTTCGAGCCCAGCCTCGTGGGTGCATCCGCGATCTTGAGCCTGGCGGGCGCGTTCTCGGCGGGTATCGCCGTCGCCGTCGGCGGCGAGCTCCTGACGGCCTGGCGTCTCGTGTCTGCGCCACCTGGCCTGCTCCTTTGGACGGGCGTGGCCGCTGCTGGTCTCGCCGCTCTCGAATGGTCGTCCGCGGTGTTGCGCGCGCAGCAGCGATTTGCCGAGGCGCTCGTGCCGCGGGAGGTTTTCTGGCGCATCGCCAGTCTTGCAGCGATCGTCATCTGGCTTCTGCTTGGCGAGCCGGTGACTGCCGTGCATGCCGTATCCACCATAGCCGTGATGCTGTGGCTGGGCATGATCTGGCAGTGGCGCCTGCTGGCGAGTTGCCTGATGCCCGGTTCCTTCATGCGCGCCGCGGCCAAATGCGCTGGCCTCTTGCGGTCGAGCCGGGATTTCTGGATCACGGCGGTGTCAGCGCCCTTGGCCAATCACCTCGGCCTCATCGTCCTGGGATGCGCGCTTTCAATCGAAAGCGCCGGCGTGTTCTTCCTGCTCGACCGCACCGCACAGCTCTTGGTCTTCGTCCTCACTTCGCTCGGGGCAATCGCGACTCCGATGATGGCGCAGCTGCGCAAGGCTGGTGAGCTCGAGCGGCTGCGCGTGGTGTTCATGTCCACGTCGTTCTACAGCGGTGCCGCGGCGCTTGGCTTGTTCGCGCTGCTGGTGCTGTTTGGTCCTTCGCTGCTCGCAGTAGCCGCCCCGGGGCATGAGGCCGCCTATCCGCTTTTGCTCCTGCTGGCCCTCGGACAGGTGGTGAATGCCGCCACCGGGCCAGCCGGTTCCCTGCTGCTCGTTGCGGATCACGAGCGGCTGGCCATGCGGCTTGGCCTGCTCTTCAACTGCGCCGGGGTGCTCCTGACCGGGATCTGTGCCATTGGCTTTGGACTCCCCGGCGCCGTGCTGGCCAGCACCGCTATCCTGGTGGCCCGTTCGGTCGTGACCTTCGCCTGCTGCCTGCAGATCCTTGGGCTCAGGCCGCTGCTCAGAATGGAGCGGCAGCTATGACGAACGCGCGAGGGCGGCTGCCGGATTTCTTCATCGTGGGGGCGATGAAGGCGGGAACGACCACGCTGTACGACTGGCTGCGCCGCCATCCCGATCTGTTTCTGCCGGACGAAAAGGAGCCGTTTTATTTCCTGTGGCCGGACGGGGTCGCGCGCTTTCAGCTGCCGACCGCCTCGCGCTTGATCACAGCGGAGAACTGGATGGTTATCCGCACCGAACACCAGTATCGAAGCCTGTTCGCGCGTGCGGGCGCAGATCAGCGCATCGGGGAGGCCAGCACGTTCTATCTGCCGGATCCCGATGCCGCCGCTCGCATCAAGTCCGCCTGCCCGGATGCGCAGATCATCACCATTCTGCGTGATCCAGTCGAGCGGGCGCATTCGGCCTACTGGTTCCAGCAATCGCTGGGGCTCGAGCCGGCAGGGTCGTTTCGCGCGGCGATCATGGCGGAGCTCCGCGGCGAGCGCGAAGACTGGCTCTATGGCTGGCGCCATGTCCATTGCGGCCGCTATGCCGCGCAGATCGAACGCTATTTCCGCCATTTCGGCGAGGAGAGGGTGCTTGTTCTCAAGTTCGAGGACCTTCGAGCGGATGTGCGCGCGGTCGTCCGCCGTGTGCTGACGTTTCTGGGCGTCAACAGCCAGATCCTGCCGGAATGCGCGCCGGCGGCGAATGTCACGGCCATCCCAAGATCAGGGCCGATGCGGCAGGTGAAGTTCCTGTTCTCGCGGCCCAACCCGCTCAAGGATACGGTCAAGCGCGCTGTGCCTCGCCCTCTGCGTCGCCGGATAAGGCAAACAGTGTTTGCCGCCGTCGACAGATATTCCGCAAGGCCACCGGCACTCGTTGCGGCGGACCGCGCGCTTCTGCAGGACTTGTTCGAGCCGGAGCACAGGCGGCTCGAATGCCTGCTCGGCCGCCGGTTTACGCAATGGTCTGCCGCGTGAGGGCCGCAGTTTGCAGCCCGACACATGCTGCCCTCGCCAGTGGGCTGGCCGGTGCCGGCTATGGCCCGCCAGGCCGGCGCGGCGGTTACTGGCCAAGCTGGCTCCGGTGGCCGGGCCCGCCCTTGCGCGTGACATTCAGTATCGAACGCAGACGGCTCACCGGAATGCCAGCCCAGCTGGCGCTCGGCCTGCTCACATTCGCGCTGGGCGGCACCTTTGCGCCAGCGCTGCTTCCCTTCGACGAGCCGCGCGCGCTCAACTACATGTTGATCTTGCTCGCGGCAGCCCTGCTGGCGATCGCGCGGCTGCTGCGGCGACCTCGCGCCCGCGCCGCGCGATGCGGCGGTGCAGGATGGCTGCTGCTGAGCTTCCATCTCTATGTACTGCTGATCACGATAAAACAGGCGGGGGAGGAGGGCATAATCATCAAGGCGGTCGTGTTCTGCTGCGTCTGCGGCTGCGCATGGCAGGTGGCCCGGCTGCTGGAACCGGACGAGTTGCTGGCTACGCTCTTCTGGTCGTTGTGTCTGGTGGTCGGTGCGTCCACCGCCCTGGCCATTGCGCGGCCCGACATCGCGGTCATGCCATTCGTAAGGGGCGATGCCTGGACCGGACTTTACGGCCAGAAGAATGCCTTTGGCCGGCAGGCGGCGCTGCTTGGGCTGGTCAGCCTGTTCATGCTGTTGCGGCACGGGGGCGGGCGCCTGCTGCCCCACCTGGCTTTGATAGTGGCGGTGGTCGGCCTGCTCGCGTCCTTATCCCGCACGTCTCAGGTGCTGTTCCTGGCGGGCGGGTGCGCGGTGCTGATCCTGAACGTGCTACGCAGACAGGCGTGGGGCGTGCTGCTGGTCGGCCTGCTTGGCGGACTTGCCTTACTCGAAGCACGGTTGATCTGGGCCCCGGCCGTGTTTGGCATTTCGCCGGAGGGTATGGTGGTCGCCGACTACCTGGTCGACCTCACCGGGCGGCTGCCGATCTGGCAATTCGGCTGGTGGCTGTTCATGCAGCAGCCGGTGTGGGGCGCGGGCTTCGACGCCATTTGGAACTATGGCGGGGGCAGTGCGATCTATCACGCGCTCGGCTGGCGCGTGACCGACAGCCACAACGGCTATCTCGACGTCCTCGTCCAGTCAGGTCTGGTCGGCGCTGCTCTCTATGGCGGAGCGCTGGTTCTGGCAAGCGCCCGCGCCTTGCGGATCACGCTTTCCGGCCAGCCCAAAACCGTCGAGCAGGCGTTGATTGCGGTCTTCCTGCCCCTGCACTGGCTGATCAACATCACGTCCAGCCAGGTCATGGAAATCCTCAGCCTTTGGAATTTTCTGTGCCTCGTCTTGTGCTTCGCATCGGACTGGCATCGTCACGCCCATCGCCAGGAGAGCCATGCCCATGCCACGGTTCAGCATCGTGATCCCCTGCCGCAACCGGCACGACCTGTTGTTGCGCGCCATAGCGTCGGTCGCGTCCCAGAGCTATCCCGCTCATGAAGTGATCGTTGTCGATGACGGCTCGTCACCGCCGCTCACGGATCTGGTCGGCGATTTGCCGCTGTGCCGGGTGGTGCGTTCGGTGCGGGCCGGCGCCGCGGCGGCCCGCAATCAGGGGATCGATGGGGCGCGGGGCGATCATGTGGCTTTCCTCGATTCCGATGATGTGTTTCTGCCGGGCAAGCTCGCCAGCGTTGCCCAAGCGCTTGCCGATGATCCGGCGGCGGTCGTCTATTCGCGCGTTGCGATGGACTATGGTCATGGCCTTCTGGTGCCGAAGCCGACCCGCCCGCTTATGGGGGGCGAACGCATGCCCGAATACCTGCTCGCCGAGAACGAGCTGATCGCGACGCCGTCGCTGGTGGTACCGACCGCGCTGGCGCGCGCGGTACTCTGGGACGAAAGCCTCGGCTACGGTGACGACAGCGACTTCATCATTCGGCTGTGGTGGCGGGGGGCCAAGTTCCGGTTCATCCCGGACGTCTTGGTCCGCTGCGACATGGCCCATGGCATGGCGCATCTTTCCGGCGGCGGCGATGCCACCCGCATGGAGCGATGGCTCCGAGACATGCGGGAAGTGCTCGGGCCAAGAACCGAGCTTTGCTACCGGGCGACCCATCTCCTCGCGCTGCGCGGACGCGTGCTGTGCTGGGCAGCCATCCGCGATGCCAGCAGGGCCGTGCTCGGCGGCCATGTTATGCCGGCCGCGGTGGCGGGCAGCATTGCGCGCGGCCTGTTGCCCACGCCGATCTATCGCTTCGCGCACCGATGCTGGCTGCGGCGCCCCGGGCGGCGGCCAACCGGTTTGCAGGCCGCCGACACCATGGGGGCTGCGGTGCAATGAAGCTGCCCGTGGTGATGGTCGGCAGCCTGCCCATCGTCCGCTTCGATCGGGCGCAATGGGCCGCATATCTCCTGGAGGAGGTGCAGATACGCCGCCGGCTGCTTCAAGAGGGAACGGCGTCGGGGAGGTCTGCCGCAATTCCCCTGTTCTTTACCTCGGCCAATGGGCATGTGCTATCGCGCGCTGCGGCGGACCCGGCGTTCCGCGCCTTACTGGCAGAGGCCGACGGGATCGATGCGGATGGCATGCCGCTTGTGCTCGCCTCGCGCGTGCTGAGCGATCAGGCCCTGCCGGAACGCTGCGCCACGACGGACTTCTTTCACGACTTCGCCGGATTGGCGGAGCAGCACGGCGTGAGCTTCTATTTGCTTGGCGGTGAGGAAGCGGTCAATGCGGCCGCGGTCGACGCCGTGCAACAGCGCTATCCGCGCCTGAGGATCGCGGGCCGGCACCATGGCTATTTCCGCCGCGCTGAAGAGCGGCGCCTGGTGGACGAGATCAACCGTGCCGCTCCCGACATGCTGTGGATCGGCCTCGGCGTACCCAAGGAGCACGAATTCGTGTCACGTAATCGGGCATTGCTGCGGCAGGTCTGCCTGATCAAGAGCTGCGGGGGCCTGTTCGACTTCCTGTGCGGCGCTCGCTCACGGGCGCCTGCCGCCATGCAGCGTACAGGCTGCGAATGGCTCTATCGGCTTGTGCTGGAGCCGCGTCGGCTTCTGCGCCGCTATGCCCGCACCAATATCCATGCCGTGTGGCTGCTGCTCACGGGAACCGTGACACCCCTCACGTCAAGTCAGGACAAGGCCGCATTTCGAGGAAGGATATCCTGCCTTGACGAGGATATTCTGTCCCTATAGGTGCAAGCTGGATGAGAGGCCGGAGCGGCCCCCTCGCACTGCCACTCACGTGCTGGCGCGCGACGCAGGCTGTGATACGGTCGTATATGGGCCTGTTCCAAGAAAAGGCACCCGGGGTTTCATGACGGCACTTCCCCAGCACTTGCGGCTGCTTGAGGCGGAATCAATACACATCGTTCGCGAGGTCGCGGCTGCTTTCGAGCGGCCGGTCATGCTTTATTCGATCGGCAAGGATTCGTCCGTCCTGCTGCATCTGGCGCGGAAGGCCTTCTTCCCGTCCAAGATCCCGTTTCCCCTCCTGCATATCGACACCACCTGGAAATTCCGCGACATGATCAGCTTTCGCGACCAGGCGGCAGAGCGATACGGGTTCAAGCTGATCGTTCATACCAATCACGAAGCGATCGCCGCGGGCATCAGCCCTATCACCCATTCCTCCGTGGTCTATAACGACCTGATGAAAACCAAGGCGCTGCGGGATGCGCTGGCTGCGGGACGCTTTGATGCGGCCATTGGCGGGGCGCGGCGCGATGAAGAGAAAAGCCGCGCCAAGGAACGCATCTTCTCCATCCGCTCGTCCGCGCAGCGCTGGGACCCCAAGGCGCAGCGGCCGGAACTCTGGCGGCTGTTCAACACGCGCCTGGCGCCCGGCGAGACCATGCGCGTGTTCCCTCTGTCCAATTGGACCGAGCGTGACATCTGGCAGTATATCTACCGCGAGGACATCCCCATCGTTCCGCTGTATCTCGCCAAGCCCCGGCCAGTGGTGCGCCGGCAGGGGGCGTGGATCATGGTGGACGACCACCGGCTGCCGCTCGAGCCGGGGGAGGCGCCGGAGATGCGCTGGATCAGGTTCCGCTCGCTGGGCTGCTACCCGCTGTCGGGGGCGGTTGAATCGCGCGCGGCGACCTTGCCCGAGATGCTCTTGGAAATGCAGACGAGCCGGGTTTCGGAGCGCCAGGGGCGGCTGATCGACACGGATCAGGTGGGCTCCATGGAGAAGAAGAAGCAGGAGGGGTATTTCTGATGGCGCAAGTGCTGTCCGCGGCCGAGACGGCCGAGGCGCTGCTCGCCCGGGTGCTTGCCGCGGAGGAGCGGAAGGGCCTGCTCCGCTTCATCACCTGCGGCAGCGTGGATGACGGCAAGTCGACCTTGATCGGGCGGCTGCTCTATGATGCAGAGCTGGTGCTGGAGGATCATCTCGCTGCCCTGGCGAACGAAAGCGTGAACCGGGCGGTGACCGAAGACGGATTCGATTTCTCCCTGCTGGTGGATGGCCTGCAAGCCGAGCGCGAGCAGGGCATCACCATCGACGTCGCTTACCGGTTCTTCGCCACCGAAAAGCGGAAGTTCATCGTGGCCGACACGCCGGGCCACGAGCAGTACACGCGCAACATGGTGACCGGCGCCTCCAATGCGGAGCTGGCGATCATCCTGGTGGATGCGCGCAAGGGCATTCTGACCCAAACCCGGCGGCATGCCTATATCTGTGCGCTGGTCGGCATCCGCGATGTGGTGGTCGCGGTCAACAAGATGGACCTGGTCGGCTATTCGGCCGAGGTGTTCACCCATGTGGAAGACGAGTTCCTCGCCTTCGCTCAATCCATCGCCATTCCGAATGTGAGGTTGATCCCCGTATCGGCGCTGAAGGGCGACAACATTGCCAGGCCGTCGCAGCATATGTCCTGGTATGATGGGCCGACCCTGCTTCAGCACCTGGAGACCGTGGCGGTGGATGACGAGCGGGAGCGGGCGGCAACCCAGCCCTTCCGCTTTCCGGTGCAATGGGTCAACCGCCCGGATCTCGATTTCCGCGGTCTGTCCGGCACCGTCGCTTCAGGAACGGTGCGGGTCGGGGATCGGGTTGCGGTTGCCCGCTCGGGGCGCGAGAGCACGGTGAAGCGGATCGTGACCTTTGACGGTGACTTGGCCATGGCCCGGGCGAGCGATGCGGTCACGATCGAGCTCGGCGATCATGTCGACGTCTCGCGCGGCGACGTGTTGGTTCCGGCCGGCGCCGCAGCGGGGGCCGCCCCGGCTGTCACCGACCAGTTCCAGGCCCATCTGGTGTGGATGGCAGCGGAAGAGATGATCCCCGGGCGGTCCTATCTCCTGCAAATCGGCCATGAGGCCGTGCCCGGCTCGATCACCGAGCTCAAGCACCGGGTGGATGTCAACACGCTGGAGCGTGCAGCTGCAAAGACCCTGGGGCTGAACGAGCTGGCTGTCGTCAACGTGGCGCTGGACCATCCGGTCGCCTTCGACCCCTATTCGGCGAACCGGACGACCGGCTCGTTCATCCTGATCGATCGGCTGACCAGCACCACGCTCGGCGCCGGCATGATCGACTTCCCCCTGCGGCGCGCCACCAACATCGCGTGGCAAGCCTTCGACATCAATCGTGCCGCCCGCGCGGCACAGAAGCGGCAGGCGCCTGCCATTCTCTGGTTCACCGGGCTTTCCGGTTCCGGTAAGTCGACCATCGCCAACCTCGTGGAAAGGCGGCTGTTCGCGGAAGGCCGGCACCTCTATGTGCTGGACGGCGACAACATTCGGCACGGCCTCAACAAGGATCTCGGCTTCACGGAGGCGGACCGTGTCGAGAATATCAGGCGGGTGGCCGAGGTGGCGCGGCTCATGGCCGATGCGGGCCTGCTCGTGCTGGTCTCGTTCATCTCGCCGTTCCGGCGCGAGCGGCAGATGGCCCGGGAAATCGCCGGTGATGTGCCCTTCGTCGAGATCTACGTGGACACACCGCTCGAAATCTGTGAAGCGCGCGATCCGAAGGGGCTCTATAGCAAGGCGCGCGCTGGGGCGATCGCCAACTTCACCGGCATCGACTCGCCTTACGAGCCTCCGGAGGACCCGGAGGTCGTCATTCATGGCGGCGTCGGACGCCCCGAGGACCACGCCGAGTTGGTGATCGCGCTGGTGGAGCGACTGCAGCGGTCTGGCGAGTTTTAGGTCCAGAGTGGGGCGGCTGCGGCCAACAGAGTTCAGAGAAAACGGACCGAATCACCTTCCAGGACAGCGCAGCTGAGCTTGCCGGTGAGATAAGCGCCTGTATCCACGTTGATTCGGTTCTTGCGCTGCTGAGGCGTCTCGACCGGCGTGTGGCCGTGCACGACCACCTTGCCGAAATCCATATCGCTGTGCAGGAAGGCGTCGCGAATCCACAGCATCTCCTCCTGCCTCTGCCGGTCGAGCGGCACGCCTGGCCGGACGCCCGCATGGACGAAGAAATACTGTCCGATGGACAGATACACCGGCAGGTTGCGGAGGAAGCTCAGGTGGTGCGGCGGCATCTTGGATGCCAGCTCCTTCGCCACGGCTTCGGCCTGGGACATGTCACGCGTCCGGCTCACATCGACCCCATAGGAGGCAAGGGTCTCGAGGCCGCCGTTCTGGCGCCAGAACTCGAGAGACGCAGGTGATTCGAGGAAGTCGAGCATCAGCTGCTCATGGTTGCCCCGCAGGCAGACCCGCTGCCATCCGGGCGGCGGCGGTGTGCTGAGCGCCTCGACGACCCCGTAGCTGTCCAGGCCACGGTCCAAATAGTCGCCAAGGAAGATCTCGACATGTTCCTCAGCCGGATTGGCCCGGGCATCCTGGCGAATACGCTGCCAAAGGTCTTTCAGCAGGTGAAGGCAGCCGTGAATGTCGCCCACCGCGTAGATTCGCACGCCGGGCGGCAGCATCTCGGCGTGCTTCCGTTGGGTGCGCCCAAACAGATCGGCTAGAAATCCCGCGACAGAGCTCGATGCCATTCTCATGCTCTCAGTGGGCCACGCAAGGGTGACCCCCCAACATTGTGTAAATGATTGTGGTCAGATGCGCACCACCGGTGGAAGCGCAGACGCCACCTCCCACGCGGAAATGCCGGCCAGAAAGACGCCAGTTATATTGCGACGACGGCCTGTGACGGCAAGCCACTCGTAGGTTGTGACATACACGCCACAGTCCTGGCAAAACAGGAGATTGGCTGCCCTGGTTCAGTATTGCACACTTGTGCATCAGAACTTCCTTCGCGATAGTGCAGCAAATAAGCCTAACGTCCTATTCGAGAGAGATGGGGGAATTCCAATGACGTCTAAAAACATCGGCCGCGTGTTGCTCGGGGGGGTGGCGTTGGCCGTGCTGAGCACTGGCGCTCAGGCTGATGAGTTGAGCCAGCTGAAGGCCCAGCTCGAAGCGCTGCAGGCGCAAGTGAATCAGCTGGAGGCCCGTCCGGCTGCGCCCACTCTGCCCGAGGGTGCCAGCTGGATCACGTTCAGGCGCGGTACCGAGGCTACGGCCGATTGGAATACTGCGCGCGCCGGTGACTATATTCCGTCGAGCAGCGGCGTGACCATTGCGATTACGCCATCCGCTGATCTGCCCGCTCCGGTGCATGAGGTGACGATCTCTGGTTACGTCAAGGGCGACGTGATCTACGACTTCGACCAGGACTTGGGCGACCTCTTCAGCTATACCGCGATCAACGGCCGGGATGATCAGGAGCACATCCGTCTTCATGCCCGCCAGACGCGTTTCAACATCAAGTCGAAGTCCGATACGGCTATCGGCCAGATCCGGACCCTGATCGAAGGCGACTTCTTCTCCGGCGGCTCGTTTGGCAGCACGGACTGGCGTATGCGTCACGCCTGGGGTGAATGGGACATGACCCCGAACTGGACGTTCGGTGCTGGTCAGACGTGGACCAACTTCATGTCGCCGTTCACAGGCATCACCACGGTGGACTTCAACGGTGACATCGGTCTGATCGGTGCTTCGCGTAACGCGCAGGTTCGTCTGGCTTGGCATGATGGGCCGATGCTCTTCGCGGTTGCTGCCGAACATCCGCGCGACAGCTGGCTGCTGACCGACTTCGGCAATTCGTCCAGCAACATTCCGGACTTCACGGCGCGCTGGCAATATGATGCGCCCGGCGGTCACAAGTTCCTGATCTCCGGCGTCCTGCGCAATTACCACACAGACAGCTCGCTGGGCGGCAGCTCTGAAAGCGAACTGGGCTGGGGTGTTCAGGGTGCTGTGAACATCAATCTCGCCGACATCGCTACCCTGACCACAGCGGTCATCTATGGTGACGGTATCGGTGGCTATATCTTCGGTGCGAACCGGGGCGCCTATTACGATGGCTTCACCGGTGATATCGAAACCATCGAGTCCATGGGCATCTTCGCGGGCTTGATCTTCAATGTGACCGACACGACCAGCATCAACCTGGGCTGGGGCTATACCGATCAGAGCCGCAGCGATCTGCTCGATGCGAGCTGGGTGACCGGCCGGTATGACCAGAACGTCGACATCATGTCGGCTCACGCCAACATCATCTGGCAGCCGGTTCAGCAGCTGCGGCTAGGCTGGGAAGTGATGTGGGCCGAGCGTCAGCGCACGGTGCCGGTGTTCGACCCGGCCGGAACGCTGGTTGACGCTGGCACACGTACCGACGACGCATTGCGTGCTCAGTTCGGTGCCTGGTTCTACTTCTAAGACCACAGTACATTCGCAAGAAGGCCGGCTCGTTTGAGCCGGCCTTTTTCGTTGGGGCCTTGGTCAGGCCGTACAGGTTTGGCGCTTCGCTGCCTTTCGGAACGGCCGGAGCCGCACGCATAGACGCGGGGGTGCCGGTCTGTCGGCGGGTCCTGAGAGGATGCTCAGTCAGCGAAAGAAATGGAATCTGCGGCGCGCCTGCAGGCATTCTTACCGGCAGTGCACCGCTCGGGTGGAGCACCCGGCCCGGTCTTCGTCGACCGGGCGGCCTTCAAACGCGATCACGGCCCTGCCGTGATCGCAAATCCACCCTTTGTCAGTTGACGACTTCGACGACCACGCGGGCAACACCCGACCGGATCATGCCGAGGGCGCGGGCGGCGCCACGGGAGACGTCAATGATCCGCTTTTTCGCGAACGGGCCGCGATCATTGATACGGACGACGACGGAACGTCCGGACTTGCGGTGCGTTACCCGAACTTTGGTGCCGAATGGCAGCGTGCGGTGCGCTGCGGTGAGTGCGTTCGGGTTGAAGCGTTCGCCATTGGCCGTGCGGCTGCCATGGGAATAATAGGACGCCATGCCTTCCTGGCGTGCTTCCACAGGGTTGTGTGCGCCCAATGTGAAACTGATACAAGCCGCCGTAGCGACAAGAGCGAGAGCGGCTCTTCTCATGCGCAGTCCTTTGCTGTCATGCGGAGTGTGATCCCCCAAGCGTCAATCCCCCGGCGCTCCAGTCCCGCAGCGCCGCAGCAGCTCATGGCGGCTGCCGCGACTTGTGAACAGCGCAGATGAGGCCATATTGTGGCGGCAGCTTCGGTGGAACGCCCGCGCTATTGCCTGAGCGGCGGCAACCGGCGGTGAAGGCGCCTGCTCCCTGGCCGAGACCTGCCGAGGAGCTGCTTGGGCCGGCGCGACGCCTAGCCGCGCCCAAACTGCCGTGTAGCGCCTGAAGGCTTTTGCCTCTAGATCCTTGCGTTCGAAAACCGGTGTCGGGCGGTTCCTGCTCCGGTGGCGGCCAGGAGCCGGTGTCGCATGTGGAGCTATGTTCTCGTCAACCGAACGGCCGGGACGGTCTTGAGCCTGGGCGAGGAGCGGATCCGGTCCGTGCTGGTCGAACTGCTGGCAGCCGCACCCGGTCGTCCGGAGCTTCTGTTCGTCGACTGCGCGGAGTTGATCCGCATGCTGGAGGATGTGAAACACGGCACAGCGGATCAGACCGTGATCATTGGCGGGGGCGACGGCACCGTGTCGACGGCAGCGGGCATTCTTGCCGGCAGCAACATTGCCCTTGGGGTCCTGCCTCTTGGGACAATGAACCTCCTCTGCCGGGCCGTGGGCCTGCCCCTCGATCTCGCCGCGGCCGCAGTGGCGCTGCTCGAGGCAGCGGCCGAGCCCGTCGATCTCGGCACCGTCAATGGCCGCGTCTTCGTGCACCACGTATCGCTCGGCTTTCATCCGAAGATGGTGTCGCTGCGGAATGCGCGGGGCTATCGATCGCGGCTCGAAAAAATGTGGGCTTCCTTGTTGAGCTGGGCGCAAGTGGTGCGGCAGCCGCCGTCGATCGCCGTGCAGGTCCATGCCGGCGTGCGCGCCCAGCCGCTGCGCATGCGCACGCCGGCGCTCATCGTGACAAACAACCGACTGCTCCGCAGCCTTGGCAGCCTGCCGCAGCCGGAGCGGCTGAACGGAGGAACGCTGGAGCTGCACATTGCCAAGTCGGACCGGACGCTGGACGTGATCAATATGTCGTTAGCCGCGCTGACCGGGCGATGGGACGACACGACGCTCTTCGAGACCCGCGAGGCCGCCGCCTGCCGGATCAGCCTCAACCGGCGACGGGTTTCGGCCTCAGTCGACGGAGAGTTAACAGATCTCCATACGCCTCTGGTATTCGAGAGCCTGCCGGGTGCGCTCAAGCTGCTGCAGCCGCCGCGCGCCGAACGCGTTGCCGTAATGCGATGATCCGGCGGAATACGTGCCCGGTGCATTGAACCGCCAGCCTGTCGACATTACCCTTTGTTCGGGGCGGCATTATCCTCGTAACGGTATATTCGGGGTTTACATGAATTTTCAGGAGCGATGGCCTCAACCCTCCAGTCTGAAGCAGGCGCTTTTGGCGCGCCTGGTGCTGGGGCTGGGTGTTTCGCAAGAGCAGGCGAGCTTGCGGGACTGGTTCCAGGCGACGGCGCTCACGGTGCGGGAGCTGCTCACTGCCCGTTGGCACGAAACCAACCGCCAGGTGCGAGACCACGGCCTGAAGCAGGTGTCCTATCTGTCCATGGAGTTTCTGCTGGGGCGCGGTCTGCAGAATGGCTTGATGGCGCTCAATATCCTTGACGAATGTCGGGAAGCCCTGGCGGAATGCGGGGTGCGTCTTGAAGATCTGATCGAGCTGGAGGTCACCCCGGCGCTGGGCAATGGCGGCCTCGGGCGCCTCGCTGCATGCTTCCTCGATTCCATGGCGTCGCTGGGGCTGCCCAGCATTGGCTATGGCATCCGCTACGAGTTCGGCATGTTTCGGCAGGAGGTTATCGACGGCTGGCAGATCGAGCGGCCGGACGACTGGCTTGCCGACAGCAATCCGTGGGAATTCATGCGGCCCGAGCGACAGTATCTCGTGCGCTTCGGCGGGCGGGTGGTGCACGAGGGCAACCGCGTTCACTGGCTCGATGGCGAGGCCGTCTATGCCATCGCCTATGACACGCTGGTACCGGGCCATGGGCATTACGCGGTCAACACGCTGCGCCTGTGGGGTGCGCGGCCAGTGGAGCCCATGGACCTCGCGACTTTCAATCGCGGCGCCTTCATGGAGGCGCTGTCGCCGCAGCTGCGGGCCCGCACAGTGGTCCGGGTTCTCTATCCGGATGACAGCACGATCGAGGGACGCGAACTGCGGCTGCGGCAGGAGCACTTCTTCGTATCGGCCTCGATCCAGGACACGCTGCGGCGCTTCCGGGCCGATTACGACGATTGGGCACTGCTGCCCGACAAGATCTCGATCCATCTCAATGACACGCACCCTGCGCTGGCGCCGGCCGAGCTCATGCGGCAGCTGGTCGACGAGCACCTGCTGGCGTGGGACGACGCGTGGGACTTAGTCACGCGCGTGCTGTCCTATACCAACCATACGCTCATGCCGGAGGCGCTGGAGATCTGGCCCTGCGACATGATGGGTCGGCTGCTGCCCCGACACCTTCAGATCATCGAGGAGATCAACCGGCGCTTCGGCCAGCAGGTCGAGGCACGTCCGGGCGACAATCAGCCTGACCTGTTCGCCAAGGTTTCGGTGATCCAGGAGGACGGAGAGCGGCGGGTCAACATGGGCCGCCTATCGGTGCTGTCGAGCCATAAGGTCAACGGTGTATCGAGGCTACACAGCCGGCTGGTGCGCGAGCGGCTGTTTCCGGAATTCGCCGAGCTGTTCCCGGAACGCTTCGCGAATGTCACCAACGGCATCACCCCCCGGCTGTGGCTCAACTTGGCGAACCCGAAGCTCGCTACACTGATCAACGAGACCATCGGGGACGGCTGGCAGCGGGATCTCAGCCGGCTTGCGGATTTGCGGCCAAGCGCGGAGGACGACGCCTTCTGCGGGCGGCTGGCGGACATCAAGGCCTTGAACAAGCAGCGCCTGGCCAAGCTGATCGCGCATCGTGTCGGGATCGAGGTGAACCCTGCCGCCATGTTCGACGTGCAGGTCAAGCGCATCCACGAATACAAGCGGCAGCTGCTCAACCTGCTTCACGTGATTGCGCGGTGGAACGCCATGCGCGCCGCCCCGGAGCAGGACTGGCCGGCGCGGGTCGTGATCATGGCGGGAAAGGCGGCGTCCGCCTATCATATGGCCAAGCTGATCATCAAGCTGGCCCACGATATCGGCCGCCGCATCAATAACGACCCCGTGACCGGCGACCGGCTGAAGCTGGTGTTCCTGCCGGATTACAGTGTGTCTCTGGCGGAGTACATCATCCCGGCGGCCGATCTGTCGGAGCAGATATCGCTGGCGGGCACCGAGGCGTCTGGCACGGGCAACATGAAGCTGGCGCTCAATGGGGCGCTCACCATCGGCACGGCGGACGGGGCGAATGTTGAAATCGCCGAGCAGGTGGGGCCGGAGGATATCTTTATTTTCGGCATGAGCGTGGAGGAGGTCGCGGCGCTGGATGCATCCGGCACCTATTCTTCGCGCGAGATCTATCGCAATAGCCAGCAGCTGCAGGAGGTCATCGATCAGCTGGGGGCGGGCCAGTTCTCGTCCGATCCCGCATGTTTCTGGCCGATCGTCGACTCGCTCTTGGATGGGAACGACCATTTCAAGCTGCTGGCGGATTTCGACTCCTATTGGCAGGCGCAACGGGCGGTGGACCGCGCCTGGCGCGACCAGCCTGCATGGCTGCGTAAAGCGGCCCGCAATATCGCGGGAGCAGGGCGGTTCTCCAGCGACCGCTCGATCAGGGATTATGCATCCCGTATCTGGAATGCGGGATATCTGCCGGCCTAACTCCGCTGCGACACGAGTGAAGCATTGCGCTCTTTCCGCCTGATGCTAGGTTGAGGCCTCATATCGGGGCTCGAAGCCAGTAAGGAGGGGGATGATGCGGAGGGTTTTGGCTGTAGCGCTTGCTGCCGGGGTCGCTGGAGCCGCGCTGAGCGAGCCGGCCAGCGGGAGCAGCGCGGGCGACGTAATCGCCGGGATCGCGATCGGCGCGGGCGTGGTGGCCCTCGGTGCGGCGGCGGCCTCGTCGGCTCAGCGCTATCACAACGATCCGTATTATGATTATAACCAGGGGCTTTCTCCGGAAGGCAATGCCATTGCCGCGTGCAGCCACAAGACATGGCGCGCGCTCTACCGGGATGGCGCGCAAAAGGTGACCATCAGAAAGGTGAAGGACGCGCGTTTCCAAGGGGGTGGCGAGTGGCGCGTCAAGCTGCGGGTCGAGGCGCGATACAAGCGCCACAGGGACATGCTGGACGTGGTCTGCCATGTGGTGCACGACCGCGTCGTCAAATTCCGGTACGCCTGAGGCTCCTGCGCGTGCGAACGGCTTAGTCGGGGCGTAACCGCCGCGTATGCGGACGGCCCCGCAAGTCTCGCGGACCGTGTACGGGCGTTGAACAAAGGCAGCGCCATTTTGGCGCGGCGGGCCTCCCATCGATTTACCCGAGGCAACAATAGGGCCATACAGGGTGGTGCCGCTCGCTTCGGGGCTCTGCTGTGCGGCGGCGTAACATTGGTCCTGTTGTGCCTACCGCCTTTAGCCGTCTCTTGTCTTCCGCCTGGTTACGGATTCTGCTGACCGTTCTGGTCGCTGCAGCAGGAGGCGGCATTTTTGCCCTGATCGGCTTGCCGGCGCCATGGCTTGCCGGCGCGATGATCGCCACCATGGCGCTGTGCCTCGGCGGCTTTCCAGCACGAGTGCCGCGCATCGCAAATGCGGCGGTGTTCGTGCTGCTCGGCTTGTCCATCGGTTCGAGCGTGGATTGGGAAACGCTCGCGCTCATGCGCAGCTGGCCGGCGAGCCTTGCCATCCTGGCCGTGACCATGCTGCTGGTGACGCTGGCCCTGCAAACCTATTACCGCAAGGCCTATGGGTGGGATCCACGGACCAGCTTCTTTGCTTCCGTGCCGGGTGCCTTGTCCAGCGTGGTCATCTTCGCGGTCGAATACCGCGCGGATGTGCTGCGCGTCACGGTGGTGCAGTGTGTGCGCCTGGCATTCCTGGTGGCGTTTCTGCCGCTGGTCATCACGTTCCTGGCCGTGCCAAGCGGGGCGGCTACGGAGATGCCGGAGGCGACCCATTCCATCGCCGAGCTTGGCCTCGTCGTCGCCTGCGGTATTGGCGGCGCTTGGCTGTTCGACCGCCTGGGCATCCCCGCCGGGCTGCTGCTCGGGGCCGCGGCTGCCAATATAGCTCTGCATCTGGGCGGGGTGGTGGAAGGCAGCTTGCCGGCCTGGCTCTTGGAGCCCGCCTATGTGGTGCTCGGCGCAATCATTGGCGCGCGTTTTTCGGGCATTACCGCAGGCATGGTGCTGCAGTCGGCCGGCGCGGGGATCAAAGGCTGCCTTCTCGCCTCGATCATTGCCGTCATAGGCGCGCTCACCACATCCTGGGCCACGGGGCTGCCCTATCCGGAAACCCTGTTGGCCTTCGCGCCGGGCGGTCTCGATGCCATGACCATCCTGGCGTTTGCCCTTGGGCTCGACCCGGCCTATGTGGCCGCGCACCAGGTGTTCCGATTCCTGCTGATGACCATCGCAATGCCGCTCGTCTCGCTGTGGCTGGGGCCGGCCAGCAAGAAGACGGCGTGCTCGGCGACGCGACCTGCCGATCACCAGGATTAGGCTAGCGCGCTTCCGCTGTTCTTCGAATCGCGGAACCGCTCTAAGTCTTTGCCTGGTCGCATTTTCTTCATGCGAACCGGTATCCACTTCGCTCGAAAATGCTTCTAGCCGCCGGATGCGCTATCGAGTACGCGGCTACGGCTGAGCTTGTCGCGCGGCAGGATGCGCGCTTCGCCTCTCTCGAAGACGATGGCCAGCCGGCCGTGCTTTATCCCGAGGGCGACGTCGCCGAAGATAATGCGGCGCCAGCCGTGCAGGGCGGGCACATCGGCACTGTCATCGGCGGCGATCGCATCGATATCGCTGCTGGTGGCGATGAGCTTGGGGGCAACGCCCTCCGTCTGCGCCACCACCTTCAGCACCAGGCGCAGGATATCGCCAAGGGCGCCGCTGCTTTCCCGGGCGGGGGCCTCATCCATCCGCGGGAGCGATTTGAGATCGACCGCCAAGCCGCGCGCCACAGCGGCGAGCAGTCCAGCGCCGAGGCGACCGTCGGCAAAGCCCTTCGGCACCGCGCGCAGCGCTCGGAGGTCCTCGAGACTCTTGGGCGGATGCTGTGCGACTTCCGCCAGCGCATCGTCCTTCAGGATACGGCTGCGCGGGATATTCCGCTCCTGCGCCTCGCGCTCGCGCCAGGCGGCGATCTCCATGAACACGGCCTGGCCGCGCTTGTCCCGCGCCCGGAATTTCAGCCGGCGCCAAGCGTCGGCCGGATCTGTTCGATAGGTCGACTCGGAGGTGAGGATCGCCATCTCCTCGTCAAGCCAGCTTTCCCGGCCGGAGGCGTCGAGCTCCTTCTTGAGCTTCTTGTAGACCGTGCGCAGGTGAGTGACGTCGGCCAAAGCATATTCGAGCTGGCGGGTAGACAGCGGCCGGCGACTCCAGTCGGTGAACCGCGAGCTCTTGTCGATGGTGGCGCCCGCAAGCTTGCGCACGATGTTCTCGTAGCCCACCTGCTCGCCGAACCCGCAGACCATGGCGGCCACTTGGGTGTCGAAAATCGGCTTGGGTACGATGCCGGCGAGATAGACGACGATTTCGATGTCCTGGCGGGCCGCATGGAAGACTTTGAGCACGCCCTCGTTCTGCATCAGGGTGAAGAACGGCTGCAGGTCGAGCCCGGGGGCCAGCGGATCGATGATGACGGCGCGCTTGCCGCCCGCCATCTGCAGGAGACACAGCTGAGGCCAGAATGTGGTCTCGCGCATGAACTCGGTGTCGACCGTGACGAAGGTCTCCGAGGCGAATTCGTCGCAAACGGCCTTGAGATGGTCTGTGGTGGTGATGATTTCCATGGATGTAGCCTAAGATGCGGCGAGTCTATGCACTGTTCAAGCGCTTATGCTGCAACGCCGCAAGCCACGGCCGCCAGAACGGTCTTCGCGCCTTGACAAAGCCGGAGCACCGTGCGCTTTTCCGCGGCTGATCGACCGTTTGCGCTGGGAGGATCCCTCTCGCGCGTTCAGCTTTGGACGAACCGCCCATGCACCAGTATAGAACCCATACCTGCGGCGCGCTCCGCGAAAGCGACATCGGCGCTCGGACAAGGCTGTCCGGCTGGGTGCACAGGGTGCGCGACCACGGCGGGCTTCTGTTCATCGACCTTCGTGACCATTACGGCATCACGCAGATCGTGGTCGATCCCGATTCGCCGGCGTTTTCCCGGGCTGAAGAGCTGCGCGCGGAATGGGTGGTCCGCGTGGACGGCCTCGTGCGCGAGCGGCCGGGCGACACGAAGAACCCGGCCATCGCCACCGGCCAAATCGAGGTGTTCGCAACCGAGATCGAGGTGCTTTCGGCGGCGGCCGAACTGCCCCTGCCGGTGTTTGGCGATGCGGAGTACCCGGAGGAGACGCGGCTGAAATACCGCTTCCTCGACTTGCGCCGCGAGCGCCTGCACCGGAACATCGTCAAGCGGAGCCAGATCATCTCCTGGCTACGACGGCGTATGATCGAAGACGGGTTCACCGAGTTCCAGACGCCCATTCTCACGGCTTCGAGCCCGGAAGGCGCACGCGACTTCCTGGTGCCCTCGCGGCTGCATCCCGGCAAGTTCTACGCGCTGCCGCAGGCGCCGCAGCAGTTCAAGCAGCTTTTGATGATCGCCGGCTTCGACCGCTATTTCCAGATCGCACCGTGCTTTCGCGACGAGGATGCGCGCGCGGACCGCTCGCCCGGCGAGTTCTATCAGCTCGACATCGAGATGAGCTTCGTCACCCAGGAGGACGTGTTCCAGGCGGTGGAGCCTGTGCTGCGCGATTTGTTCGTCGCCTTCGGGGAAGGCAAGCCGGTGACCCAGACTTTCCCTCGCATTCCTTATGCCGAGGCGATGCGGAAATACGGCTCGGACAAACCTGATCTGCGCAATCCCATCGTGATGGAGGCGGTCACCGAGCAGTTCGCTGGGTCTGGCTTCAAGGTCTTTGCCAACATGATCGCCAGCGATCCGACGGTCGAGGTTTGGGCGATCCCGGCGAAGGGCGGCGGCGCCCGCGCCTTTTGCGACCGCATGAATGCCTGGGCGCAGAGCGAGGGGCAGCCCGGCCTCGGCTATATCTTCTGGCGCGAGGGCGAGGAGGGCGGCGCCGGGCCGGTCGCCAAGAACATCGGACTGGAGCGGGCCGAGGCGATCAGGACCCAGCTCGGGCTTGGGGTTGGGGATGCCGCGTTTTTCGTGGCGGGCAAGCCGAAGGTGTTCACGAGTTTTGCGGCGGCGGCCCGCAACAAGATCGGGCGGGAGCTCAACCTCGTGGAGCTCGATCAGTTCGCCTTTTGCTGGATCGTCGATTTCCCCATGTTCGAGTGGAACGAGGAGGAAAAGCGCATCGACTTCTCGCACAATCCGTTCTCGATGCCGCAAGGCGGGCTCGAGGCGCTGAACAGCAAAGATCCGCTGAGCATCAACGCCTTTCAGTATGACGTGGTATGCAACGGGGTCGAGCTTTCGTCCGGCGCGATCCGGAATCACAAGCCCGAGATCATGCGCAGGGCGTTCGAGATCGCCGGCTATGACCAGAGCGTGCTTGAATCCAAGTTCGGCGGCATGTTGCGCGCCCTGCAATATGGCGCCCCGCCCCATGGTGGCATTGCGCCCGGCCTCGACCGCATGGTGATGCTGCTGTGCGGGGAAGAGAACCTGCGCGAGGTGGTTGTGTTCCCCATGAACCAAAAGGCGGAAGACTTGCTCATGGGCGCACCCTCGGACGTCACGCCCCAGCAGCTGCGGGAGCTGCATATCCGGCTGAACCTGCCCAAGGGCTAGGTTTGCTGCGTTTGCGGCCGCCCTTGACCTTCCCCGTCACTGCACGCAATGATTGTGATTGCATGGGGATATGCTTGGATGATTATAGAACATGCCATTGGGGAATGGCGCGATCGGCTGGACACTTCGCTGCGAGGCTCGCGCGCGGTCAGCAAACGGCTGAAGTGGGCTTTCCGCAAGAGCCCAGGCGGCCTTGCGGTGCGCCGCGCGGCACGCCGCCTCGGGATACAGCGGTCCGCAAGGGAACTGCGTCCGGTCAAGGTCCTGCCGCCGGCCGCTGCCGATGCGGTGACCGTGGTTGCGTGCATGCGCGACGAGAGCGTGCGCTTGCCGGATTTTCTACGCCATTACCGCAGCTTGGGCGCTGACCGGTTCATTCTCATCGACAATGGCTCCCGGGATGAGAGCCGCGACATCGCGCTCGATGCGCCGGATGTCGAGCTGCTGCTTGCGCATGGGAGCTATGCCCGGAGCCGGTTCGGCATAGATTGGGTGATGGCGGCGATCAGAAAGGCCGGGCTCGGCCGCTGGTATGTGGTCGTGGATATCGACGAGCTGCTGGTCTATGACCAATGCGAAACGCACGGGCTGCCGGAGCTTGCGCGGCATCTGGAAGCGCAGGGGAGCGATGCCCTTCCCACCATGATGCTGGACATGTACGGCCCGCTGCCGATCGCCAAGACCCGGCTCATGCGGGGCGCTGCCATGATCGATGCCTGCCCGTTCTTCGATACGGACTATGTGGCCGATGACCGCGCTGCCTCTCGCTGGGACACGCGACAGGAGACGATCCAATATCGCGGCGGTCCGCGGCTGCGTGCTTTCTCAACCGCCGAGAAAAGGTTCAACGGCAAGCTGGCCAAGACGCCCTTCATGCGCTGGGACCGGGCCACATTGTATCTCGATCCGCATGTGGCTTACCCGCTGCGCCGCAATCTGGCGCCGATACGAGGGTGCCTGCTGCATTTCAAGTTCCTGGACGATTTCCACCAGCGCGCGCTCGAGGCGGTTGCGCACGGGCAGCACTGGAACGGATCCTCCGAATATCATCATTACCGCCGGATCATCGAAGCCGAGCCCGATCTGTCGCTCGTCTATGACGGTTCCGCGCGCTACAGAGGGTCGCAGAGCCTGGTGCAAGCGGGACTGATGCCGCCCATTGGCTGGGGATACCCGTCACAATAGGGGAGCTCCCGTCAAAACCGGACGCCGACATGGACCGCGCCATAGGCGGACGGATCATCGAGGCCAATGTCGATCTGGCCGCCTACCTCACCGCTCAGGTAAGTTGCCTCCGCACCCCATTCCGTCAAATCGAAGCCGCCCACGAACAGGCCGGCACGGCCGTAATCATAGCCGCGCCCGCCGAAGCCGGCGAGATCCAAGCCGATCTCCATGCCTGAAGGCCAGCGGTAGCGGGGGCGGAGCTGGGCCCAATATTCCTCGACGCCGGTCACATAGCTGCCATTGAAACCCACTCCCCAGCCTCCGGTCGGGGCGCCAATGGCGCCGTCGAGGGCCAGCTTCAGGTCGTAGTGATCACCCGCGAGGTCTGAGCCCGGGTCCTTGGGAGACATCGTATAGTGGCGATAAGACGCGCCGACGAACCCGGCCAAGCGCCCCTGCCCGAAGGCAAGCTGGTATCCGCTCTCGACCTCAACGGCGTAGGCTTGGCTGTTGATGACGACGTCCTTGATCGGCGGCAGTACCACATTGGGATCAATGAGGTCGGTGCGGTACTTGAAGGCGAAGGTTTTCGCCCATACCCGGATAATGGGACCGGTGTCGTCGAACGTGCCCATGGGTAGGGCAATAAGACCCTGATACGCAAATATGCCCGTATCGCTGGCACCCGCGCCGCTCAGGGAATAATATTCGCCGGCGGTAGTCTTGGCGACCATGAGCAGGCCCAGACAGATCGACGAGAACAGACCAGTCAGCCAGAGGCTCGAAACAAACGAGCGCGCGACCCTTTGCGCCGGTGGGACTCCCATGACTGCCCCGTTTCCTGATCCTTCGTGCTGGACGCATTATCGTTAAAAATTCATTTCGATTTCTAGCTTTTGCTTTAACTCATCATCAATAATTAACGTCATGTGGATAAATAAAATCCGAACTCTGATCTTGATTTATCTCAGCCAGCTGACATTGTTGTGCCGGGCGGGGGTAAAAGCTGGTGCCATGGTCTGCTTTACAGGGCGGGACCATTGAGTGGAGGGGTTTGTCTTCAGCCGAGCTCAAGTTGCAGATGGTCCGGTCTTTGCATATCGCACCGGCATCAGCATGACGTTGGGCGAGCGGCCCCGTTCATGACAGACATTAACTTTTACGGTTTGGCTGGCCAGCCCGCCGGCCGGAGTGTTAGATGCCTTTGGCGCTTTCCGGTGGGCAGAAATGGAGCGCGACCATGAGTGGCCTCACTCCGCTGAATGCCGAGGGACGCTTGGCTAGCGCCATTCGCCAGGCGCGGCTCGCACAGGCGGATCATTTGAACGCGGTGCTCGACATCCGCGATGCCAAGCAGCTGCGCCTTTCGACCCTGCAGGCCGATCTGACGGAAATCACCACCGGGTCTGAAGCGGCCGCTTCACTCTTCGACCTCGTGCTCACCCAAGGAGAGCCCCCGCGACTTTGGATCGACGGCACCACCTACGTGGTGATGGAGCCCGACCCGCGCAGCTACCGCTTCATTCGCGAGGGGCAGGACACGCGCGAGATATTGCTCGAGACGCGCAAACGCGCGGACATGGTCGAGCATATCATCCAATACATGGCGCACCGAATCGTCGAGAGAGAGCGCAATCTGGTCGCGCGGCCGGAAAGAACCGCCACCGTTGCGGGCTATAGCGGCCTCACCCTCATCGCCACCTGGTTCGGGGGCTTCGTACTCGGGGTCGTTCTGCTGCTTGCCGCGGGCTTGGGCCTAGGATTTCTGCGCCTTTGAAGCCCTGGCGACCTGTTTCGTCGCAAGCCTTAGCAAAATCGTAACATTCTGAAACAGCTTTTGATTTGGTGAAGATTTGGCTCCTTGGTACCTATGGGGCCAAGAGCCACGCGAGCGGGGGGCTCTTAATCGTCTATTACCCCTTCTTAAGCTTAATGCTTAGGATTCGCTCGATCATGCGGCTGCCGATCGGGATATCGGCATGTCTCGCTGCACGATCGTAGCGGAGCGGGGCGGGTGAAAATTGATCCGCCGAGCGTGGGCTCGGTGGATCGAAATTCGGGCGGGATGACGTGCTGAAAATTGCCGATCATGGCACCATAGCCGGGGGGACTGTGGCAGACGCAGTAGGGGTTGTCGAAGGACGGGATCTGCTGAAGCCGACGCCCCGTTCAAACCACGATCTGCCCCAGAGATGCGGTGACTTCTCCACCTTGGCGGAAGGGCTCGACTATGCGGCCCGGGGCGTAACTGGCTTCAACTTCTATTCACCGCGCGGCCGCCTCGAGCATGTCGTGCCCTATGCACTGCTGCGGGAGAGAGCGCTGCGGACGGCGCGCCGGCTCGGCTCGCTGGGATTGAAGCGGGGCGACCGGGTGGCCGTCGTTGCCGAGACCGGGCCGGAGTTCATGGAACTGTTCTTCGGCTGCCAGTATGCAGGGCTCATTCCCTGCCCCATGCCCTACACCATGTATATTGGTGGCCGTGACGCCTATGTGGGGCGGGTGGCAGGCATGTTGCGTGCGGCTTCGGCCGCGGTGGCGGTAGGCCCGGCCGAGCTGTGCGATTTCCTCAAGGAGGCCGCCGCGAAGAGCGGCACGGCGCTGGTGCTCAGCCATGGAGAGCTCGCCTCGCTGCCGGCTTCGGATGCGGAGCTGCGCCCGTTCACCGCGGATGAAGACGCCTACATCCAGTACTCGTCCGGCTCCACGTCGGATCCCAAGGGTGTGCTGATCAGCCAGGCGGCGATCTGCGCCAATGCCCGCACCACGCTGCTCAACGGCATGAAGATTCGCCCGAACGACCGGGCGTTCTCCTGGCTGCCGCTCTATCACGACATGGGGCTGGTGGGCTTTTGCCTCACGCCGCTCATGGGGCAGGTGACCGTCGACTATCTGGCGACGCCGTCCTTTGCCCGCCGGCCGGCGCTGTGGCTGCAGCTCATGTCGGAAAACCGCTGCACCATCGCCTTCAGCCCGAGCTTCGGCTTCGATCTGGCCGCCCGCCGCATCAACGGGCAGGCCGCCGAGCTCGACCTGTCGAGCTGGCGCATCGCGGGGATCGGCGGCGACATGGTGCGGCCGGACGTGCTGGCGTTTTTTGCAGCCAAGCTGAGCGTCGCCGGCTTCGACCCGCGGGCATTCATGCCCTGCTACGGCATGGCCGAGACGACGCTGGCGATTGCCATTTCCGATGTCGACGAGCCCATCCTGGTCGACACGATCGACGTGCACCAATATGAGCATGCCCGGAAAGCCGTGCCGGTGGCCGGCGCATCGGCCGGCATGCATGGGCCGAGGCGCAGCTTTGTAGCCTGCGGGCGTCCGCTGCCGGGCTTCAACGTGGAATTGCGCGACGATGAGGGCCGCGTTCTGGGTGCGCGGGAGATCGGCCACGTCTGGGTGCGCGGCGAGTGCATGATGAGCGGCTATTTCCGCAATCCTGGCGCCACCGCCGCGGTGATGGACAGCGCCGGCTGGCTCGCGACCGGCGATATGGGCTATTGGCTGGACGGGCAGATCGTTATCACCGGCCGCAGCAAGGACCTGATCCTGCATAATGGCCGGAACATCTGGCCTCAGGATATCGAATGGGCCGTCGAGCAGCTGGATGGGTTGCGCGGGGATGACGCCGCTGCCTTCGCGGTGGAGAGCGAGACGGGGGAGGACGAGATCGTGGTGCTCGTCCAGTGCAGGCTGCATGGTGCAGAGGAGCGGGAAGAGCTCCGCCGCCGTGCCGAGGCTGTCGTGCGGCAGACGGCCGGTACGGAGTGCACGGTGGTGCTGGTGCCGCCACGCAGCCTGCCCTTTACCTCCTCCGGCAAGTTGTCGCGCGCCGGCGCCAAACGTAAATATCTGGCTGGCGAGCTGTTCGATGTGGCCAGGGCCGCTTCGCCGGTGAGCGAGGGGCGGGTGCACGCGGTGGCCGCGGAATAGGGCCGCGAGCCGACGAGAAACGGGATGGTCTGTTCCCGCTGTGATCTTTGGTTTGAGCGTGATCTCTTCCGAAAACCGGTACCCACTTTTCGGATCACGCTCGAGTCTTTGGTTGAGCGTGATCTTTTCCGAAAACCGGTACCCACTTTTCGGATCACGCTCTAGATGGAGTTGACCGCCGGATGAGAGCCCGACAGGGACGGCTCCATACATTCGGCAGATCCGATGCTCGAACGAGGACAGAGGACGTCGGAAGACGCTGCGGTTCGTCGGCCAGGGGCGGACGGCGCCGGAGTTGTCGCCATCACCGGCGGCAGCGGTTTTGTCGGCGGCCATTTGGTGCCACATCTGCTGCGTCGCGGGTATAGCTTACGGCTGCTTTTACGGGATCCCCGGCGGCTGATGGTGTCCGTGCCGGGTTTGGCGGAAGCCGGCTCGCATAACATGTCATTCGTTACCGGCGACCTGACCGATGCAGCGGCGGTGGCGCGGCTATGCGATGGGGCCGCCGGCTTGATCCACTGCGCCGGATTGCTGGCGGGCCGTGATCGCGATGCCTTCGCGCGGGTGAACATCGAGGGCACCGTCCGGCTGACACGCGCGGCGGCCGAGGCGGGGGTGCGGCGGCTGGTGCTCATGTCATCACTGGCGGCGCGGGAGCCGGCGCTGTCGGATTATGCCTGGAGCAAGCGCGGGGGCGAGGAGGCGGTGGCGGAGCTAGCCGGCGGCATGTCCTGGCTGGCGCTGCGGCCACCGGCCATCTACGGGCCGGGCGACCGCGCGACGTTGCCGCTGGTGGACCAGCTCTCTCGACGCCGGTCGCTGATTCCCGGCCATCCGGAGGCGAAAGTTTCGCTGATCCACGTGCGCGACGTGATTTCCGCCATCGACCATGTGCTGGCGGATGCTACGGTCGAGCGGGTGGCCTGCGAGATCGACGACGGCAAGCCGGGCGGATACAGCTGGCGCGAGCTCAAAGGGGTGGCCAATGGTCGCGGAGCGGGCGGCTGCGTGTTCATTCCCCGGACGGCTATGGCGGCGGCGGCCTGGGGCTGCGAGATATGGTCGAGGGTGGCGGGCGGGCCGCCGATGCTGAATGCCGGCAAGGTTGCGGAGCTCTATCACCGGGACTGGGTCTGCCGGAACAATCTGCTTCAGGAGCTCTCGCGGTGGCGGCCACAGGTGCCGTTCGCGCAAGGGTTTGCGGAGACGCTCGGCTGGTACAGGCAGGCCGGCTGGTTGTCGCAGGCGGCGGCCTAGGATAGAAGGCCAGCGGCATAAGGAGAGCGTGGAGCTGGCAGTCATGGTCGAAAGCAAGGAGCAGATCTTCGAGGAGCTCAGCCGGCTGATCGCGCCCTTCAACATCAAGGGCGTTCCGATCACTCCGGCGACGGACATCGCCGCCGACCTCAATATCGACTCGGTTGCGGTGATGGATTTCGTCATGGAAATCGAGGACCGCTTCGACATCGACATTCCCCTCAACCTCTTGGCGGAGATCCGCACCATGGACGAACTCACCCAGGTTGTGCGCGAGCGAATAGAGCGGGGCGGCTCCGCATGAGCGATCTGTTCGACAAGTACCGGGATATTGCCGGCAGGCACCGGCAAATGATGGCCATGACCGGCGGCGACAACGCGGTGGGGTTGGTGATGGAGCGCATGCTTTCGCCGACGCGCGCCGTCATCGGCGGGCGCGAGACCATCCTGGCCGGCACCAACAATTATATGGGCATCACTTTCGACCCGGACTGCATCGAAGCCGGCAAGCAGGCCCTGGACGCCTATGGCACCGGCACGACCGGCTCACGCATCGCCAATGGCAGCTATGGCATTCACCGGGAGCTGGAACAGGAACTGGCCCGCTTCCTCAAGCGCAAGCATTGCATTGCGTTCACAACGGGCTATCAGGCCAATCTCGGCATGATCGCCGGCTTGGCCGGGCCGAACGACACGGTGTTTCTCGACGCTGACAGCCATTCCTCGATCTATGACGGCTGCACCCTGTCGGGGGCGCGACTGGTGCGCTTCCGGCACAATGACGCGGAGGACCTGGACCGGCGGCTGACGCGCCTCGCCAATTCCGGCGAGGAGAAGGGTGGCCGGCTGGTGGTGCTGGAAGGCATCTACTCCATGCTCGGCGACCGGGCGCCCCTTGCCGACTTCGTGGAGGTGAAGCGGCGCCACGGCTTTGCGCTGATGGTGGATGAAGCCCATTCCTTCGGCGTGCTCGGCGAGAACGGTCGTGGGTTGCAGGAAGAGACGGGGCTGGAGAGCGAGGTCGATTTCGTGGTCGGCACATTCTCGAAGAGCATCGGCGCGATCGGTGGCTTCGGGGCAGGCGACCACCCGATGTTCGACGTGATCCGCTATGCGTCGCGGCCCTATATGTTCACGGCTTCATCATCCCCATCGAGCGTCGCAACCGCCACCGAGGCGGTGCGCAAGCTTGCTGCGGAACCGGAGCGGCGCGAGCGGCTCAGGCGCAACGCGGCGCGGCTGCACGAGAGCTTCCGCGATCTGGGCCTCGAGCTGGGCTGCCCCGTGCCGAGCCCGGTCATTGCCGTCCGTGGTCCCGACGAGCCCTCGACAATCGCCATGTGGCACAGCCTGCTGCGGGCGGGCGTCTATGTGAATATCGCCTTGCCGCCGGGCACGCCGGGCAAGGCCTGCCTGCTGCGATGCTCCGTCTCCGCAGCGCATACGGAGGAGGACATCGACAGGATCGTGGCCGTGTTCCGGGACGTGGTGGCGCAGCCGCGGCTAGCGGTTGCGGGGGAGTGATTAGCGGAAGCCACCCCGGCGGTAGAGGCGCGGCATGAGGCTGAGGGCGGCAAGCAGTGGATGGCGGCGCTGCCACTCGGTGAGATCGACCTTCACCTTGGAATGCCGCTCGATTTTCCAGGCCAGATAATCCGCACCGCCCTGGAACGTGAATGCGGCCTTGGCCAGCCGCAAGCCTGCCAGAAGCTTGCCGCGCGCCCGGCGACGCGCCCAGCGCCTGGCAGTATCGGCTGGCATCTGCCTCATCGGAGCCGTGGCCGGCGCAAGCAGGCTTGCCATGCGGTACCATTCCTCATCGGCGGCAATGATCGCGGTGCCGCGGTCACCAGGCTCGGGACGCAGCTCCGTCCGGTAGGTCTCGCGGAACGCATCCTGCCACGACACGACCGGATTGTCCGTGCTGACGGCAGCAAGCAGCCTGGCTTCGCCAACCATGGTGCTGACAGCTTGAACGACAGCATCGGTGATACGGTCGCGGACTGCCTGATCGCGCACCCAGACCAGGGCACAGGGCTGGGCAAAGCGGGCCCAGAAATAGGGATTATCCGTGGAGGGCGCGACCCAGGCCTCGAACAGGCCGAGCGGCATGGCCGCATATTTCGCGCGGAAGCGTTCCGTCCCCAAGGCGGTCTCGAGGTAATAGACATTGGGGGGCAGCAGCCGGCAGCCGAGCCGGCTGAGCGGATTGCGGCTCACGTCCCGGGTGGTCTCCGTCAGCACGTAGAGGTCGGCCAAGGTCTCGCGCGGGTCGATGCCGCGCAGGCACGAGCCATAGGCGAGGACTGCGAGCACGCCCTCTCCGTGGCGGGAGCGCGCGGTTTCGGCCAAGGCCGCGATCGGCTCCGGCACCGGACGGCTGAGTCGCGTCGCCACGAGATTGCGCAGGCTGCTATGGCTGGTCGCGTGCACCCGTGCCCTACCCACAGACATATTCGAGCTCGATGCCGGTCTCTATCCGCAACGGCCCCTCCGTCGGCGCTTCGAAGAACTCGCCGTCGATGAGGAAGATACCGGAATGCTCGAGCTCGACCAGGTTCGCCGTGAAGCTCACACAGCCGGGCGGCGGAACGGCATCCTCCTTCTTCGCATACATGATCGGCATGATGTTCCGCAAAAGTGGCGGCGGTGGATAGCAGATCGCGGTGCCGCGCAGGGGTGCGACGCCTGTTCCCCAGAACGGGCGGGACCGGAGGACCAGGCGGTCGAGTGTGGTGACCAGCAACAGCAGCTGGTCGCCGGATGCCTGGAGCGTGCCATCCGCGAACACATCCATGGGGTAAGCGCGATCGATGCGAGTGAGGTCGTCCGGGGCAGGCGCGGAGAGCAGGAACCTGGAAATGGCCCGCAACAGCGTCATGGCCGGGGCGATCTGCCCGCCAATGCCGCGGCCATTGAGCTGGCTCTGGGTTTGGCGCGCGGCTTCCGCGAGGGCGCCCGCGCCAAGGAACATGCCGTGCTGGGGGCCGCAATTGGCGGGATTGGCGGCCCGCAATGTGCAGCGCCGTTTCACTGCGGTGGCCCGGGCCAGGCGGTCGGGCACAAGCATCATCTCGGCGATCTGCCTGATGCCGCGGATACGGAAGCCGACATCGTCCGCATTCATGTTGGTGGTGCCGTGCGGAAGGAGGGCGAGCCTCGGCAGCTTTGGAAAGGGCGACTGCTCACCCAACAGCGTCTGGATCGCCTGGACGGTGCCGTCGCCCGAACTGATGAACAGGGTGTCGACGCCGGCCGCGGCCATGTCCTTCAGCACGTCGGGGAGCATGGCAAAGCGGTCGAGAACGCGAACCTGGACTTGCCGATAGCCGGCCAATTCGTGGGCCAGCGCCAATCCCTTGCCAGAGCCGCGAGCCGAAGCAGGGTTGACGATCAGGCCCACGGTCATGGCGAGGTGACCGGCTTGCGCATCCAGGAGACGAGCGGGCCGTCGCGGCGGGCCGCCAGTAGGGCCTGCGCCAGCTGGATACCGTGCAGGACGAGGCAGATGATGGTCCAAGCGGCAACCGCCAGCAGGCCCAGGTCGGGCCGGCCCACCAGGACCGAAGCGGTGAGGATGACGAGGTTGGGGTTGCGGCGGGCGGTCACCTGGCGGAACAAGGTGTCGATGGGCCGCCAGATATGGATCTCGAGGCCCAGCGCCTTTATGGCGATGCCTTCCATGATCCGCTGCAGGACATAGCCGCCGAAAATCAGAACCAAGGTCCACAGCAGCACGCCATCGGCGAGCGGCAGCCCGGCAGCACCAAGCCCAAGGCCCCAGGCAATGTACCAGAAGGGCGGGTGGACGAGGTCGATCCCGTGGTCGAAAATGTCGCCCCACTTGCTGGAGGTCAGCGTGACCCTGGCGAGCTTGCCGTCCACCGTGTCGAGGAAGGTCATCATCCATGCGGCGGCAAGGCCCAGCGCGAAGTGCCCCTCGAGGAACAGGAAGAATGCCGCGACCACCATGGCCGCGCCGAGGGTGGTGATCATGTTCGGCGTGACCCCAAGCGGGGCGATCCAGCGTGTGACCCAGAACGCAGGCACCGGCCAGAGGTGCTTGGTGACGATGTCGGTGGCGCCTTTGTAGGTTCCCATGAACATGCGCCACTCGACCGCGCGCGCGTTGGACCGGCTCACGGTCAATGCATAGGGCACCTCGCGCTTGCGCAGGGCAGACCAGAACGTGACATCAAGGTCGGCCGGAGCGCCGCGCCGGATCCCGGTGGGTGAAGCGGCCGGCTCGCTCGTGCTCTCCAGCGCCTGCTCGACGGCTGCGGCATCGCCGTGGGTGAGATGAACCGCAAGCGGCCGCATCCTCTCGGGATCCTGGGTGAGTATGAAATCGGGATGCTCGGCCAGATATTGGACCAGCGGCTGGTCGATGGCCGCATCGGCGCGTACGGCAATGACCGGCCCCGAATGGGTGGCGAGATCATCGGCCGTGATCACCCGGGTGATGCCGGCGCGGCCGAACTGCCGGATAAGCCTCGCCGCCGGGGTGAGGCCGAACAGGGCCACATCGCTCGCACCCAGCAGGCACAGCACCGGGCCAGCTGCGGATCGGGCGCTATCACTGGCCTTCGCTACCGCATCGCGGCTGTGGGCCGATGATGAGACCGTATTGCCCTGATTTTGCGCCGGGACGGATGCGGAAACGCTCATGCCGGAGCTTGCGTCCTTGTTGTTGTCGGATGGCCTTCAATACAATTCTTCAGTGATTCCGGACAAGATGCGCCGGTCACAGCGCTTCGGCCCGACTGATCATCACGCCGGCGAGGGTGGCAAAGATCAAGGGCGGCATCCATGCAGCCATCCAGGGGGGCACCATGCCGAGCTCGCCGAGCGTGACGGCCAGTCCATCGACGATGAAGAAGGCGAAACCGAGGCCAACCCCGATGGCGAACATTGCGCCCAACCCGCCGCCGCGCTTGAAACGGACGGAAAGGGGCACGGCGATGGCGATCATCAGCAGGGCCGTGACGATGCCGGTCATCCGTTTCATCAGCCAGGTCTCGTAGACTTGGGTGGGCCTGATGCCGAAGCCGGCATTCTCGATGAAATATTCGAGGTCGCGGGCCGACATCTCCTCAGGATCGCCGGAGCGGGAGCCTGCTGCCGCCGGCCGCATGAGGCCGCTATAGATCATGCGGTCGAGCCGGTTGGGCGGCAAATCCTCCTGATAATACATGGTGACGTCGCGCAGCTCCCACCGCCCGTCCACCAGTTCGGCGCTGCCGGCCATGATCTGTTCCTGCAGGATGCCCTTGGCGTCACGGCGGAAGATGATGACGTCGCGCAGGACCGTGGCCTGCGGGTTGCTGGTTCCGGCCCGGAGAATGTCGTTGCCCGAGCGCATCCAGATCGGATCGCCCTCGCCGACCTTCAGCTTCTTCTCGCCATAGTCGCCGATGCCCCAGGCGTGCAGGGTCGGAGCCGCCATGGGGATGGCATAATTGTTGAGGCCGAAGCTGAGGGCGCCGATGATCAGCGCGATCGGCGTGAGCATGCCGATCAGCCGCAGCTGCGACACACCCGTACCCCAGACCGCCACCAGCTCATTGGAGTTACTGATCTCAGTGAGCAGCAGCAGAGCGGCCAGAAGGGCGGAGATGCCAATGAAGCTCGACATGATGGTGGGCAGGCGCAGCAGCCCATAATAGGGCACAGCCCAGGCGGTCGCGCCTTTGAGGGCCAGAATGTCATTCACGTAAGTGATGACGTCGAGCGTCACGACGAAGAGGGACACGCCGATCAGGATCATGGCGAACCTGACCGTGAACATCCGCGTGAGCATCCTGGCGAGGGTGCCCATCAGCTGCGCTCCGCGGCAGGCTTTGCGCGCCTCAACCGGTTGCGGATCCAGTCTGCGAAGCGGTCGACGAAAGGCTCGAGCCATTCGGACGGCACGGTGAAGCAGGCGCGGTAATAGCGATAGCCGGCGAACACGGTCAACAGAGCGAAAGGCAGCCACAGGGTCAGGTAAGGCGATGCCCGGCCGACCTGCACGATGACGGCGCCCTGCTCGATGATCTCGTGATAGGCGATGAGGATGATGAGGGCCACGCCGAAGCGATAGGCGCGCATGCCGCGCCGGCGGCCCAGGGCGAAAGGCACCGCAAGAAAGGTCAGCACCGGAATCGACAGGATGTTCACCAGGCGCTTGTGGAGCTCGGCCCGCATCCGGGCGGGGGTTGTTCCCGAAGGCACTGCCGTTGCCGGATCGATCAGCTCCGGAAGGGTAAGCTCACGCTCGTCTTCGCCGCGGCTGCGGAAAAGGTGCTCAGCCGCGCTGCCGAGCGGCGTCTCGCCCACTGAGAATTTTCCGACCACCTGCCGTGGGGTGGGGTCCGCCGGGTTGCGGTCCGGCCAGCCCTCGACGCGCAGACGGTGGCCCTGCTCGAGGCGGAGCACCGGGCGCACCTCGCCCGGCACATCGACCAGCTGTCCGCTCTGGGCCGTTATGGTTTCGCTGCCGCGCGCGCCCAGGTCCTCGAACAGGAAGATGCGCTCGAACTTGCGGGTGCCGCGCTCCAGCTTGTCGAGGATGAAGGTGCGCTGGCCCGCCTGCATGAAGACGCCTTCCTCGGCCAGGTAGAAGACATCGACATTCTTCACCGAGAACAATACCGCGCGATAGGCATAGCGGGCATGTGGCTGAGCCCAGCCGAAAATCACGAGCGAGGCAAGCATCAGGCCGACCGCAAGGATTACCACGGGGCGCACCAGTTGGTGCAGGCCGATGCCCGCGGCCAGGAAAGCATCGAGCTCGCTGTTGCGCGACAGCTTGTTGAAGCCGAACAAGAGGCCGAGAAAGAGGGCGGCGGGCACCGCCAGCCCGAGATAGTGGGGCACAAGGTAGGCCAGCATCTCGAACACGATGGCGAAGGAATTCTTCTTCCCCAGGGTGAAATCGAGCAGCCGCACCAATCGCTCGGCGAGCAGCACCATGAGCCCGATCGCCATGGCGCCGATCAAGGGGCCCGAAATCTGGCGCAATATATATCGCGAGCCGATGAACATATGCGCTGCATCCATCGCGAGCGGCGCGCTCGCGCTATTCCTTCATCGCGCGACCGGTTAGTGCTCTGCCCAACAAGCCTTGAGCGCGTCGACCAGCTTGTTGCGCAGCGCGGCATGCGGCGTGACCGCCGCACCGAGATCCGGCACCGCGGGCCAGCCCTTGTCGGCAAAGCTGACGCCTTCGAAACTCTGAGGCGCCTGGTAGCGCGGCAACACGTGAAAATGCACGTGAGGGTCAACCATCATCAGCATGAGGTAGTTGATCCGGTCATAGGGGCGGAAGGCCTTGAGGCTTGCCTCGATGTCGCGCGTGGCTATGCCGAGCTCGGCATAGGCCGGCGGAGGCAGGGCGCCGAAGGCCGTCTCCTCGCCTTTGCGGGCTAGAACCAACGCGCCAAGGGTCGCCTGCGCCGGGCGCAGCAAAACGCACCAGTGCTCATATTCCTTGATCAGGGTGTCTGGGAAACCGAATTTGATGATCGTCGCGTTCACTGGCCCACCATTCCTATGCGCTGCGCAGGCAGACCATACCGCCTGATGATTGTTCTGGCGAGGGACAAGGTGCCGTAGGCACGCAGCCGGGGCCGTGCGTCAGCTGACCGGAAGCAGCACCGGATCGCGGGGCTGCTCGGCCGCAGGGTTCATGTCCAGGCGGAAACTCTCGGTCTCGTGGAAGCGGCCGCTCGCCTCATCGAAGCTGCGCACCGTGACACCGCACTGCCATTGGCCCTTTGCGCGGCTGATGCGATAGCAGTACCAGGCGGCGGGTGGCTTGCCATGGCGGCCCAGCGCCGAAGCCGATGGCACGCCCACCACCTGGACGGGTCCGGTCCGCGAGAATACCTGGCGCAAGGAATGCTCGTGATTATGGCCATGCAGCACGAGCTCGGCGCCCTCCCGCTCCAGGACGTCGCGCAGGGCGGCGGCGTCCTCCAGGGCCTTGCGGGGCGAGT
Organism: Rhodoligotrophos defluvii; assembly: GCF_005281615.1. Lineage (NCBI taxonomy): Bacteria > Pseudomonadati > Pseudomonadota > Alphaproteobacteria > Hyphomicrobiales > Rhodoligotrophaceae > Rhodoligotrophos > Rhodoligotrophos defluvii. Next base: position 503,737 of record NZ_SZZM01000002.1, on the reverse strand, counting down.
TCATGCCGGGCAGCGGCGGATGATGGATCAGCACCACGCGGAAGAAGCCGCGTTCCTTGAGCATGGGCAGGATTTCGGCCAGCCTGTGGATCTGGCGGGCACCCAGCATGCCCGAAGCGACCAGCATCGGGGTGGGCACCGCCGTCGAAAGCCCGATGAGCGCCACGTTACGCCGGGTTCTGATAAAAGGAAACGGCGCATTGTCGATCTGCTGCTTGCCGAGCGACAGGTCTCCGGTGAAATAGTCCTGCCACAGCCCGAGGCCCTTCTCCCAGCGAACCGGCACATAGGCATCGTGGTTGCCCGGCACGATGGTAACGTGGTCGGGCGTGCCGAGGCTTGCCAGCCATTGGGCGGCCGCCCTGAATTCCGACCGGGTGGAGATATTCACCAGGTCTCCCGTCACGGCCACGTGATCCACTTGGGCGCGCCTGATGTCCTCCATCATCGCATCGAGCACCTCGCGGCGGTGAATGAAGCGGCGGCGCCTGATCCAGGACTGGTGTCCGTAGAAGCGCTTCGTGGCGAGGTCCTTGAGGCGCGGGGCCTTCAAGGGTGCGAGATGCGGGTCGGACAAGTGCGCCAGGGTGAACATTCAGTTAATAGGGCCGGCTGAATGGCGTTGACAGGTGGGCGGTGCGGTGCGATCTCAAGGCCGATTTTCCGGTGGTTGTATCAGAAAGGTAGCCCAGTGAAAGTTCTCATCCTTGGCGCGGGCCAGGGCAGCCGGCTACTGCCGCTCACCGAGGACATTCCGAAGGCGCTGCTCGACATCGGCGGCAAGCGTCTGATTGCCAGGCAGATCGAGGCCTTCGTCTCATGCGGCGTCAGAGAGTTCGTCGTCATTACCGGCTATGCTGTCGCGAAGATGGAACAGGCTCTCAACGAAATCGCCGCGAGCCTCTCGGTTTCGATCAGGACGGTCTACAACCCTTTCTATTCCGTTGCCGACAATCTGGCCAGCTGTTGGATGGCCCGGGCCGAGATGGATGGAGACTTCATCCAGGTGAACGGCGACAACGTGTTCGCCGCCGACATGGTGGAACGCCTGCTTTCCGCCCCTGCCCATCCGGTCACCGTCGCCGTGAACCACAAGAGTGCCTATGACGCCGACGACATGAAGGTGGTGCTCGACGGCGGCCGTCTGGTGGATGTCGGCAAGACCCTCCCGAACGAGCATGTGCACGCGGAGGCGATAGGCTTCTACATCTTCCGCGGCAATGGCGGGGCGCTGTACCGCCAGGTACTGGAGCGGCTCATGCGCGAGCCTGCTTCCCTCAAGCAATGGTTCCCCTTCGCCATCGGCATGCTCGCTAAACAGGTCGAGGTGCGCACGGTTCCTGTTTCCGACGTGCAATGGTGCGAAGTCGATTTTCCCGCTGATCTGGAGCATGCCCGGCGGCTGGTAGCATCCTGGTAGGTTCTCAGGACGACAGGGGCCTTGCGCGCTTGGAGAGGATTGCCTCGACCAGCTGCTTGTCGGCTGGCTTGTCCACGTCTATGGCCGCCTCGGCATAGGGCATGAGCACCGGCCGCGCGGTGATGCCAAGTCGGCGGGAGGCCTCAGCGAAGGCGCGATCAAGGGTCAAGCGGCCCAGGCCATAGAGGAGCAGGGGCCTCACGCCGAAGGCGCCGACCAGGCGCAGCGGCTTCTTGCGTAGCTGGTCCAGCTTGTCCCAGAAGGCGAGAGCCTTCAGGCCGGCTTGCGTGTTCACCGCGAAGAGGTTGCAGCCGGAGACGCGGTCACCTGCGAAGTCGAGAAATGTCCGCTGCGAGGCCGGGTAGGCGGCGAGAATGGTCTCGGCGGTGGCGAGGCCCGCGGTGATATCCGCGCCGGAGCTGGCGGACGCCTCGACGAAGTGATCGAGCATTGCCTGATCGAGCAAGGGATGATCGGCCGTGGTCACCAGCAGCGGCAGGCCTACCGCTCGCCGGCTGATGGTATCGATCACCGAGGCCGGCGCACTGCGGCTGGAGGGAGTAATGCGAATCTCAGCTCCTGCCTCAGCTGCGAGCGCTTGCGCAATCTCGGGCCGGTCGACGGAGACGGTGACGGGCCCAAGCTGCGAGCAGCTTCGCAGCGCGTTCAGCACCCGTACGAGCATGGGCACGCCGCCTACCGGAATGGCGCATTTGTGGCTGACGCCGAAGGCCTTGGCCATGGGGTCATCGGGTCCGCGGCCGGCGGCCAGCACCAGCACTTCGTATTTGGCGGCGGCGCGGGGCTCAGAGGTTGCGTTCATAGATGCGGTAGGTCTTGTAAGGCTTGGCGCCGAGCAGCTCGATCATCCGCCGCATGGCGACGTTGTCCTCCAGGATCCAGGACAGCTCGGCCCGGCAGGTGCCCCGGCTGGTGTGATAGCGGCGCACCGCGTCGATGACCGCGAGGGCAAGGGCAGAGCCGATGGCGGTCGACTGATAGGCCTTGCGCACCCCCATCAGCGGCATGCGCACCGCTTCGGGACGGCGCAGCGCGCGCCAGGCAAGCCGGGCCCAGCCGAAGGGCAGCAGCCTTCCGTCGAGCCCTTTGAGCCAGATATTGACGTCCGGCAGGCTGACGGCCATGGCGGCCGGCACGCCCTGATATTCGGCGATGGCCACATAGCCCTCCCTCACCAAGAAACGCAACTGGTTGCCGAGGTGGCGGATCTCGGCGGCGGTCATGGGCACGAAGCCCCAATTGTCCCGCCACGCATCGTTGAAGATGTCGATGATGGTGTCCAGGTCCTGGAACAGCCGCTTCTTTGAGAGGGGCCGCACTTGCAGATCGCCGGATTTCCGCGCCTTGTCGAGCAAAAGCTCCATCGAGCGCGGCATGGGCAGCCGGGCGTCATAGTCATAGGCGATGACGTCCTTGGCCTTGCGGTAGCCGAACGCCTCGATCTGGCTGGCATAGTAGGGCGGGTTGTGCCCCATCATCACGCGTGGCGGTGTCTGGAAGCCGTCGATCAGCAGCCCGGTCTCCTCGTTGACGGAAAAGCTGAACGGGCCTTGCACCAGCTCGGTGTCACGCGCCTTGAGCCAGGCCTCGGCCGCGGCGAACAGCGCGGCGAACACAGCGGGGTCATCCACGGCCTCGATGAAGCCGAACTGGCCGGTATTTGCGGCATAACGCTCGCGGTGCAGCCGGTCGACCTGGGCGGAGATGCGCCCCACGGCCATGCCCTCGCGCAGGGCGAGGAAGAGGCTTGCCTCCGCGTGCTCAAAATAGGGATTCTTGCCGGGGCTCAGCACTTCCCGCCGCTCGAGGGCGAGGGGTGCGATCCAACAGGGGTCGTTGCCCTGGATCAGCCGAGGCACCTCGATGAACTGGTCGAGATCGCGTGGATCTGCGACGGTACGGATCTCGATCATTGACTGTAAGGGCGACCTCGGCTGACAGCGATAATCAGGCGGGCATCGGCGCGTTCTTTTCCGTCTCGATCGGGGCGACCTGGCCCGCCGCCACTTGATAGAGCCTGGTGGCGATCGATGTCCATGCCGGGCGATGGGTGATCGCCACGATGGTATAGGCGCCGCCCAGTTCTCCGATGTTTCGGCATATCTCAAGCTCGGTCTCCGGATCGAGGGCGCTGGTGACCTCGTCCAGGATCAGGAGCTTGGGGTCTATGACCAGGGCGCGCGCAAGCGCAATGCGCTGGCGCTGGCCGCCCGACAGCCTGGTTCCGCGCTCGCCGACCACGGTGTCGATGCCGTCCGGCAACTCGTCGACGAACTCGCGAGCCCCTGCCTTGGCGAGAGCCGCGATAATCTTCTCACGGGAGATCGCCGGGTCTCCCAGGCTGATATTGTCGGCGATCGTGCCATGTAACAGGCTGATTTCCTGCGGGACATAGCCGATCATGCTGCGCCAGGCGGACAGCTTCACCTCGGAGAGCGGCACACCGTCGACCAGGATGCGGCCTTCCTGCGGCTCATAAAGGCCGATGAGCAGGTCGATGAGGGTGGTCTTGCCCGCGCCCGACGGGCCCTGCAGAACCGTAATCTCGCCCGCCGGTATGGTCAGATCGACGTGCTTGGTGACCGGCCGGTCGCGATAGGCGAAGGAGACGTTCTCAAACACGACACCCTGCCTGAGGGCCGGCAGCTTGGTGCCGCGGTCCGGCTCGCGGTGGGCCGCGGTCTCGTCGATCAGTTCCTTCACGCGCCAATAGGCGCTCTCCAGCTCGACAGCCGTCTGGTAGTTCTGCTGAATCTTCCCTGTGATCGAGACCACCTGGTAGAACAGGATGCCCATGACAACCAGTTCGGGCAGCGGTACCGCCCAGAGATCGGCGGCGACATAGACGCTGGCGCCGAGCATGATCGCGATCAGCACTTCCTCGCCATAGGTCAGCCCCTGTTTTGCCAGCACCTTCTTCACTAGGGCCCTGCGCAGGCTGCGGATCTTGCTCGCGAACAGCGCCGCAAAGGGCTGCTGGCGGTTCATGCTCTTGAGCGGCTTGATGTTGTTGAAGGCATCCGAGACGTAGGTCACCAGTTCGGACGTGCGGTTGGTCTGCCTCAGCCCCGCCCGGCGGGAGAGCCTTACCAGTGCACTGAGCGAGCCGATCAATATGGCGCCCACGGCGATTCCGGTCAGGGCGAGCTTCCACGAGATCAGTACGGCCACCACCAGGTAGACCACGCCTTGCGCTAGGAAGGAGACGAAACGGGCCGCGGTGAAATAGGCCTCACCGGAGCGGGTGGCGTCGTTGCTGATCGCATTGGCGATCCGGCCCACGCGCTGATCGACGAAATAGCTCCATTTCGCCGCCATCAGCTGTTCAAGGAGCTGGGTGCGCACATTGGCCGAGACATCGGCCACCGATATGCCGGCATAGGACAGGGCGATAAAGGCGAGCACGGCCTTGATGATCAGAGTGACCGAAACGATGGTGACGAGATTGCCGAGCGTGGGCGCAATACCGGCCGCATCCAGCAGGTGGGACACGAGCTGGTTCAGGGTCGAGCTATTGCTGCTCGTGCCCCCGCCGATCTGCGAGATGGTCGGCAGCAGGGTGCCGAAACTGATGGCTTCGGAGAGGCCGGCGAGCAACAGGCACGACAATACGAGGCCGGGCCTGGTGCCGCGCGCGGAGAGAAAGATCTTGAGGACGCTCAGCATTTTCGTGGCGCATCCAGCCACGAAGTCCGAGGCTTAGTCAACGTCGGATTGTAGCCGCGGCAATTAGCCGTGCGCCGGCTCGCTCAACTTCTCCAGGTTGGCGTCCGCCCGGCGCGTCGCCGCCTCGAAGCGCTCCTCGAAGCTCTGCATGTTCTTTTTCGGTTCCTGGTAATAGGCCGTCAGCTTCAGGAGCCGGACGAAGCTCGCATTCACGACACGGCCCCAGAAGCGCATGGGCCGGTCGAAATCGAACAGCAGAATCACGCGCTCCTCGTCAGTATCGTTCCAGACCTCGTGCTCGTAGGTATCGTCGAAGACGAAGATCTCGCCTTCGCGCCAGATGCAGATCTCGTCAGCCACCCGCAGCCGGCAGCGCTCGGCGTCCTTCGGCACGATCAGCCCGAGATGGGTCCGCAGGATACCTTTCGAGACACCGCGGTGCGCGGGGATGTGATAGCCGGGGGCCAGGATCGAAAACCATGCAGTCTGCAGATTGGGCACCTGCTCGAGCAGTCGCGTGGTCACCGGGGTCTTGGCACAATTCTTGGCGAGCTTCTCGCCAAACCCGAACAGGATGAAGGTGCGCCAGTTGTTGCCCTTGGCGATGCGCTTCTGGTCGGGCGACACTTCCTGGAAGGTCGGCACCGCCTCGCGATGCTTGAGGACCTCGGCGATCTCGTCCCGGATCACCTCCCAGTTATCGGTGAACTGCTTGAGGAACGGGAAATCTGCCGTGTTCATCACCGGCTTGTCACCGACCAGGGACTGGCTGGCGAGGAAGTCCGCCAGCCCGCGGATCAGGCGTTTCCCGAGTTGCTTGACATGCCGGCGGCGCTTTTGTTTCAGCCTGCTGACAAGGCTTTTGCCTGCTTCATCACTAACACTGACCATGTGACTCAAGACCCTTGGGCCGCGGACAGGAAATCACCTGTCATTGGACGCCCGGAGCATGTATGTGTGTCCACCGGGTGTGATCGCACAATTGTAGCGGTTTGTGCAGATTTATAAAGGTTCTGTAAACAGATGTGGGCGCGGACTCAACTGAAAATCGGCTGGCGCGACCTATTGGCGGGGGTGAGGCACGGGCTTTTTCCCGCAGACCGGGAAAAAGCTTCGCGGCAGGTCGAGAGCTACTGGTCCGATGGCGGCGGAACCATGGCCGCCTATTCCGTCCGCTCGGGCTTTCACCTCCTGCTCACGGCGCTAGGGCTGCAGCCTGGCGACGAGATCCTGTTCTCTGCGCTCAACGTGCGGGGCATGGTGCGAATCGTCGCGTGGCACGATCTGGTGGCGGTGCCGATCGACCTGGAGATCGCGCATATGGGACCATCGCTGGACCGCCTGCGGCGCGCGATCACGCCGCGCTCGAAGGTTCTGGTGGTGGCGCATCTGTTCGGCACTCACCTGGAACTCGACCCGATCTTCACCCTTGCCCGGGAGCACGGCCTGCTGGTCGTGGAGGACTGCGCGCAGGCTTTTGCCGGCCGTCGGTATCCTGGCCATCCCAAAGCCGATGTCTGCATGTTTTCGTTCGGGCCGTTGAAGACCGCAACCGCGCTCGGGGGCGCGCTGATCAAGGTGCGCGACCCCGCCTTGCTTGAGCGCATGCGCGCGATACAGGCGGGCTGGCCCGTGCAGCCGGAGAAGGCACAGCTGAAGCGGGTGGCGCAGTTCGCCGGCCTCAAGATCATCACGTCGCGTCCGGTGATGGGCCTGATCTACCGCTTCTTCCATGCCCGCGGCCGGGACTACGAGGACGCCGTCAGCGAGCGGGTGCGAAACGTCGCCAATCTGAAGAAGCGGAAGTTCCTGGAGTATCAGCCCTCATACGGAATGCTGGCGCTGATGGACCGCCGCATACGCACCTTCCGCGAGGAGGTGCTGCAGGAGCGTACTGACCGGGGCGAGCGCCTGCGCCGCTATATCGGCGACGCGGTGGTGATGCCGGGCCGCGCCAACAGCTATTGCGATTATTGGGTGTTTCCGATCCTGGTGGATGATCCGCGCACTTTCATCGAGGAATTGCGGGCGGAGGGGTTTGACGGGGCCAACCTGCCGCGGTCGCAGGCGGTGCCGGCGCCCGCCGATCGGCCGGAGCTCGAGCCACGCATCGCGGCGCAGGCGCTGTCGGACCTCATCGTTCTGCCGTGCTACCCCGGCATGTCGGATGCGGAGCTCAAGCGCCAGGCCGACGTGGTGCGGCGAATCGCAGCCAAGGTGGGCACGGCGCGCACCTCGGCCTATCGGGACGCCGTGCCGCAGTGAGCTTCAGACCTTCGGCGGTTCGGCTGGCTTGGGGGCCCGAGCGCGCGGGTTGGTGACCAGTGCCACTCCGATGGTCGCGATGATCATGCCGAACCAGGCGATCAGCGGCATGGTCTCGCCCAGCAGCACCCAGAGCTGGATGGCCGCGACCGGCGGCACCAGGAAGAACAGCGCCGAGACCTTGGACGCCTCGCCGCGTCGCACCAGGATCAGCAGCAGGGTTATGGCGATCAGCGAGTTGGCGATCACCAGATAGGCGAGCACGCCGGCGAGCGGCAGGCTCCACTCCACATGCATGTCGCCCAGGAACCAGGCGATCGGAAACATGGTCACCGCAGCGACAATGCATTGCACCAGATTGGCCGTGACCGGGTGGTGGTTGGAGCCGAACCGCTTCTCGTAGAGTGTCGCCGCGGTGATCGCCAGCAGCGCGCCAAGGGCGGATGCAATGCCGAGCACGGACGTCGCCTCGACCGTTGCACGGGAGGCGATCACCACGGCGGCGCCAATCGTGCCGAGCACCAGGCCGACCCAATGCAGCACCGTGACCCGCTCGGCTGTTGACCACGGCGCGAACAGGCCGACCAGAATGGGCTGCAGGGCCAAGATCAGGGCCAGGGCTCCCGCCGAGAGGCCCAGGGCGACGCTCCAATAGCAGAGGGAGAAATAGAAGACCTGCAGCAGCAATCCTGTTATGGCGAGGTGAAGCCATTGCCGGCCGGTGCTGGGCAATGGCGGCCGCATGATCAGGAACACCGGGCCGAGCACGACCACGATCAGGAAGTAGCGCAACAAGAGCAACATGAACGGATCGGCATATTGGATGCCGATCTTCATGGAAGGATAGCCGCCAGACCACAGGAGCAGGAAAATGACGGGTGCAAGCGTCAGCCACACCGGCTTGGTCGCGCTCTCGCTGGTCGTGCTGGAGGGGGCCGTCATGAATGTAGGCAGGGCATAGGGTGACTCGTGAGACCGCAGATGCATTCGCTTCAGCGGTCGTTCCCAATCGCGTTCTTGACCTCAGCCGAGCCGTGATGCAGCACGACGGGCAAGGCCCCACTCTCACTACGCCGGCCGCCGGTGCGCAAGCCGATTTCTACCGTTGCATAGCAGGGTTGCGCGCAGGCAGGATCTGGCTCCCGTCGAGGATCCTCAATGGCCACTCTGCCAAGACCGCTGGCCCGGATGCTGGCGCGTACTGTCATCCATCCGCTCCACCGCCTGCGGCGGGGGGCGACGCTCGGCGTGCGAGTCCTGCTGGCGGACACGGAGCAGCGCGTGCTCCTGGTCCGGCACACCTATACGCCGGGATGGATGCTGCCGGGGGGAGGGGTCGAGCCTGGCCAGACCTGCCTCGATGCCGTGCGCTGCGAGCTCGACGAAGAGGTTGGGGTGACCTTGTTGGAGCCGCCGCGGCTGGTCGGCATCCTCGCCAATTTCGCCTCGCAGCCGGGCGATCACGTGGCGCTCTATTACGCGCATCAGTGGAAGCGGCGGCCGGTTACATCTCCGGAGATCGCCGCGGCCGACCTGTTTCCCTTGCGCGCCCTTCCGGCTGAGACCTCGCCGGCGACGCGACGCAGGGTTGCGGAATATCTGGGCGAAGCGCCGGTCGCGGAGCACTGGTGATCAGGGATCGATCCTGATCGACCGGTCGATGAACTCCAGCTCCGGCCCCAAGGGAATGATGCCGGTCGGATTTATGGTGCGGTGGCTGCCGTAGTAATGCAGCTTGATCTGGTCGATATCGACCGTCTCAGCCACGCCCGGCACCCGGTAGAGCCTTTTCAGATAGGCGGAGAGGGCATGATAATCCGCTATCCGGCGCTTGTTGCACTTGAAGTGGCTGAAATAGATGGCGTCGAAGCGCAGCAGGGTGGTGAACAGGCGCCAGTCGGCTTCGGTGAGGCGGTCGCCGACCAGATCGGGCTGGCGCGATAGCCGATCCTCCAACCAGTCCAAGGTATCGAACAGTGCGGCGAAGGCTGCTGCATAGGCGTTCTGGGTGGTGGCAAAGCCGGCGCGGTAAACGCCGTTGTTCACCGTTTCGTATACCCGCTCGTTGACCGCATCGATCTCCTGCCGGAGCGGTTCCGGATAGAAATCGCGCGTGTTGCCGGTGAGATCGTCGAAGGCCGAGTTGAACATCCGGATGATCTCGGCCGATTCGTTGCTGACGATGGTGCCGCGCTGCTTGTCCCACAGCACCGGTACGGTGACCCGGCCGGTGTAGTGGGCATCGGCCTTGCGGTAGACCTCGTAGAGGCGCCGGGTGCCGTTTACCATGTCCGGCAGCGTGCCGGGCCGGTCGGAGAAGACCCAGCCTTCCTCCAGCATGAGCGGATCAACGATCGAGAGGGAGATGTGCTCGGTCAATCCTTTTAGCTTGCGGAAGATCAGCGTGCGGTGCGCCCATGGGCACGCGAGGGCCACGTAGAGGTGGTAGCGGCCGCTCGCAGCAGGGAAGCCACCGCTGCCGCTCGGCCCGGGCGCACCATCGGCCGTAACCCAATTGCGGAAAGCCGAGGCCTTGCGCTCGAACGAACCGCCGGTCGACTTGGTGTCGTACCAGACGTCCTGCCACTGTCCGTCAACCAGCATGCCCATCACGCCACTCCTATAAGTTCTTTACGGACTACCGCCCTCATGATATGAGCGCATTTCCAGTCGACCAAAGGCTTGTCCATGCTGCGCATGATGCCGGTGACATTGCGACGACGATCCGAGGCCTGCGCGGAAAGACCGCGCCGGCATCAATAATCCGTCGCGTCCGGCACAAGCATCCACGTTAATCGTTGTCCTGGGATGCCCCGTGCGGGGGGCGCGATGCTTCCCGCAATTGTTCTGCCATGGGCGCGCCGGACATGAATGCTCTGACCCCTATCATTCTCAAGCCGTTTGGACCTTCCGATCATGCTGCGGTCGAGGCGCTGCTCGACCGTGCGTTCGGCCTTGGGCGCCAGGCTAAAACCTCGTACCGGCTGCGCGAAGGCGAGAAGCCGATCGACGAATTGTGCCGGGTGGCGTGGTTTGCTGGCGAGATCGTCGGGTCGATCTGGTATTCGCCGGTGAAGATCGGGCCAGCGGGAACGGACGCGCTGCTGCTCGGGCCGCTGGCGGTGAGCCCGGACCTGCAGAACTGCGGCATCGGCATGAAGCTGATGCAGTCGACCCTGGCGGATGCGGCGGCCCTGGGCCACCGGCTGGTCATCCTGGTGGGCGATGCACCGTATTATGCGCGGGTGGGCTTCTCCAAAGTGCCGGAGGGGCGGCTGACGCTGCCCGGACCAGTCGATCCCAACCGGCTGCTCTATCGCGAACTGGTGCAACATGCGTTTGATGGCGTGAGCGGCCTAGTGCTCGGGCCCAACCGGTGGCGCGCAGTCCGGGAGCCCTCGGCGCTGGCCGTTCCGGCTCAGGGCGGCCAGGTCCATGCGGACGGGTTTTCGCATGTCGAGACCTGAAGTTGGGCCTGTCATGTCCGGCCACCGAGCCGGGGGTATCCGGCGCCGTATTAGCTTGCGCTTTCCCTTGGAGCCCTGGATTGCCGCGTCAAGCGCGGCAATGACGACATGGATGTCGGGACGGGGCACCGGCTGATGTACTCAAGCGAAAAGCCTAGCGGCCTTCGCGGTACCAGGTGAGGCCCATCACGGCGAGGAGCAGCGCCAGCGCCAGCAAGGTGGAGAACAGCGGCACCTCGGTGACCTCGCGCAAGCGATAGGCGCCGTTGTCGCGCAGCCCGAGCCAGCCTGAGCCGCTGGCGACGCGGCCCTCCGCCACCTTACGCCAGCGTGGCACGCTGATGCTTTCGCCGGGATTGTCCGCCAGCCAATAAATACCGCCGCCGGTTGCGTCGGTCACTGGCTTGAGCTTCTCCTCCGTGGCGGCGATCTCGGCGGTTTCCTTGGGATCGGGGCTGCCGACCGCGGCCACCGCATCGATCTTGCCGTCGGACAAGCGATGCAGGCCGACCTCGCTGACCGGGACTTCGCCGCGCCACAGGCCGGGCTCGATCTCGCTCAGCTTGGCCGAGCTTTCCGCGCCCGAGGGGGCGCGCACGGTAACGTCACTCACCGTATCGGCCATGGTGCGGCGCTCGATAATGAGCCGGTTGCCGTCATGCCGGCCGATCAGCGCCTCCTCCTCCAGATCCGGCTCCTTCATCAGCCAATGGGCAAGCCGGCGCAGCAACTCCGACTGGGGACCGCCGCCGTCATAGCCGCGCGCCCATAGCCAGGCATGGTCGGAAAGCAGCTGGGCGACCCGTCCCTCCTGATAGCGCGACAGGATCATCAGCGGCTTGTTCTGCGGGCCTGACATCAACGCCTCGCCACCGGTCTGGTCGACATCGATCAGGCGGAACCAATGGCCCCAGTTGGGCGGCGACTGTTCCGAACCGGGCAGGTCGCGGGTGACCGGGTGGCGCTTGCCAGCTTCGGTTATTCCCGGCCGGAACGGCTCGATCGTGACACCGCCGGTCGGTGCGCTGGGCAGCACGGTCGACAACGGCGAGCGGTAGAGGCTGAGGGGCGAGGCATAATCCGGACCGGCCGCCAGCAGCACGGCGCCGCCGCGCTCCACATAGGACACCACATTGGCGAGATAGATGGCGGGCAGCACGCCGCGGCGCTGGTAGCGATCGAAAATGATCAGGTCGAAGTCATCGAGCTTCTCGGAGAACAGCTCGCGCGTCGGGAAAGCGATCAGCGACAGTTCGCCGATGGGCGTGCCATCCTGCTTCTCCGGGGGGCGCAGAATGGTGAAATGCACGAGATCGACAGAGGCGTCTGCCTTGAGCAGGTTGCGCCAGGTGCGCTCGCCGGGATGCGGCTCGCCCGAGACCAGCAGCACGCGCAGGCGGTCGCGCACGCCTTTGGTTTCCACGATCGCGCTGTTGTTCTGCAGGGACAGCTCGTCCTGCAGGGGCGCCGCGGTGAGCTCTGTGAGGGTGGGACCGCCGCGGGTGAGCGTCAAAGGCAGCTCGACCGTCTGGCCCACCGGCACGGTCAGGCCGTTCATGGCCTCGCCATTGACGGTCACCGCCACGTCCACCTGGCCGTCTTGCGGAATATCACGCCCGGTCTGCTCGATGCGGAACTTGATGATCTGGCGCTCGCCGACGATGCCGAACCGGGGGGCCTGCTCGATGACGATGCGGCGGTCGCGCTCGTCACGATTGCCGGTGATCAGGGCATGAATGGGGCCGTTATAGCCCTGTCCCGTCGGATCCTGCGGAACGTCATGGGCTTGCCCGTCGGTGATGAGGATGGCCCCGGCGAAGCGGTCGGGCGGGATTTCGGAGAGTGCGGTGCTGAGGCCGCTGAACAGCTGGGTGCCGCGCTCGGCGCTGGTCAGGCCGGACTGGACGGTGACGGTGCGCAGCTCGAGGTTGGGCAGGCTGCGTGTCGCCTCGTTCACGGCGGCTGCGGCGGCCTGGGTGCGGCCGCGCCGTTCACCGATGTGCTGGCTCTGGCTGTCGTCCACCACCACCACGGCAATATCGGTCAGCTGGTCGCGCTCCTCGCGCCGGGCGGAGGGGTTGAGCAGGGTCGCCACCAGCAGCGTCAGCATGGCCAGCCGCAGCAGCGCGCCGCGGGCGCGCGCGAACAGGGCGAGCAGCACCAGCACGAGGCCGAGGCCGCCGAGCATGGCGATCAGCCATACCGGCGCCAGGGGCGACCATGAGAACGCGAGATCGAAAGGAAGGCCGTTCATGCGGAGCAAAAACCTTTCGTCACTGGCCCAGCCGCTCCAGCAGCGCCGGCACATGCACCTGGTCGGCCTTATAATTCCCGGTCAGCACATACATCACGATGTTGACGCCGCTGCGCAAGGCCATCTCCCGCTGGCGAGCGCCACCGGGAACCGCCGGGAACATGGGCTGGCCATCGACATTCAGCGCCCAGGCGGCCGCATAGTCGTTGGCGCCGATGATGACCGAGGAGACACCGTCGAAATTGGCGGAGCCTTCGGGCGTGGCGCCGCCACCCGCTTCCACCCATAGCTGACCGCCGGCCCAGCGGCCGGGAAAGGTCTGCAGGAGGTAGAAGGCCTTGGTCAGCACGTGCTCCGGCGGCACCGGCGTGAGCGGCGGCACGTTCACATTGGCCAGAATGCGCTGCAAAGCCTGGGTGGCTGGGCTGACGCCGCCCGCAAGGCTTTGCACGTTGCTCTGATGATCGCGTGTGTCGAACAAGATGGTGCCGCCGTTCTTGAGGTAGGCGTCCACCCGGGCGGAGGCTGCGGGCGACAGCGCCGGCGCGTCCGGCAGCACGGGCCAATAGAGCATGGGGAAGAAGACGATGTCGTCGCGCTCGATGTCCACGCCCACGGGCGGTGCCGCTTCCACTGCGGTGCGCTGCATCAGCACCTCGGTCAGGCCGGTGAGCCCGGCTTCGCTGATCTGATCGACCTCGGAATCGCCGGTGCGGACATAGGCGAGCTTGGTGTCGAGGGATGACTCCAGGGCGAAGGCCTGGTTGGGCACGGCATTGTCGTTCGTCTGCGCCTGCAGGTCGGAAGGCGCTGTGAGGCACAGGAAGCCCAGTGCGAGCGCTGCGCCAGGCTTGGCGAAGCGCGACCGCAGCTGCCCGAGTGAGCCCGACAGGAGCAGCACGGCAAAGGCGTCCAGCAGGAACAGGATCAGTGCCAGCACCAACAGCGGCCCGGCAAAGGAAACGGTCTGCGCGGGCTGGTAGGTTCGGAGGGCGATGCCGGTCGGCAATGTGCCGATCGGCGTGAGCTGCGGGGCGTCTTCATAGAGGTTGAGCGCCCGGGTGCGGCTGTCGCGGCCATAGAGCCCGGCCGGATGCTGGGGCCCGGGCCGGGTCTCGTCGAACGCGGCCAGGGGGATGGGCCGGGCATCGGCGGGTGGATCGACCAGCTCGCCGAAGCCGTTGAGGACGCGGATCGGCGCCAGCGCCCCGGCGCCGGATGCGGCGGTGCTGTTCTCGCCTTGGCCTTGGGCGGCCCGGTTGCTTTCGGGTGCCGCGCCGGATGCGACGCTGCCCGGGGCCATATCGAGGATCCGCCGGAGCATTTCCACGAACACACCCGACAGGGGCAGATTGGACCAGTCCGCGTTGGCGGTGACATGGAACAGCACGATCAGCCCGTTGCCGCGCCGCTCGGCGGTGACGAGCGGCGTGCCGTCGGCAAGGCGGGCCCAGACTTTCGCGCCGAGATCAGCGGTCGGCTGCGCCAGCACCTGCTTGGCCACGGTGACCTCGGGGCTGACCGGGATGCCGGCAAACGGGCTCTGCTCCTCGAAGGGGGCGATGGGCTGCGGCTCCTCCCAGGTCAAGGCGCCGCCGAGGGCACGGTCGCCTTCGCGCAGCTCGACCGGCACCAGGTCGTCATGCCCGGCCGCAAGCCGCGGGCCGGCGAAGCGCACGAGAATGCCGCCGCGCTCGACCCAGTTGCGCACGGCGTCACGGTCACCGACCGGCAGCTGGCCGATATCGGCCAGCATCAGCATGGACAGGCCGCCTTGCAGAGCCGTGCTCAGATTGGTGCTGCCGGTTTCCGTCGCGATGCCGTCGCCGATGGTGCGCAGCTCCGCATAAGGTTCGAGCGCGCGGGTCACATAGTAAAGCGGAGAGAGCAGCGGCTGGTTGGCCTCGATCGAGCCTGCCGCATCCAGGCCGACGATCTTGCGGCTCCAACGGTCGTCGAGGAGGTAGACGGCACCGGCACTACGCTCGCCGCGAATGTCGATACGCGCCACTTCGTTGCGAAGCTGCAGCGGCAGTTCCATTGTGGCGGTGGCGCGGGTCTCGCCATTGCCGAACCGCAAGATCTGCTCGGCGAGGCTGCGGCCGTTGCCGGCAAGCGCCCGGGCGGTGACGGTCTGCTCGCCGGCGGCCGTCGAGCGGGCGGCGGCGATTGCGAGGCCCTCGCCGGCCAGCTGCGGCGCGCCGACGGCAAGCGACGGCTCACTGGCCGGGGGCACCAGCGCCCTCACTTGCGAGCCGCCGCCCAGGGCGCGCAAGGCCGACGCGAAGCTCGATGCATTACCGTAGTCCAGCCCGTCGGAGAGCCAGAGGATATCGAGCGGTTGGTTGCCGTCGAAGCCTTCCGCCAGCCGGCGCGCGAGGCCCATGCGATCGGGGATGAGCGCCTTGGGCTGCAGGGTGCTGATCGTCTCGGCCACGTCGGCCGCTGCCTTGGTCTCGAGCGGCGGGGGCGCATCCTTGGGGGTGGTGGTGACCAGCAGAACGGGCTGGTCCAGCTCGCGCGCCCGGTCGACCGCCTCGGTGGCGGTCCGCAGCCGCGCCGGCCATGCCTTCGCCGCGGCCCAGCCATCGTCCAGCACGATCAGCAGGGGGCCATTGCCGCCGACACCTTCCGCATTGCGGTTGATCATGGGCCGGGCCACCGCAAGGATGAGGCAGGCGATCAGCAGCATACGCAGCAGCATGAGCCACCACGGTGTCTTGTGCGGAGTCTCCTCTTTGGCGATCAATCCGAGCAGGAAGCGGATGGGCGGGAAGCTCACCCGTTCGGGGCGCGGGGGCGTCAGCCGCAGCAGCCACCAGATGATCGGCAGCAGCAGCAGTGCCCACAGGGCGGCCGCGGTCTGAAAGGTGATGGCGCCGATCGTCAGCATGGAGCCCTACCCTCCGGTCAGCATATTGCCCGAGAGCCGCCCGTAGAGCGGTAGGATCGCCCGCTGCGGTGGCTGGTCGGTGTGGTGCAGGGTGAAGCTCCAGCCAAGGCGTTGCGCGAGTTCCCGCAAGCCCGCGCGATGGGTTTCTATGCGGGCCCTGTAGGCGTCACGGACGCTTTCCGTGCGTCCAATGATAAAGCGCAATGGGCCGCCGCCGGTTTCCTCGAATTCTTTGCGGCCGGTGTAAGGCAGGTTTTCCTCGGCCGGGTCGAAGATCTGGACCAGGTGACCGCGCACGTCGCGCGCGGCGATCGAGGAGATGCTTTCCCGCAGAGCATCGAGCGGAACCAGGAAGTCGCTGATGAGGATGACGTTGGAATAGCGCGGCAGGCTCACCTGTGGCAGCCCGCTCTCGGCAAAGGCGCCATGGGGCAGTCCGCTGGCCTCCTGATCGGCGCCCGTCGCGATGGCCGCCAGCCGTTCAAGGCCGTTGCGGCTGGCGACCGGATGACGACCGCTGCCGAGAATGCCCACGCGCTCGCCTGCCGACAGCATAAGGGCCGACAGGGTCAGGAGAACGAGCAGTGCGCGCTCGCGCTTGGTGGTCGAGGCGAGCCTGGAGCGAAACGCCATGCCCGGGGCAGCGCTGGCCCACATCCACACCGTGTTGGCTGCTTCCCATTCGTTCTGGCGGATATAGAGCTGGTCGGAGCGGGCGGACTTGCGCCAATCAATGCGAGAGGCTTCCTCGCCGGCACGATAGCGCTGGAACTGCCAGAAGCTCTCGCCGCTGCCCGGGCGGCGGCGGCCGTGGAAGCCGAGCATGACGGTGTTGGCGATGCGATCGGCCTGGACCAGCAGGGCCGGATAGGCCTGGGCCAGATGCTGCGCCTCGTCGACCGGGACCTTGGTGGGGCGATCTGCTGTCCAGATGGGCGCCAAGCTTCTATCCCAGCATGCCGCAGAGCCGCGAGATCACACCGTCCACCGTCTGGCCGTCGGCCCGGGCGGCGAAGGTCAAGGCCATGCGGTGGCGCAGCACCGGATTGGCGAGCGCGATCACGTCATCAACCGAGGGGGACAGCCGGCCGTCCATCAGGCAGCGGGTGCGCACGCCCAGCATCAGCGCCTGGCTCGCGCGCGGGCCGGGGCCCCAGGCCACCGTCTCGCGCACGAAGTCGTCTGCATCGGGGCCGGGCCGCGCCGTGCGCACCAACTTGAGGACTGCGTTCACCACCGAATCACCTACCGGGATGAGCCGCACCAGCCGCTGCAGTGCCTGGAGTTCTTCGGCGGTCATCACCGGGTCAGGCAAAGTCTCGGCCGGCCCGGTGGTGGCAAACAGCATGCGCCGTTCAGCCTCGAGGTCCGGATAGGGCACGTCGATCTCGAGGAGGAAGCGGTCCAGCTGCGCTTCAGGCAAAGGATAGGTGCCTTCCTGCTCGATCGGGTTCTGGGTGGCCAGCACGTGGAAGGGCCGGGGCAGGTCATGGCGCTGGCCTGCCACCGTCACGTGCTTTTCCTGCATGGCCTGCAGCAGGGCCGATTGCGTGCGGGGGCTCGCGCGGTTGATCTCGTCGGCCATCAGCAGCTGGCTGAACACGGGCCCCTTGATGAAGCGGAAGTGGCGGGTGCCGGTATCGCTCTCTTCCAGCACTTCCGAGCCGATGATGTCGGACGGCAGGAGATCCGGCGTGAACTGCACCCGCTTCTCCTGCAGGCCCAGCACGTGGCCGATGGTCTCGACCAGCTTGGTCTTGGCCAGGCCCGGCAAGCCCACCAGCAGCCCGTGGCCGCCGCTGAGGATCGCGGTGAGGGCCAAGTCGATGACCGGCTGCTGGCCAAAGATCACCCGGCCGATGGCGTCCTTCGCCCGCGCCAGCCGCTCGCCAGCCCGTTCGATGTCTTCGACCACCTTGTGGTCGGCTTCGTTGATGCTCTGCATATCAATAACTATAGTTCTTCCGAGACGTGACGATAGCCTGCCGGACGGATGTCAAAAAAGATTTCACAGACTGTGTCCGGAATTGAGTGTGGACCCTGACCGCGCCCGGAGAAAGGCGACTGGAATCAAATGGACGTGAGAGGTGAAAAGGTCGCGGCAATGAACATGGCGGCTGCCGGCGATGCCAGCCAGCCGATGCGCGGGCTGAAGGAAGCGAAGGCTGCCACCAAACGCGGCCTGCCGCCGGTGGACAAGTGGAACCCGGAATTCTGCGGCGACATCGACATGCGCATCGCTGCGGACGGCACCTGGTACTACATGAACTCGCCAATCGGGCGGAAGCCGCTGGTGCGGCTGTTCTCGACGCTTCTGCGCAAGGACGAGGACGGCAAGACCTATCTCATCACCCCGGTGGAGAAGGTAGGCATCACGGTCGACGATGCCCATTTCGTGGCGGTGGCCATGACCGTGGAAGGGGCGGGTGAGACGCAGGTGCTCCGCTTCACCACCAATGTGGAGGACGAGGTGATCGTGGATGATGCCCACCCCTTGCGCTTTGCACGGGAGGAGGGCACCGACGGCCTCAAGCCATACGTGCTGGTGCGCGGGCGGCTGGAGGCGCTGGTGGCACGCCCGATCTTTTATGATCTGGTGGAACGCGGCTGCACCCGCGAGGTCGAGGGTGTATCGTGGTTCGGCGTCTGGAGCTCCGGGCGCTTCTATCCCATGGCGCCGGCCGCCGAAATCGGCCTTTGATCACCGAAGAGAACAGCTGCGTGACCGAACTCGCGTCCCGTTTCACCCTGGGCGAAGTGGTGCTCCTGGCGAGACGCCGGCTGCGCCCGTTGAATGATCCGATGGCAATCGACCCCGCGCATCCTGCAGCGCGCGGCGATGGCGACCTGCAGGGTGGCTTCCGGCCGCCCGCCGACCAGGCATACCGCCCGGCGGCGGTGCTGATCGGGCTGCTGGACCGGGACGGAGAGGCCAATGTGCTATTGACGCTGCGGACGGAGCACCTGTCGAGCCATGCCGGGCAGATCGCCTTTCCCGGTGGCAAGATGGAGCCGACCGATCCCGGGCCCGCGGAAACCGCACTGCGCGAGGCGGAGGAGGAGACCGGGCTTGCGCCGCGCTATGTCGACACGATCGGGCTGCTCGACCCTTATCTCACCGCGACCGGATACCGGGTGGTGCCGGTGGTGGCCGTGATCAAGCCCGGTTTCAGCCTGGCGCCGGACCCGCGCGAGGTGGCCGACGTGTTCGAGGTTCCCTTGAGCTTTCTCATGAACCCGGCCAACCACCAGCGGCACGAGCGGATGTGGAAGGGTGAGCTGCGGCGCTATTACGCCATGCCCTATTTTGAGCGCTATATCTGGGGCGCGACCGCCGGCATCCTGCGCAACTTCTACGACCGGCTCTACGGGACTTAAGCCATGACGCCTCCGGTGCTTTCACCGCAAGACCATCCCTGGCTGAGGGATGAGCGCTTGCAGGCGGTGTTCGACGCGCTGGAGGCGGAGAGCGGCAAAGCGCGCGTGGTGGGGGGGGCCATCCGCAATGCACTTTTCGGCGAGCCGGTGGTGGATGTGGACCTTGCCACAACGGAAACACCGGAGCGGGTCATCGACCTGGGCATGCGGGCGGGCCTGCGCAGCGTGCCCACGGGCGTGGCGCATGGAACGGTCACGGTGATTGCGACGTCTGGCGACGGGCCAAAGGCCTTCGAGGTCACCACCCTACGGCGCGACGTTGCCACCGATGGCCGGCATGCGGAGGTGGCTTTCACCGACGACTGGGCGCAGGATGCGGCCCGGCGCGACTTCACCATTAACGCCCTCTACTGCGACCGGCATGGGAAAATATACGATCCGTTAAGCATATATGAGGATTTGCTAAAAAAAAGAATCCGGTTCGTGGGCGATCCGATAGCGCGCGTCCGCGAGGATTACTTGAGGATCTTGCGGCTGTTCAGGTTCGCCGCCCGGTATGGTCCGGACGGCATTGATCCCGCAAGCCTTTCCGCCTGCGCGGCCGAACAGCAGGGCCTTGCCAGGCTCTCGCCGGAGCGGGTGCGGCAGGAATGGCTACGGCTGATCGTGGCGCCGTGGAGCCTCCCGGTGGCCGGCACCATGGGGGAGCTTGGAATTCTCGCCCATTTTCTCGGCCCGGTCATATCGGTGGAGCGCCTGAAGCGGCTTGGGAAAATAGAGTCGTTTCTGGGACTTGAGCCCGACTTCCTCCTGCGCAGCTTTAACTTGGCAGGTGGCGACAGCGCGCTCGTGATGCGGTTGAGAGACAGGTTGCGGCTCACCAATGACGAGCGGGAGCGGCTTGAGCGGCTGGTGGCGGCGGGCCCGGTGACGCCGGGCTTGCGCCCCAATGAGCGGCGGGCGGTGCTTTACCGGCTGGGTCCGCAGACCTTTCGGGATGCGGTGCTGACCGCCTGGTGCGGCGGGAATAGGCCAACCGAGGATGAGGTCTGGCGCGAGCTGTTCCTGCTGCCCGAGCAATGGCCGATTCCGAGTTTTCCTCTTCGCGGCAGCGATCTGCTGGAGCGCGGCATCAAGCCCGGCCCCGAGTTCGGCGGCTTGCTCCGCGCGCTGGAGGACTGGTGGATCGCATCCGACTTCGCGGAGAGCCGGGACGAATTGCTCGCACGCATAGGTGCTTTGCGCCAGGGTTGACGTTTCATTGGCGTAAGACCCTTGACCGCCGATAGGTCGAAGCGCGAACCTTTGATGTCTGGACAGATCCACGCCAGGAGCTTCATCTTGAAATTCGCAGTCGGACAAGCGGTGCGCCGCCGCGAGGACGAGCGCTTCCTGAAAGGCGCCGGGCGCTATCTCGACGATATGGTGCTGCCGGACATGGTCCATGCCGCGGTGGTGCGCTCTCCGCACGCGCACGCACGCATTCGCGGCATTGATTTGGGCGATGCCCTTGCCGCGCCGGGTGTGGTCGCGATTTACACTGCCGCGGATGTGCAGGCGGCCGGCTTGGGCATCCTGCCGACCGTTACCGGCATCAGCGGGGTGGACAAGGACGGCATCCGCCATCCGCCCCGTTATGCTCTGACCGGCGGTGTGGTGAAACATGTGGGCGACCCGGTGGCCTTCGTGGTCGCCGGAACGCGCCAGCAGGCCCGCGATGCGGCCGACCGGGTGATCGTTGAATACGAGGACCTGCCGGCGGTGACCTCGACGGCGCGAGCGCTCGATGCGGATGCGCCGCTGGTCTGGCCGGAGTTCGGCACCAACCGCTGCTATCGGTTCCACAAGGGCGATCGGGCGGCGACGGATGAAGCCTTTGCCCGGGCGGCGCGGGTGGTCAGCCTCGACCTGGTCAACAATCGCTTGGCGCCGGCGGCCATCGAGCCGCGGTGTGCGATCGGCGAGTGGGACGAAGCAGCGGAACAGTACGTGCTGTACGTGTCGGGCCAAGCCGTGCACAGCCAGCAGAGCCAGATGGCCGGCCATGTGTTCAAGACCGATCTGTATCGGATCCGGGTGGTGGCGCCGGATGTGGGCGGCGGTTTCGGCGGCAAGAACTTCGTCTATCCCGAGAACGTGATGGTGATGTTCGCGGCCCGGCAGCTCGGGCGGCCCGTCAAATGGGTAGCCGACCGGGCCGAGAATTTCATGGCCGAGATCCACGGCCGTGACCACGTGACCCATGCGGAGCTGGCGCTGGACGAGACTGCGAAGATCCTGGGCCTCAGGGTCAAGACCATGGCCAATATGGGCGCCTATCTCTCAAGCTTCGGCCCCTATATCCCGGCGGTGTCGATGATGCGGCCCACGGGCGGCAACTATGCCATTCCGGCCATCGATCTCGAGGTGCATGCGGTGTTCACCAACACCGTGCCGGTCGATGCCTATCGCGGCGCCGGCCGGCCGGAGGCGGCCTATGTGATCGAGCGGCTGATGGACGTGGCGGCATTCGATCTGGGCATGGCACCGGAGGAGCTGCGGCGGCGCAATTTCATCAGCACCTATCCCTATACGACCGCACTCGGTTCGGTGATCGACTCCGGCGATTTCCAGGGCACGCTCGATCAGGCTCTGGCGCTGATCGATTGGAACGGCTTTCCCGCGCGCAAGCAGGCCTTGCGCGCGGCAGGCAGGCTGCGCGGCCGCGGCATCGGCAGCTATCTGGAAATGGCGGTGGGGAACTCCAGCGAAGAGCCGGAGATCCGTTTCGATGAGGACGGAGGGGTGACCGTGCTGGTGGGCACCCATTCGACCGGCCAGGGCCACGAGACGGCCTTCGTGCAGATCATCTCGACCGAGCTCGGCATTCCAGCGGAGAAGATCCGCTATGTGCAGGGCGACACTAACCTTATCCCGACGGGCGGCGGCCACGGGGGCTCCCGCTCGCTCGTTCTGGGCGGCAGCGCCGTTTACCTCACCGCCGGGGAGATCCGCGAGAAGGCGCGGCTTGCCGCCTCGCATCTGCTGGAGGCAGGGGTTGGAGACCTGGTGTTCGAGGACGGGCGCTTCACCATCGCCGGCACTGACCGCTCGATCCATATCCTCGATATCGAGCGGCAGTTGCGTTCGGCCGAGCGGTTGCCCGAGGGGGTGCCATCCACGCTGACCACGCGCATCCGCTATGACGGCAAGGCCGTGAACTTTCCCAATGGCTGCCACATCTGCGAGGTGGAGATCGAGCCGGATACCGGGCGGGTGCTGGTCGACCGCTATGTGGTGGTGGACGATTTCGGCCGCATCGTGAATCCGCTGATCGCGGCCGGCCAAGTGGTCGGAGGGTCAGTGCAGGGGATCGGCCAGGCCTTGCTCGAAGAGATCCGCTACGACCACGAGGCCGGACAGCTCCTCTCCGGAAGCTTCATGGATTACGGCATACCGCGGGCCGACGATGTCTCGGACTTGGCGGTGGCCTTCAACGAATCCGCACCGACGCCGACCAATCCGCTGGGGGTCAAGGGCGCGGGTGAGGCAGGCGCCACCGGTGCGCCGCCGGCGGTGGCCAATGCGGTCATGGATGCGCTAAAGGAATTCGGCATCCGTCATCTCGACATGCCGCTGACCCCGGAAAAGGTCTGGCGCGCCATTCACATGAAGGACAATCACTGATGCAGTTGATCAAGCTCGAACGGACGGGACCGAACGCGCCGACGCCGGAGCCGGGGAGGCCGGCCAAGGTCATCGCCGGAGATCCAACCACTACCACCTGGAACGTGGTGGACGACAGGGACGGCGAGCTGGTCGCGGGGTTCTGGGAGGCGCAGCCGGGGAAGTGGTCCTTTACCTGCGAGGCTTGGGAATTCTGCCATATCATCTCGGGCGAGGTGACGATCACGGCGAACGGACAGGCGACCACGCTACGCGAAGGCGATGCGTTCGTGATGCGGCCAGGCCTCGAATGCACGTGGGAGGTGACCCGCACCGTGCTCAAGCACTATGTGATCGTCGGGGACGCGTAGGGGCGGAATTCCCGCAGCGCGGCTCGGGGCTATCGGCACCCCACCCGGCCGCCTCACGGCGGCCGCCCTCCCCTGGAACCAGGGGAGGGATCGTTGCGCGGCATCAGTTGCTCGCGATGTGATCGTTGACGAACCGCACATAGCGGCGGGTATAGCCGATCGACTTCCAGGACCACATGTTGCCCGGTCCGGCATTGTAGCAGCCGATGGTTGCGGCGACGTTCTGCTTGGCCTTTTCGTGGCACATGCTGAGATAGTGGGTGCCCAGGCGAATGTTGTTCTCCGGCACCTCCAGCCATTTAATGAGCGCGGCTCCGGACAAGTTCGCAGCCGCAAGGCCCTTCTCCCGCGCGATGCCGCGTGCCGTTGACGGCAGAAGCTGCATGAGGCCGACTTCGCCCCGGCTCCCACGTGCCTTGGGATTGTAACGGCTTTCCCTGGTGATCACGGCATCGATCAGGGCCAGCGGCAGGCCCGCCGGCTTGATGCGGCCGGCAACCGGCAGGAACTGGGCACGGCGGGCGCTCAGGCCATCGGGCGCGGCTTTCTCCGCCTTCTCAGTGGATTGATCGGTCTTGGCTGAGGGTGCATCCTTGGTGTTGAGAGACGATTTTCCGGATGCGGGCTTGGCGGAGGCTGTCTGCGCCTTGCTCTTGGCGTGTTTCGCGGTGGATTTGGACTTGGCCTTAGGCCGGGTCTTCGGCGCGGCCGTCGACTTGCGCGCTGCGGCAAGGATGAGCTTGGGCCCGTCACCCGCGGCGGTCGCGACTGCCGGCTTGGGGCGGCCCGGAGGCGTTTCCGTGGCGGCTGCGGAACGGGGTGCAACGGTCAGCTGGATTCCGCCGATGAAATTCTGCTGCCATTTCGAGGAGCCAAACTGATCAGCCCTCGCGATTGATGCGCCTATGCCAGTAAAGAAGATAATCGCGGTGAGGGCAAAGATTGCTCGTGAAAGCATACAGCTTTTCTCCCAGGTATTGGAGCGCTGGCAGAGCAATCCGCGCAGTTAAGCTTACCGCGCAGCCCGGATATATCGGATTTCCCAAAATGAAACCTTCTGCCCCGCTCGGAGTTATTTAGCAGTTTTACGTCGGGGCGACGAATTGATGGGCTGATGCGGCGAGAGCACGACGACAATGAGGATTTTTACGGGCGTGCTTAGGATGAATATCCCAACCTGGGGGTGCTAAGAGTGAAAATTCCTTCACTAACAGTCAGTTATGGCTAAATGTGAACGCCTCGCATTTGCCATAATCGTTAACCCG
This sequence comes from Rhodoligotrophos defluvii, assembly GCF_005281615.1. NCBI lineage: Bacteria > Pseudomonadati > Pseudomonadota > Alphaproteobacteria > Hyphomicrobiales > Rhodoligotrophaceae > Rhodoligotrophos > Rhodoligotrophos defluvii. Next base: position 479,092 of record NZ_SZZM01000002.1, on the reverse strand, counting down.
TTGGCTTATTTTTTCAATCGAATAGGCTGGAAACCGATTCTTCCCGGGCCGTTCGTGCCACGGCTTCGCCCAAAAGCGGAGCGATGGTGATCACCCGCATATTACGCGACACGCGGACGGCTTCGGTTGCCTGGATGGTATCGGTGATCACCAGCTGTTTGAGGGCAGATGAGCCGACGCGGGCGACAGCCCCGCCGCTCAGCACCCCGTGGGTGATATAGGCGGACACCTCCTTGGCCCCCCGCTCCATGAGCGCTTCGGCCGCGTTGCAGAGAGTGCCGCCGGAATCGACAATGTCGTCGAACAGGATGCAGATCCGGTCCTCGACGTCGCCGATGATGTTCATAACCTCGGATTCGCCCGGCCGGTCGCGTCGCTTGTCGACGATGGCCAGCGGGGCATTGATGCGCTTGGCAAGGCCGCGGGCACGCACCACGCCGCCCACGTCGGGCGAGACCACCGTGATCTGGCTGACGTCGAACCGCTCGACAATGTCGCGCACCATTACGGGCGCGGCGAAGAGGTTGTCGGTCGGGATGTCGAAAAAACCCTGGATCTGACCGGCATGGAGATCCACGGTTAGCACGCGGTCGGCGCCGGCGCGGGTGATCATATTGGCAACGAGCTTGGCGGAGATCGGCGTGCGCGGGCCCGGCTTGCGGTCCTGCCTGGCATAGCCGAAATAGGGGATGACCGCCGTTATGCGCTGTGCAGAGGCGCGGCGGAGGGCATCGATGATGATCAGCAGTTCCATCAGATTGTCATTCGCCGGGAATGACGTGGACTGGATCACGAAAACGTCTTCGCCGCGGACGTTCTCCTGGATTTCGACGAACACCTCCATGTCAGCAAACCGCCGCACCACGCATTTGGTGAGCGGCAGCTGAAGATAGGCCGCGATGGCTTCGGCAAGAGGGCGATTGGCGTTACCCGCGACCAGCTTCATGAGGAATATCCCAGAGAAGGGCTCAACCAGGATGAGTGGTGAGCGGGCTCTATAACAACCGCTCTTCTGGCTGTAAACTCCGCACAGCCCGGACTGCCGTCACCATAGCACCAATCCCGCGCACACGCTGCGGCGGCGGGGCCTGGGCTGGCCCGCCGAAGGGCGCGGCTAGCGCAACTTGTTCACCAGCTCGAAGATGCCGATGCTGGCTGCTTCCGCGGCATAGTCAGCCGTCAGTCCCCATTTGCCGTCAAGCGAGCCCGCCGGCACCTGGTTGGCCTGCTTGATCGAGCCGAGCACCTTGCCGCCCGGGTCCTTCACCGTCCATTCCAGCGATACCTGCTGGGCGCCGCCGGCAGGTGGGGCAACGCCGACCTGTCCCTGGATCACCAATGTGTCGTCGCCGGGGGCATCCTTCAGCGGCCAGCCGGCGGATCTCAGGATCTTGCGGAGCGAGGCAGCCAAAGCATGGTTGCCATCGCCCGGGGCACCGGTGACCGCGGCGACGGCAACGCTGCGGATGGCCTTCTGCCCGGGTTGGCTTGGTTTCGTCTCCGGTGCTGGCTGTCCCGCATCAGGCACCTTGGCGATCTGTTGCTGCTGTGACGCGTCTGGCCCCTGGATGGTTTCGCCTACGGTCTCTGGAGGCGGAGCCGCCAGACTGGGCAGACCGGCAGCCGCAAGATCCTCCTCCGTAATGTCGCCGCGGGCGCGGCGCATGGCCAGCTCGTTCGGTCCCAGCATCGTGAGATCGATATCTTTCGCTGCTCCGGGGCCGGCGCGCACGAAAGTCTCGACCGGTGGCGGCAGGCCAGCGGTCTGGGTGAAATAGCCGCGCTCGCCGAAATAGGACGACAGGCTTTCGGCCATGTGAGTCGCCACCCGCCTCAGCATGAAGCCGTCAACCTTGCCCCAGCTTCCTTCGGCGGGATTGGGAGGTGGCGGGGGCGGGGTGGTGCCGGGCTTCGGCGTGGCGACGAATTCCTGGCCCGAAATCGTGCTCTTGTCCGCGCCACCGTTCCAGCCGGTTACATCCCAATTCCAGCTGACGGCGGTGCGCCCATCGACCTCGCGCGCGGACACCACCCCGGATAGGCCGTAGATGCCTTGGCCCGGAGCCGCATTCACCAGGGCGATCTGCCGGCGAAAGGTCTCAGCCGCCAGAGCTTGCAGGAACTGTTCGTCCTTTCCCTCTGGCAGCCCGGAGAACGAGACCACCGTGACCCGCGGCCAATCCGCAGCATCCTGCGGCGCCGCCAGCGCATTCACATCCTTGGCGAAAGGCTGCTGCCCTCCGGCGCACCCGGCCAGCCAGAAGGCCGCGAGCAGCAGCGCCATTCCGGCGGCAAGCCGATTGAGAACGCGGCCTGAGCCAAACATCTGCCGCTGACCGACTGTCAAACGATCCCCTTCTCCAGAGCCTGGGCGTTAATGCCTACGCCCAAGCTGACCCGGCTGAATAGTTCACGCAACCGACGATTTTATGGCCTCGCCGGACGGTCATGCGCCATGGCACGATGGCCACACCTGACTTACGCGGGCCGGTCCTGGCCGACGAAGACTTGCGGGCCCAGGGTGATGGCGGACAGCTGCCGGCCATAGTCGGGCTCGCCCCGGTGGGTGGCGCGCCGGAAGCTATAGAAATGCTCCTCATCCCGATAGGTGCAGCGGTCGATGCGCTCAACCGACGCGATGCCGGCCCTTCGCAGCCGATCCTCAACATAGGCGGGCAGATCGAGCATGTGGTGGCCATCTCGGCCAGACTGCCTGAAGAACCGGGCATTCTCGGCGGAGGCATCGACGAAGGCCTGGTATCGTTCCGGGCCAACTTCATAGGATTTGCCGGAGATGGCCGGGCCGACGGCGGCGCAGATGTCTTCGCGCCGGGCGCCAAGGGCGATCATCGCATCGATGGTATTGTCGGTAACGCCGTTCAGCGCCCCTTGCCAACCGGCATGGGCTGCGCCGACCACCCGGCCCCCGCGGTCGGCGAACAGCACGGGGACGCAGTCGGCGGTGGTCACGGCCAGAGCGATGTGCGGCCGGTTCGTCACAAGGGCATCACCACGCGGCAATCCGGTGGTGCCCCAGGGTTCCGTAACCGTAATGACGTCGGCGCTGTGATGCTGATAGGCGGTGATCAGCTCGTGCGGCAGAAGGCCCAGCGAAGTTGCCACGATCTCCCGGTTGCGCAGCACGGTCTCGCGGTCGTCGCCGGAGCCCAGGCCGCAGTTCATGGTGGCGTAGATGCCCTTGGAAAAGCCGCCGATCCGGGTGAAGAAGCCGTGACGGATTTCGGGGATTTTGACCAGGTTTTTCGCCTCGATCATGATGCCTCTTCACTGGAAGGGATGGGGGATGGGCAGTGTCGGGTGGCAGGCGGCGAGCACCTTGAACAGTGTGCCCATGTCCATCGGCGTTTCGTGGCCCGCCAGGCGACGGATTGCCGAATCGATTGTACTGCGCTGCTTGGCATCGGCTGATGATTTCAGCCGTTCTGCCCGTTCGGTCAAGCCCATAGCCTTGAGATAGCCGGCTTGGCTGATCGGCCCATAGGTGCAGGCGCCGGCCCGCTGCAAGGCCTGCCGCAGGATGGCGAAGTTCACGTGCGCGGTGAGATCGCTCCTGCCCGGCTGATCAAGGGGGGAGACGAAACGGTGCTGGCGCAGGGCCTGCAGCGTGTCGCCGTAGCCGCCCTCATGTCCGTAATCAATGATCAGCGCCGCGCCGCCTTCGGCTGCAAGCCGGCGGCCAATCGCCTCGGCCATGGCCATCTGCGCCTCAGAACATTCCACAATGGTGCCTTCCGGCGGGCGCTCATGGGGCAATGCGGCCGGTGGCGGCGGAGGGGCCGGCGCAAAGCCGAAGGCAAGCTGCGCGCGCTCGTTGAGCCCGACGAAACATTCTGCCCATCGACCATTGCGGAAAACATACTGCCGCACCGGGAGGGCGTCGAAAAACTCGTTGGCGACGACGATGGCCGGCCCAAGCGGCACGTTGTGCAGGTTCTCATGCCAGGCGACATGATGGCCGTCGAGGCGCGTGGCCTGGATTTGCCGAAGTGTCGGACTGGTCTCCACCAGATCGACGGCGATAGTGTTGCGGTCGAGCCCGGTCAGCCTGGACGCGACCCGCAGCAGGTCTGCCATCAGCGTGCCGCGTCCCGGCCCCAGCTCGATCAGCCGCAGCGGGATGGGGCTGGCCATCGTCTGCCAGACATGGACGCACCACACCCCGATCAGCTCGCCGAAGACCTGGCTGATCTCCGGTGCGGTGGTGAAATCGCCGGTAGCCCCGAACGGGTCGCCGCTGTTGTAATAGCCGTGAACCGGATGGCTGAGGCACAGGCTCATGTACCGATCGAGCCGGATCGGTCCCTCGGCAGCGATCATCCGCTTCAGGATGGTTTCGAGCGGTGCTTCCCTGGTCACGTGGCAGCCTGCTGCGCGGGCATGCGGAATGCGCGGATCATCAGCCATGCGCCAACCAAGACCATCGGCAGCGACAGCAGCATGCCCATGGTGGCCCAGCCGCTGAAGAGATAGCCGATCTGCGGATCGGGCATGCGGAAGAATTCGACAATGATGCGGGAAATGCCATAACCGGCGGTGAATGCGCCGGCGACAAGGCCGGGCCGGGTGAGGGCGCGCCGGCGGTAGATGAGCCACAAGATCAGGCCGAAGAGGACGAGGCCTTCCAGCACGCCCTCATAAAGCTGGCTCGGGTGGCGCGGCAGTGGCCCGCCGGTCGGGAAGACCACGCCCCAAGACACATCGGTCACCCGCCCATACAGCTCGCCATTGATGAAATTGGCGATCCGGCCCAGGAACAGCCCGATGGGCACGCCCGCCGCGGCGAGATCGAGCATGGTGAAGCCACTGACCTTGCGCCGCCAGCCGAACAGCAGCACCGCGGTGATCACGCCGAGAAAGCCGCCGTGGAACGACATGCCGCCATGCCAGAGCTTCACCGCTTCCAGCGGATCATTGGCGAAGAGCGGGAAATCATAGAACAGGACATAGCCGATCCTGCCGCCCAAGATCACGCCGAGCGCCGCCCATAGGAACATGTCGTCGATGTCGAGAGGCCGCAGCGGCGCAGCGCCGTTCCACAGATGCGGGCTGATCACCAGACGCCGCACGAACCACCAGCCGAACATGAGCCCGGCGATGTAGGCCAGCGCGTACCAGCGGATCGCCAAAGGGCCGATTTCGATCGCAACCGGATCGATCGCCGGAAAGGGGATCGCATAGAGCGGCATCTGAGACTCCAGTGCGAGCGCCGGTCGCGGCGCCTGCAAGCATGTCACGGGACCATTGGCCGGTCGGTATCGCGAAGTCAATGTGACCGGGCGCCATGGTTGCGGCCCACCTTGCTTCGACTTGAACGAAGCGCAGGACGGAACTAGATCATTGCGGATGAATACCGGCGACAGGGCGTGCGGCCAGCCGTGTGCGCCTGGAGCCCAACCAGATTAGGAACGCGAGATGACCAATCCGTCCAGCAGGATATTCGACGAGATGGCCCGAATGTTCGGGACGGCGGCAACCGCGGCGCAGAGCTTGCGCGGCGAGTTCGACACGATGATCCGGTCGCAGGCCGAACGCATTCTGAACGGCCTCGATATCGTGAAGCGGGAAGAGTTCGAGGCTGTGCGCGAAATGGCACGGCTTGCCCGCGAGGACAACGAACGGCTGCAGAGCCGGATCGCGGCGCTGGAAAAGGTCGTCGCCGATCTTCAGCCCGCGCAGGCCGCATCCCCGACGCCCGCGGCGCAGGCACGTAAACCGAGGACGCGCAGCGCCAAGCCGAAATCTGCCGAAGGCTGATTATTGTCCTGCCAGTGCGGCTTCGCGTTTGCTGTTGATGAATAAGGGCGATTAACCTATTCGGGCGTGCGGCTGTGGATCGCGGGGTCGTTTGTGGCGCTGATACCTTGCGCGATTCCACAGTCTCAGTCACCGTCTAACTGTAGCGGTTGATTTGATTCGCAGTGCGAGATCTGGTGTTCGTCTCGGATCAATCAGTGTGCTGGGTCAGATCAACAGCCTAGGGGAGAAGCTGATGGTGGCTGTTCTTACGCTCAGCAATGAGCAGATCAATCCTCTGGATACTCTCGAGCGCGTTGCTGCTGCCCATGAATGGTCGGTCGACCGCAGCGGCGAAGACGAGATCAATCTGCTGATCCAGGGCGCCTGGACAGACTTGCATATCTGCATCAACTGGCGGGACGATCTCGAGGGCCTGCATCTCGCCTGCGGCTTCGACCTCAGGGTTCCGGCCAACCGCCAGGACGAGGTTGCCAAGCTCATCGCGCTCATCAACGAGCAGCTTCTCTTCGGGCATTTCGACCTTTGGAAGAATGAGGGCACACTCATTTTCCGCAATGGATTGCTGCTGTCCGGCGGCGTGGACGTCACGGAATCTCAGTGCGAAGCGCTGATCGCCCTTGCGCTTGAGAGCTGCGAGCGCTTTTATCCAGCCTTTCAGTTCGTAGTCTGGGCTGGCCAGTCCGCAGGTGCCGCGTTGGAGGCTTGTCTGCTGGAAACTCAGGGCGAGGCGTGATCGCAGGCGCAGGACTGTCCGGTGCGGCTCGAGGGAGCACCCCTCGGGCCCGATGAGACAGAAAGGCGCTGTGCCAGATGGGGCCAAGCCGGCCGTCCGCTCCCGGATTGCGAGCCATGCAGAAGGGAGGGTGCATGAGTTTGCAAGGCAAGCTGATACTGGTTGGCGCCGGCAAGATGGGCGGAGCCATGCTTCAGGGCTGGCTCGCCCGGGGGATTGCCGCCGAGCAGATCGTGATCCTCGATCCATCGCCGGCACCGGAAATGACCGCGCTGATCGCAAGCCACAGCCTTGCGCATAATCCGCCGCTGGGCAGTATTTCCGATGTAGCCGTGCTGGTGCTGGCGGTGAAGCCGCAGATCATGGCGGACGTCCTGCCGGCGCTCAAGCCATTGGCCGAGCAGAAGCCGCTGGTGATCTCGGTGGCAGCGGGGAAGAGTATCGGATTTTTCGAGCGCACGTTCGGCGCGGATGCGGCGGTCATCCGCGCGATGCCCAATACGCCCGCGGCGATCGGGCGCGGCATCACGGTCATCGTTCCGAACGCCAATGTGTCCGCAGAGCAGGTGGCTCTTTGCGAGGAGCTTCTGTCGGCGGTTGGCGAAGTTGCAACGATTTCGGACGAGACTCTCATGGATGCCGTCACTGCCGTTTCGGGCTCCGGGCCGGCCTACGTGTTCTATCTCACGGAATGCCTGGCCGAGGCTGGCGCCAAGGCAGGTCTGCCGGCCGATTTGGCGATGACCTTGGCGCGGGCGACGGTGGCAGGCGCCGGTGAGCTGATGCGGGTGACCGGCAGTCCGGCGGCGACCTTGCGCGAGAATGTCACCTCGCCAGGCGGGACGACCGCGGCGGCGCTGGCGGTGCTCATGTCTGCGGACGGGCTGCGGCCGGTGCTCGACAGCGCTGTGGCCTCCGCCACCCGCCGCTCGCGCGAGCTTGCGGGCTGATATTTGATCGGTCGGAACGGACCGGGTCCCAATCGACTTACTCGGTAAGCGAGGCGGCCCTGGAATACTGACAGGAATTGCTATGGCCAAAGAGAGATCTGATAACGGCGACCAGAAACCCAAGCGGACCCGGAAAGGCGGATTGCGCGAAGGACGTGCCAGCGGCCGGGCCGCCCGGGCGGCGTCTGCGCGGCGCGCCGGCGAAGAGGCTCGGATGGAAGCCGAACCCTCGCCGCGCCGAGGCAGGAGGACCGAGAGAGCGCGGACGGAAGCGCAACCGGCGGGCCCGGAGATGCCGGGGAACGAGGAGCGCCGGCGTGTCATCGATGCCACGATGCGGCTGGCCGCGGATCAGGGCTGGACGGCATTGTCCATGCAGGACATCGCCCGCGAGAGCGGTGTTGCGCTGCCGCGGCTCCGCGCCCGCTATGCGACGAAGGGCGCCATTCTCGCCGATTTCATCAGGAGCATCGATCAAGCGGTTCTGACGCGTATCGAGCGCGAGGCGGCAGGTGGTGAAGCGGCAAGCCCGCGGGACCGCGTCTTCGACGTGCTGATGATGCGTCTTGAGGCGCTGGAGCCCTACAAGGCCGGACTGAAGGCGATTTTCCGGGACGTAGCCAGCACTTTCGACGGGCTGCCGGAGCTGTTCGTGACGCAGCTTAACTCCAGGCGGTGGATGCTGGCGGCCGCGGGCGTCCGCACGCATGGTCTCGACGGCGCCATGAAGGCGGCAGGCCTCGGCCTGGTCTATGGCCGGGTGCTGCGCGTATGGGTGGACGAGGAGGATCCGGGTTTGCCCAAGACCATGGCCGAGCTCGACAGACAGCTGCGTCGCGGGGCCCAGACCCTGAACCGGCTGGATGGGCCGATCGCCATGGTCGGCGCGACGATGCGGCTTGCCTGTTCCGTCGGGCAGCAAGTGCTCAACCTCGGCAAGGATTATAGGCGCGCCAGACAAGAACGGCGGCAGCAAAGGGCCGGCGAGGCGAGGGCGGCAGGTTGAGGTAATGATCGGGGGACCCGTTGCTTCTCAGATCACCTTCGATGATTTCCTGAAGGTGGACATTCGCGTGGGCACCATCGTGAGTGCCGAACCGTTTCCGCAGGCACGCAAGCCGGCCTACAAGCTGCTGATCGATTTCGGCGAGCCGATCGGCAGGAAGAAGAGCTCGGCCCAGATCACGGTTCACTACACCCTGGAGGAGCTGGTGGGCCGGAAAGTGGCCGCGGTGGTGAATTTTCCGCCGCGGCAGATCGGACCGTTCCTGTCGGAGGTGCTGACCCTCGGCTTTGCCGACACCAATGGGGACGTTGTACTCGCCAGTGTCGACAAGGACGTCCCCAACGGCAGCCGGCTATTCTGAAGCCGGCGCCGGTGATCCCTACCAGACGGGCGTCTGCACCGTCGCGCGCAAGCCGCCCATGGGGCTTTCGCTGAGCGAGATATCGCCGCCATGGCTGCGGGCGATGTCGCGCGCGATGGCCAGGCCAAGCCCGGTGCCGGTCTCATCCTGATTGCGTGCGTCGTCCAGCCGGAAGAAGGGCCGGAACACCTCCTCTCGCTTGTCGGCCGGAATGCCGGGACCGTCATCGTCGACGATTATCGTGAGATGACGGTCATCCAGGTTGGCCGAAATGGTGATGCGGTTGGCGTGTTTGGCGGCGTTGCCCACGAGATTGGAGAGGCAGCGCTTGAACGCATTGGGCTTGACGGGCGCCCAAAGCTCGTCCGGCACGGTGACGGCGACCTCGCGGCCACGCTTCTCGCCGATGCGCGCAACCGACGAGATGATGGAGGCGATATCGGCATCGATCGAGCGCTCGCCGCCATCGCCGCGCACGAAGGCCATGTAATCCTCGAGCATGCGCTGCATCTCGTCGGCATCCCGCTGCAGCTCGCGGATCTGCGGGGAATCCTCGCAGCAGGCCAGTTCCAGCTTGAAGCGGGTGAGAATGGTACGCAGGTCGTGGCTCACCCCGGCCAGCATCGCGGTGCGCTGCTCCACATGCCGCTCGATCCGTTCGCGCATGTTGTTGAAGGCTTGCGCGGCAATCTGCACTTCCGCTGCGCCCTTGGGCTGGAACGGCGGCACGTCGCGGCCCATGCCGAAGTTCTGCGCCGCTTCCGCCAGCTGCATGATCGGCCGGATCTGGTTGCGCAGGAAGATAATGGCCACGAACATCAGCACCAGCGACGAGCCGACCATCCATAGAAGGAAGATGTGGGTGTTCGAGGCATAGGCCCGGCTCTGATTGGTGAGGATCCTGAAGGTGGTGCCAGGTTCCACCTCGACCCTTATGTCCACATATCCGGAGCGGCCGACCGTATCGAGCCAGAACGGCCGTCCGACATAGCGGGCGAGATATTTCGACAGCTTCATATCGAGCAGCGAGAACAGCGGCTTGTCGGCGGGCGGCGGCAGTGGCTGGCCCTCGGCAATCGTCAGCCCGAGGTCGAGCGTGTCATTGGCGAGCTTCAGCAGGTGCTGGGTGTTGGCCGGCGTCTTCGGGTAATACTCATAGAGTTGGACCAGAAACGCGATCTCGCGGGCAACCGAGCGCGACAGCTGCTTGGTCACTCGATCCCAGTGGCGCTCCATGAAGATGAACGCCATGATCGATTGCAGCAGCACGATGGGCGTGATGATGATGATGAGCGAGCGCGGATAGAGCCGCGCCGGCAGGTGGCGCTCGAGAAACCGGTTGAAGCGCCAGTAGAATCCCGGCTCGCCGGTGCCGGCTTGGTTGTAGCCGCTGCTGACCGATACCATGGCTGCCTCTGCATCCTTCCCCGATCAGGACCGCCGTGGGGTCAGTCCGTGTACAGGATGTAGCCCGAGCCCCGCACGGTCTGCAGATAGACGGGGGTTGCCGGGTCCTTTTCGATCTTCCGCCGCAGCCGGTTGATCTGCACGTCGACGGCGCGCATGCTCTCGCCGGAGCTGCCGCCGGCGAGCTCGGCCCGGCTAATCGGCTCTCCTGGCCGTGCTGCGAACATGCGCAGGAGATCACGCTCCCGTGTCGTCAATTTGACGGTCTGCCCGTCGCGCCTGAATTCACCCCGCTGCGGGTTGAACGTGCAGGTCCCCATTGTAATCTCGGTGCGCTGCGGTGCAACCTGGATCTTTCGCCGCAAGATATTGCGGAGGCGGAGCAGGAGCTCGCGCGGCTCGAACGGCTTGGGCAGATAATCATCGCCACCGCTGGCCAAACCCTCGATGCGGTCGCCACTCTCGGAGAGCGCCGAGAGGAACAGCACAGGCACGTCCGAGTTGGCGCGCAAGGCGCGGGTGAAGTCGATGCCCGACTCGCCCGGCATCATCACATCCACCACCAGGAGATCGAATGTGAAGGACGTCATGGCGGCGCGCGCTTCTTCGGTGTTGCCGGCTGCGGTCACGCGGAAGCCATTCGTGGTCAGGAACGACTTGAGCAACTCGCGGATGCGCCGATCATCGTCGACGACGAGTATATGGGGCGCTTCGTCTCGCACTGTCATTTCCGGTATCGATCAGCACGGAGCCGACGCGGCTACCGCTCCGGCCTGATCAGGTGAGCCACATGGTCGCGGTCTTCCGGGTCGATCAGATGAAACAGCAACTTTTCGCCGCCTGAGCCGCCGTCGTCAACCGCGCTCATCGCCCGCCGGATGCGCTCGATCTGAGGCGCCAGCAGCTCCAGGCGCAGCTTGTTGCCCTTTTCGGTGAGATAGAGCAGGCGCTGGCGCCGGTCCTCTTTCCCTTCCTCCTGGTAAACATAGCCTTTCTCGATCAGCTCGCGCAGCACGCGGCCGAGGCTCTGCTTGGTGATGCGCAGGATGTCGAGCAGCTCGGCCACCCTGATGCCAGGATTGCGGCCAACAAAATGCAGGATGCGGTGATGGGCACGGCCGAAACCAAAGTCGCGCAGGATCTCGTCCGGGTCGGAGACGAAATCGCGATAGGCGAAGAACAGAAGCTCGACCAGCTTCACGACGCGCGCGTCTTCAAGGGTCGCGGGCGTTATCCCATCTATACCATTGTCGACGTGAACTATGGTAACCTCCAGCGGTTAGGGACCGGCATGCGAATTATGTCAGCCATATTGACATATTTCGCATCGATTGTTACTCGTGAAAGACGTTCTGAGAAATCTTTGTCGCATTTTCCAGGCCGAAGATGAAGTTTCGTTCCCTGGAGCCCGGCCCCCGAGGACTACGGCTGCTGTTGCTCTGCTGGAGAGCGTGAGGCTGCCGTGAGGGAATGGGGAGTGGTTGCAGGTCTGCCTCGGACCTGGCGCCGCATGATGGAAGGAATTAGGCGATGAGCGTGTTACCATTCGACCAGCGAGAAGGCTTCATCTGGTTCAATGGCGCGCTGGTACCCTGGACCGAGGCCAAGCTTCACGTACTGAACCACGGACTCCATTACGCGAGCTGCGTGTTCGAGGGCGAGCGTGTCTATGGCGGCGAGATCTTCAAGCTGGCCGAGCACACGGATCGCCTGTTCGAGTCCGCGCGCATCCTGGATTTCGAGATCCCCTATACGCGTGAGCAGATCAACGATGCCTGCCGGCAAGTGGTGGCGGCGCAGAAGTTCGTCGATGGCTATGTGCGGCCGCTGGCCTGGCGCGGGCCGGAGATGATGGGGGTGTCGGCTCAAGCCTCGCGGGTCCAGGTGGCGATCGCCTGCTGGGAATGGCCGTCCTATTTCGACCCGGCGCAGCGGCTGAAAGGCATTCGCCTCGACATCGCCGAGTGGCGTAGGCCGGATCCGCGCACGGCGCCGTGCAAGAGCAAGGCTGCCGGCCTCTACATGATCTGCACTCTTGCCAAGCATGCGGCCGAGCGCAAGGGCTATGCGGACGCGCTGATGCTGGACTGGCGCGGCCAGGTGGCCGAGGCTACGGGCGCCAATATCTTCTTCGTCAGGGATGGCGCGCTGCATACGCCGACGCCGGACTGCTTCCTGGACGGCATCACCCGCCGGACGGTGATCGGGCTGGCCAAGGACCGCGGCATCAAGGTGCATGAGCGGGCGATCATGCCGGAGGAGATGGCGGGCTTCGAGCAGTGCTTCATCGTGGGCACGGCGGCCGAGGTGACGCCGGTGTCGGAGATCGGGCCGTACCGGTTCACGGTCGGCGAGATCACCCGTACGCTGATGGACGCGTATATGCACGCGGTGCAGCCAAAGACTGTGGCCCGGACGGCGGCCGCGGAGTAGGCTTCCGCTCTCATGACCCTTGATTTGGTGGGCGCGTCCAAGGGGCGCGCCCAAGCCGTTTGACGGCCAATTTGCCCATGACTGTTGTGCGTTTGGATAGTAGGATCCTCGCAAGAGGAATTCGGTCCAGGCACGTGGGAGGGGAAGATGGTCGGGGCACTGTGTCGGCTTGGTGCGTGGCCGCACCTATGGCTGGCGCTGTTCATATTCGGACTCGGCGGGGCGGCCGCGGCCGAAACGACCAATACGCGGGTTGCTGCGGAAATCCAGGCCATCATCGACGGTGGTGGGGTGAGCGTCGGCATTGACGACAACGATAAGCGTCTGTTCGACGTGTTCACCTATTACCAGGAGCGGGATTACAAACCGCTGTGGGTGCGCGACAACGGGCCCAAGTCGAAGGCGCGCGACTTTCTCGACATCCTGCGCGCCGCGGAGGAAGACGGACTTGATCCGCGCAACTACCTGATCGGCGAAATCACCGCCCGCATGGAGGCGAGGGATAGCAAGACACTGGCTGCGCTCGACCTGCTCCTGTCGCGCGCCTTCATCGACTACGGCAACGACCTTAGCGTGGGGCGAGTGGTGCCGGACCAGATCGGCAAGGACACTCATCTCAAGCCGCATGGGCCCGGCGCCTTGACCCTGCTGGACGGCGCCGAGCAGGCGGAGGATATCGGGCCTTACGTGGACAGCCTGGCGCCGCCTTCGGCCAATTATGCCCGCCTGAAGGAGGCACTTGCCCTCTACCGCGACATTTCCTATCGCGGCGGCTGGCCGAAGATCCCGGATGGCAAGCCGCTGAAGCCGGGCATGACCGACAAGCGGGTGCCGCTGCTCCGCGAGCTGCTGATTGCGACTGCGGATCTTTCCGCATCCGCCCCGGACATGCACGAGCTTTATGACGGCGCCATCATCGACGCTATGAAGCTGTTTCAGGAACGGCACGGCCTGACCAGTGACGGGGTGATCGGGCCGGACACCCTCGAGGCCTTGAACGTGCCCGTGGAGGACCGTATCCGGCAGATCGTGCTCAACATGGAGCGGCGCCGCTGGATGCCGGACGATACCGGTAAGTTCTACGTCTTCGTGAACCTGGCGGACCAGTATCTCAAGGTGGTGGACGGGGAGAAAACCATTCACGACGCGCGGCTGGTGGTCGGCAAGCCCTATTCGCGCACGCCGGTATTCACCCAGAACATGACCTATGTGGTGTTCAATCCCTATTGGAACGTGCCAACCAGTATCGCGGTCAACGAATATCTGCCGAAGCTCAAGGCCAACCCTTATGCCCTGGCCAGCCAGGGGTTCGAGGTGCTGCGGGGCGGGCAGGTGGTGGATTTCGGCAGCGTGCCTTGGCGCAGCTATGGGCGCGGCACCTTTCCGGTGATGCTGCGGCAGAAGCCGGGCGCCAAGAACGCGCTGGGGCAGCTCAAGTTCATGTTCCCCAACCCTTACAACGTCTATATCCACGACACGCCGGCCAAGAGCCTGTTTGACAGGGACAGCCGCTATTTCAGCCATGGCTGCATGCGGGTGGAGAACCCGGTCAAGCTCGCGGAGGTGATCCTCGGCCATGACGATCCGAGCTGGACGCCGGGCCGCATCGCGCAGCAGCTGAAGGTCCAGAAAAACGGTGTCGCCAAGCTCAAGACGCCGGTGCCGGTTTATGTGACCTACATCACGGCTTGGGCCAACAAGGACGCTTCCGTGCATTTCCGCAAGGACGTGTATGGCCGCGACGAGGAGCTATTGGTCGCGTTGCGCAAGGTGGGCGATGTGGTCAATTGATGGGGCATGCCTCTTCATCTGATCAAGCTCTGTGTCGGCTGCGACAGCATTGAGGACCTCGCCCAATGGCAGGCCGAGCGCCTGCGGCGCGGCGAGGAGGTCGGCCACACCACCCGGATGTTTCCGAAACGCTGCGAGGAAGTGCTGGCGGGCGGCTCGCTCTACTGGGTCATTCGCGGGGCGATCATGGTGCGGCAGCCGATCATCGGTCTGCGCAGCCTAACCGATGGAGATGGCATCGAGCGCTGCCGGATCGTGCTGGGCAACCAACTCGTTCCGGTGCGGCCGACCCCGCGCCGCGCCTTTCAGGGCTGGCGCTATCTCAAGGCGGAAGATGCGCCCGCCGACCTTGCGAACACGGCCGATGCGGATGTGCCCGACGGCATGCGCCGCGACCTGCGCGAGCTCGGGCTGATCTGATCGAGCGGGCGCCCGTCAGCGCCCTTCCGGCCGCGTGCCGCCCAAGTCTGATCTCTCCCATATGAACGCAGAACATACAGGTCGCTGTGGCTGGTTTGCATCCGCTCCGGCCCGATCTCATCAGTATTCAAGCAAAAAAACAGCCGCGGACTGTTGTGTTGCCTGAGTTATTATCGAATTGGTAGCCGGAAGTTAACTGAAATACTATTATACAATCGGGGAAATATAACTTAGAAGTGTAAAGTATGGTCTTAAATTGCTGGGTGTCTTTTAAAGGTGAGCTGTTGCAATGGTTAATACCGTACAGATCGAAGAACTTCAGCAAAGAATGGACGTGGAGTATACTGAGGAGACGATCATAGAAACGCGGCCGGTCCGTCCAACAGAATCGGCTTCGCCCTTCAATAGCGAGGCCCATCCATTCGGGCCGCCACCAGCTTATGGTGAATTTACGTCGGTGGGCCCGTTCGAACCGCCACCTGCATACAGTGAACATGCTTCCCCGCAAGAGCTGTTCCTTGGACGAGGTCCCGAGCCGTTGCCGTCTGGCCCTCCTCCCGCTTACGATGCGCCCGGGGCAGATTTGACTGCTCGGGACTATGTCAGGATGTTCGGACGGCCGCCCTCGTATGGTGAAGCGGTGGGCGATCATGGAATGTCAGGCATCCAGAAGGCGTTTTTGGCTGCTGGTGCAGCCGCCGCTGGCGGGTTGGCGGGCGCGGGTGCCTTAGCGTATCATCATTATGCCAATTCACACGGGAATTTGGATGCCAACGAGCCGCAACATCACGTTTATCCGCACGATGCGGCCCACATCTGATTGATACCCGGCGCTCGGTCACGGCGCCATGTAGTCTCGCGCCTCGCTGGTGACGGCCACGTCGATGGAGGTCGGCGTATAGCTCACGGTATAGGTATCGTGGATGATGGTGGCGACATCGCCGAAATCGCCGGGCGCCTGCACCAGCGGTCTGTCACCCCAAACGAGGTTCACC
This sequence comes from Rhodoligotrophos defluvii, assembly GCF_005281615.1. Taxonomy (NCBI): domain Bacteria; kingdom Pseudomonadati; phylum Pseudomonadota; class Alphaproteobacteria; order Hyphomicrobiales; family Rhodoligotrophaceae; genus Rhodoligotrophos; species Rhodoligotrophos defluvii. The sequence goes on along the minus strand of NZ_SZZM01000002.1, from coordinate 463,218 downwards.
CGTTTGCTGCGGTAGACATATTTCTGCACCGTCAGTGAGCAGATGTTGGCCGCCTCGCAACTGAAGCCGTGGCGCTGGAAAAAGTCCGCGCTGTAGGGCACGCCCTCGGCCCTGCGCAGATCGCCCAGGGCAAAGCGCATCGAGCGGCGCTTGTCGTCCACGGTGCCGATGATGTAGCGCTCGAACACTTTCTCGCGGAGATACGGATCATAGCCGCCCTCGAAGGCGGTATAGGTGGTTTGTGTACACCCGGCTAGCAGCGCGGCAACGGCCGCCGCGGCGGCGGCCATGGCTGGCAAGCGCCCATTGAGCATAGCTATCCCCATCAGTGTCTTGCGTCACCCGCCAGTGACAGGCGGGAAGAACGCAATCTCTCTCGCACCTTTGATTGGCGTATCCAGCGGTACCATCGACTTGTCGACGGCGGCGCGGATCACCCGCAAATCCCCGAAGGCGTGGGCATAATTTTGGTCTTTTTCAGCCAACCATGCAATGGCATCCGCGACGGTGGTGACTTCGGCCGGAAAACTGAGCTCCTCCTCCGCCTTGCCGACGCGCTCGCGCACCCATGCGAAATAGAGCACTTTCATTGGCCGCCGTCCTCCATCACATGGTCGAGGCCGGCCTTGAGATAGTCATAGCCGGTGTAGAGCGTGAGCAGCGCCGAGATCCAGAGGCCGACCAGCCCGGCCGTGGTGGTGAAGGGCATTACCCTGTCGCCCGCGGCGCCGGCGATGAGCAGGGCGATGGCCACCATCTGCAGTGTCGTCTTCCATTTCGCCAAACGGGTGACCGGCACCGAGACGCGCAGCTCAGCGAGATATTCGCGCAGACCCGAGACGAGCACCTCGCGCAGCAAAATGATCACCGCGGCGACGACGTGGACCCCGTCGATGGTGCGCACTGCCGTCAGCATGAGCAGCACGGCCGCAACCAGCAGCTTGTCGGCGATCGGATCCAGCATGCGGCCAAGGGAGGATTGCTGCGACCACAGCCGTGCGAGGTAGCCATCGAAGAAATCGCTGATGGCCGCCACAATGAACAGGCCCAATGCCAGCCAGCGCGCTCCGTCGCCCTCGATGAAGAAGCAGGCGACGATGAGCGGCACGGCGGCGATCCGCCCGAATGTGAGGAAATTCGGGAAATTCAGGATCTGATCGCGCCGGCGCATGGCCGCTGGTGATTTGCTACTCATCGCACCGTGTGAATCCGAAAGCGTCATTGGTGACGACCTCGCCCCTTGCGTCACTTCTGTCCTTCATGAAAATAGTCATAGATCGTCCGCGCCAGGGCGGTGCTGACACCGGCCACCGCCGCAAGATCTGCGACACTGGCGCGGGCGACCGAGCGGGCCGATCCGAAGGCGCGCAGCAAAGCACGTTTGCGCTCCGGTCCGATACCCGGAATTTCGTCCAGTGGATTGGCTCCCATCGCTTTCTTCCGCCGCGCCCGATGGCTGCCGATGGCAAAGCGATGAGCCTCGTCTCGTAACCGCTGTACATAGTAAAGGACAGGATCCCTGGTTTCCAACATGAAGGGCGGCCGGCCCGCCATGTGGAAATGCTCGCGACCGGCATCGCGATCCGGTCCTTTTGCTACACCCACAACCGTCACGCCGTTCACGCCCAGCTCTTTGAGCACGGCCAGCGCCGCAGAGAGTTGGCCCTGACCGCCATCGATGAGCACCAGGTCGGGCCAAGCCGGCAGGTCCTCCAGCGCGCCCGCGGCATCCGCTTCCTCCGCATCGCCTTCATCCAACGGTCCATCCACATCGAGGGCGGCGGACTCCTTCATCAGGCGGCTGAAGCGGCGGGTGAGCACCTCGCGCATCATGGCGTAGTCGTCGCCGGCGGCATCCAGGTTGCGGATATTGAACTTGCGATATTCCTTTTTGATGAAGCCGTCGCGGCCCGCCACCACCATGGCGCCGACGGGGGACGCGCCTTGAATGTGGCTGTTGTCGTAGACTTCGATGCGGCGCGGCGGCTGATCCATGCCGAAGGAACGGGCAACACCCTCCAGCAACCGGTTCTGCGAGCTGGTTTCGGCCAGCTTGCGGCCGAGCGCCTCGCGGGCGTTGCTGACCGCGTGGGTCACGAGTTCGCGTTTCTCGCCGCGCTTGGGCACCGCGATCGACACCTTGTGGTCGGCGCGGGTGGCAAGCGCCGTCTCGAGCAGCTCGCGCGAGGGGATCTCGTCGCTGAGCAGGATCAGCCGCGGGCAGGGCTTGTCGTCATAGAACTGGGCGAGAAAGGATTCCAGAACTTCACCCGGCTCGACGTCCTTGTCCGCGCGCAGGAAATAGGCGCGATTGCCCCAGTTCTGGCCGGAGCGGAAGAAGAAAACCTGGATACAGGTCTGGCCGCCCTGCTGGAACATGCCGAAGGCGTCCGCTTCCTCGACCGTCTGCGGATTGATGCCCTGATGGGCGGTCACGTGGGACAGGGCGGCGATCCGGTCGCGGTAGCGGGCGGCCTGCTCGAAATCGAGCCGCTCCGCCGCTTCCTCCATGGCGCGCGCCATCTGCTGCTTCACGAGCTGGCTGCGGCCGGAGAGGAAGGTCACGGCGTTGTCGACCAGCACGGCGTAGTCGGGAGCGTCAATATAGTTGGTGCAAGGGGCACTGCAGCGCTTGATCTGATAGAGCAGGCAAGGGCGCGTGCGGTTTTCGAACACGGAATCCGAGCAGGAGCGGATGAGGAAGGCCTTCTCCAGCGCGTTGATGGTGCGGTTCACCGCGCCGGCCGAGGCGAAGGGGCCGAAGTACCAGCCCTGGCGCGTGCGGGCGCCCCGGTGCTTGGTGATCTGCGCCACCGGGTGGTCGCGCGCGATGAGGATGTAGGGGAACGACTTGTCGTCGCGCAGCACCACGTTATAGCGTGGCCGGTGGCTCTTGATCAGATTGGCTTCGAGCAGGAGCGCCTCCGCCTCGGTGGCGGTGGTGATCAGCTCCATGCTCGCGGTGAGCGAAATCATCGCGGCGATGCGGTTGGTGTGGCCGCCCAAGCGCGTGTAATTCTGGAGGCGTGCTTTCAGGCTGCGGGCCTTGCCCACATAGAGCAGGGTGCCTTCTGCGTCGAACATGCGATAGACCCCGGGCCGGGTCGGCGCGGTGCGGACCACCGCGCGGATGACCTCCGGCCCAGTTCGTACGGGGCGTGTGGCCACCTCGCCCGGTGCTGCAATGCTTTGGTTCACTTCGCTGTTCATTCGACGGAGCAAGGTTTGCTTTGCGGATTCGCTGCTCCCAATATGGCGGTTCGCGCCCGTACCGCAAACCTCCCAGTGGAGAATGAAATCACATCGAAGCGAGGGCGCCGGGCAAGGCCGGCATTGCATCGCGCCCGCTTAGCCGGTATAAGCCCCGCATCCGCGCAAGGCCGGGCGCCGTTCACCCCTGGAGGAAGCCCCGCGCGCGTGGGAGGCCGCCTCGCGTGGCCTCGTTTTGTTATGGACGTTCAGGAGAAATCTCATGGCGCAGACACATGCATTGACTGCCGTCGTGCGTGACCGGGCCGGCAAGGGGGCCGCTCGTGCCGTACGTCGTCAGGGGCGGGTTCCCGGCGTGATCTATGGTGCGAAGCAAGAGCCGCAATTGATCTCGCTTGCCTATAAGGACCTCATGAAGGAAGTCGAGACCGGCCGCTTCCTGTCGACGATCTACACGCTGGACGTGAATGGCGACAAGGTGCAGGTGCTGCCGCGGGACGTGCAGTTCGAGCCGGTACGCGATTTTCTCATCCATGTGGACTTTCTCCGTGTCGCCAAGGACTCCCACATCACGGTGGCCGTGCCGGTGGTGTTCGCCAACGAAGAGCGCTCGCCCGGCATCAAGCGCGGCGGTGTGCTCAACATCGTGCGGCACGAGATCGAGCTCGATTGCCCGGCCGACAACATCCCGGAGGAGATCACCATCGATCTCACCGGCACCGATATCGGCGATTCCATCCATATCTCCGCGGTGAAGCTGCCGGAAGGCGTCAAGCCGACCATCACCGACCGCGACTTCACCATCGCCACCATCGCCACGCCGGCCGCCGGCGTCGAGGAGGCGGCGGAGGAAGGCGCCGAGGGCGAAGGCGAGACCCCGGCCGCATAGGCTTTTGGGTTGCAGGGGCTTGGATGACGATGGTCATTATCGTCGGCCTGGGCAATCCAGGCCCCAAATACCAGCACAATCGGCATAATATCGGCTTCATGGTGGTGGACGCGATCCACCGCCGGCACGGCCGTTTCGGGCCGTGGCGCAAGCGGTTTCAGGGCGAGATCTCGGAAGGCGAGCTCGACGGCGTCCGCGCCGTGCTCCTGAAGCCGCAGACCTATGTGAACGAATCCGGCCGCTCGGTGGGCGAGCTCCTGCGCTTCTACAAGGCCGAGCCCACGGACGTGGTCGTGTTCTACGACGAGCTCGACCTGGCGCCGGGCAAGCTGCGCATCAAGCTGGGCGGCGGTGCGGCCGGGCATAACGGGATCAAGTCGATCATCGCTCATATCGGGCCGCATTTCACACGGGTGCGGGTGGGCATCGGCCATCCCGGCGACCGGGATCTGGTGCTGGGCCATGTGCTGGGTGACTTCGCCAAGGCGGACGCGGCCTGGCTCGACCCGCTGCTGGATGCGATCGCCGAGCACGCGCCGCTGCTGGTGACCGACAAGCCCGAGACATTTCAAAACCGCGTGCATACCGCGCTCAAGCCGCCTGCCGCCCCGGCGGGCGAGAAGGGCAAGGCGGATACGCGCGCGGACATTGCCGAGAAGGACTGATTTCATGGGGTTCCGCTGCGGTATCGTCGGGCTGCCCAATGTGGGCAAGTCGACCCTGTTCAACGCCCTGACCCAGACGGCGGCGGCGCAGGCGGCGAATTATCCCTTCTGCACGATCGAGCCGAATGTGGGCGACGTGGCGGTGCCCGATCCGCGGCTCGAGAAGCTGGCTGACATTGCGAAGTCGCGGGAGATCATTCCGACGCGGTTGACCTTCGTCGACATCGCGGGGCTGGTGCGTGGCGCCTCCAAGGGCGAAGGGCTGGGCAATCAGTTCCTCGCCAATATTCGGGAAGTGGATGCCATCGCTCACGTGCTACGCTGCTTCGAGGACGAGGACGTGACCCATGTGGAGGGCAAGGTTGATCCCTTGCGGGATGCGGAGATCGTCGAGACGGAGCTGATGCTGGCTGATCTCGAGAGCCTGGAGCGCCGGCGGGTGGCAATCGAGAAGAAGGCGAAGTCAGGCGAGAAGGAAGCGAAGGCGGCGCTTGAGCTGATCGACAGGGCGCTCGTGCTGCTGCGGGAAGGAAAGCCCGCGCGTCTCGCCGAGGTGCCCGAGGACCAGGCCGCCGCGTGGAGAGGCCTGGGGCTCATCACCACCAAGCCGGTGCTCTATGTGTGCAATGTGGAGGAGGCATCGGCGGCTGCGGGCAACCAGCACTCCGCGAAGGTTTTGGAGAAGGCGGCGGCGGAAGGGGCGGGGGCCGTGGTGATCTCGGCGCAGATCGAGTCCGAGCTCGCCCAGCTCGACGAGGCGGAGCGCCAGGATTATCTGGCCGAGCTGGGCCTCGACGAGCCCGGCCTCAACCGGCTGATCCGGGAGGGTTACCGGCTGCTCGACCTGATCACCTATTTCACGGTGGGACCGAAGGAGGCGCGCGCCTGGACGGTGCGCAGATCAACCCCGGCACCCAAGGCGGCCGGCGTGATCCACAGCGATTTCGAGAAGGGCTTCATCCGCGCCGAGACGATTGCCTATGACGACTACGTTGCGCTCAACGGAGAGGCCGGGGCGAAGGAGGCGGGGCGCATGCGGCTGGAAGGCAAGGACTATCTGGTGCGCGATGGCGACGTCATGCATTTCCGCTTCGCAACTTGATGGTTCCAGCAGGACGGTTCGGGAGGTGTGATGGCGGAGCTCTATTATGAGGATTTCAGCCCCGGCCGGGTGTTCCAGTCGCGCGTCTACGCGCTGACGGCCGAGGAGATCAAGGCCTATGCCCGAGAATTCGACTGGCTGCCGTTTCACGTGGACGAGGCGGCGGCGGACGCGAGTATTCTGGGTGGGCTGTGCGCCAGCGGCTGGCATGCCTCCAGCATCATGATGCGCCTGATCGCTGACACCTATATCGACCGCGCCGCGGGCATGGGGTCGTTCGGGGTCGAGGAGTGCCGCTGGATCAAGCCGGTGCGGCCCGGTGACTATCACCTGCGGGCCGAGGTGCTGGATGCGCGCGTGTCGGCCAAGCGGCCGGAGATGGGCATCGTGACCGTGCTGTGGCAGCTGTTCAACAGCGAGGGTGTGCTGGTGGTCGAGATGCGCGGGGTCAACTTGTTCAAGACGCGTGCGTCAGAGGTTGCCCATGCTGGTTGACTTCTACGAGGACCTCAAGGTGGGCGAGCAGCTGCGCGTCGGCACCTACCGCTTCACCGAAGAGAACATCGTGCGCTTCGCCAGCCGGTTCGACCCGCAGCCGTTCCATCTCTCGGAGGAAGGGGCGCGCGGCTCGATCTTCGGCCATCTCTGCGCGTCGGGCTGGCATACCGGCTCCGCCTGGATGTACTGCAATGTCAGCTATCAGGACGCCTATAAAGCGCGCCACAAGCCGCCGCGCGGCCGCTGGCCGGAGGTTGGTCCTTCGCCCGGCTTCCAGGAGATGCGTTGGCCGCGGCCGGTCTATGCGGGCGACGAGGTCACCTATACCGCCACCCTGCTGGACAAGCGGCCGCTCGCCTCGCGCCCGGGCTGGGGCATGATGAGCCTGCAGGTGATCGGCCGCAATCAGCGGAACGAGGAGGTGATCTCCTTCAAGGTGCGGATCCTGGTGGAGATGTTCGGCCGCGGCGAGGACGCGGCTTAGCTCACCCCTTCCGCTCCGGGAACAGCGATAAAAGCCCTTCGGCACTGGCGGGGCAGATGCCGCGCTCGGTGACGAGGCCGGTGACGAGGCGGGCCGGGGTCACGTCGAAGGCATGGTTTGCCGCGGGGCTGCCCGGGGCTGACACCTGCACGGTGACGATCTGGCCGTCGCCGCTGCGGCCGGTGATGTGGGTCACCTCCGTGGCTGCCCGTTCCTCAATAGGGATTTCGGCGATGCCGTCCCTGACCGTCCAATCGATGGTGGAAGAGGGCAGGGCCACGTAGAAGGGCACATCGTTGTCTCGGGCGGCGAGCGCCTTCAGATAGGTGCCGATCTTGTTGGCCACATCACCCTGGGCGGTGGTGCGGTCGGTGCCGACGATGCAGAGATCCACCTTGCCATGTTGCATGAGGTGGCCACCGCTGTTATCGGCAATGATGGTGTGCGGCACGCCATGCTGGCCGAGTTCCCAGGCGGTGAGTGCCGCGCCTTGATTGCGCGGCCGGGTTTCGTCCACCCACACATGGACGGGAATGTCTGCATCATGGGCCATGTAGATGGGGGCGAGCGCGGTTCCCCAATCGACGGTGGCGATCCAGCCGGCATTGCAATGGGTGAGGATATTGACGGTCTGGCCGGGCTTGGCCGCGGCGATGTCGCGGATCAGCGTGAGGCCGTGCTCGCCGATGCGCCGGTTGGTCTCCACATCCTGGTCGCAGATATCAGCCGCCTTGGCGAAGGCCTCCTCGATCCGGATCTCCCGCGGGCGGTTGCGGATGGCGGCCAGCATCTCATCGATGGCCCAGTTGAGATTGATGGCGGTGGGGCGGGTGCGGCGCAGGCGGGCAGCGGCGGCTTCCAGCGCCTCGTCGGAGGGATCATGGGCGAGGGCCAAAGCGATGCCGTAAGCGGCGGTGGCGCCGATCAGGGGGGCGCCGCGCACCTGCATGGTTTCGATGGCCCGCGCAGCGTCCTCGAGCGTTCCGAGCTCGACGATCACGAATTCATGGGGCAGCCGTGTCTGATCGATGATCTTGACCGCGCCGCCGGCCTGGTCCTCGCGCCAGATCGAGCGGTAATGGACGCCGTTGACCTTCATGCCGCTATTCGCCCTCGAAGGCGACCAGGGTGTGCACTTTCAGGCCGCGTGCGGCGATGCGGTCCGCACCTTTGAGGAAAGGCAAGTCGACCACGAAAGCCGCGGCCACCACCTCTCCGCCGGATTCCTGCAGAAGCTCGATGGCAGCGGTCGCCGTGCCGCCGGTGGCGATCAGATCGTCGACCAGCAGGATCCTGTCGCCCCTGCCGACCGCGTCGGCATGGATCTCGACCGTATCGACGCCGTATTCGAGCTGGTATTCCTTGCCGATGGTCTTCCAGGGCAGCTTGCCCTTCTTGCGGATGGGCACGAAGCCAACCCCGAGCTCGCGCGCCACCGCACCGCCGAGGATGAAGCCGCGGGCCTCGATGCCGGCCACGTAATCGATCTGCTCGCCGATGAACGGCCAAATCAGCTCGTCGATGGTCGCCCGCAAGCCGCGTGCATTGGCAAAGAGCGTGGTCACATCGCGGAAGATGATGCCCGGCTTGGGATAATCGGGGATCGAGCGGATCAGGCTTTTGATGTCCGTGTTGCTGCGGACGTTCATCGTTCACGCTTCCTTTCACGGCTGCTGAATGTGGACCGGGAGTGTCGGCTGTCTGCTTAACAGAAACGGTACCATCTGGCGACTATAGGCATATCGTTATCTGCAAGGCTGGCAAAGGCTTTCCTTCCCGCAACAATCAATCGAGAGGCCGTTATGTCCGATCAGCGTGAGGTCATCGTTACCAATATCCGGATGCCGTTCTGGTCGATGGTGTGGTTTCTGATCAAGCTGGCGGTGGCCTCTATTCCAGCCTTCATCGTTCTATGGACGCTGACGATGCTGGTGCTGTTCCTCTTCGGGCTCGCAGGCCTCGCCTGGCTGCCGTTCTCGCACTTCTCGTTCTTTCATTGGGACGGCGGCAGCAGTGGCCCGGGGCAGGGAATCTGACAAGAGCAATTTCAGGTTGAATGTCATAGATATGCCGGATAGCCGCCGCCAGTTCGCTGCAATTTTTGCAATCATTGCGTGTGATCTCGGGTTGTAGAGGTGCTCACATGACGCGGGTTGCAGAATCCACAATGGTACGGTCCGTAAGCGAGCCGTCGCTGGCAAGGCCGCTGCTTGCCACTGAGCGGCCTGTTTCCGCGGGAAATTTAACTGGTCTGCTTGCCGATACGGCTGCGGATGCTGGCAGGCTATACGATTTCGGACCGTTCACGATGCGCGTTTCCGATTTCTCGAAGCTGGACAAGTTTCGGGAGCACATGGCGGAGTTCGGAAACGTGCAGGGGTTGAAATACGAAGCTTTTCTGAAGGGCCTGCACGCCGCCGATCCGCGACTGCACGAGCAGCCTAACCCTCTCAAAGAGGTGTTGGGGAACTGGGTCAATGAGCTTGCCGGAGAACAGATCAGAGAGGCCAAGGCATATGCAAGAGAGAACTTTCTTGGCGTGGTCCAGGAAAAGACGGATCGCGGCGCATGGACAGACCTCAACGTTACGCATCTGAGCGAACGCTTGGCGGAGCTGGCGGCCGACAGTTCCGGGGGGCAGCCTCACGGCTCCGGTTTTCAGCTCAAGCCATGGCATCTCGCACCAGCGCTTGTGGGCGGCGCAGCCCTCGGTGGCGCGGGAGCGTGGGGGCTCAGCCAGCTGATTGCGGCGGAGCACTCTTCCGGTGAAGCAAATGGCGAGACCGGCGCGGTCATATCAGACCAGATTGCCGATCCCGACCATCAGTATGTGGTTCCACATTGGGCAGACCTTTGAAGCGGCGAGCGCCGCTTCAGCGGAGCTGCTTACCTCAATTCGCGTATGGCCGAACTAGGATGTGTGGTGATAGTCGGCGGCTGGGGAATGGAAGTAAGTATCTGTCTTGGCGCCCGAATAATCTGGATTATGCCAGATTGAGTCGTGCTGGTCCTCATTGTGGCTCATGATGCCCCAAACCGTCAAACCGGTCGCGACGGCTCCAAGAGCCCCGCCGATGCCGAGCCCGATAGCACCAGCCAAATAGGGGGATACAGGCATTTAAAAATCTCCTAAATCTACTGATCGTATTGGATCTATATATGCATGATCTGATGAACGCGATCATCATCTCAAGAGATATCAGTATTTGTGTCACCTTATCTAGACCAAAAGTGCTAAAGCATTCTTTATACAGCTGCTTGAATAATACTTTATATTTGTGTAGCTACTGAGCAATGGCTTTCGCCAGTACTCTGCCCGCTACCGCGTCGAGCTTGGTCACCAGCGCCGGATCGCGTGCGTCGGGCGCAGTGATGATCGCGTGCTCCAGCGCCCGGTCGGAGCCGATGGGGCAGGGCTCGTGCTCGCGCGGGAAATCGCGGGCAAGGCGCGCAACCAGCCGGCGCGCCTTTTCACCATTCTCCGTCATTACCTTGATGATCTGGGTGATGTCAACGGTGCCGTGGTCGGGATGCCAGGAGTCGAAATCGGTCACCATGGCCACGGTGGCGTAGCAGATCTCGGCCTCGCGGGCGAGCTTGGCTTCCGGCATGTTCGTCATGCCGATCACGTCGCAGCCCCAGGCGCGATAGAGCTTGGATTCGGCAAGGGTCGAGAATTGCGGCCCCTCCATCGCCAGATAGGTGCCGCCGGTGTGGTGCGGAATGGCTTCGGCCCGTGCTGCCGCCGCCACGCGCTCGACCAGTCTTGGGCTCACCGGCTCGGCCAGGGACACGTGCGCCACGCAGCCCGCACCGAAGAAGCTCTTGGGCCGGGCGAAGGTGCGGTCGATGAACTGGTCCACCAGCACGAAGGTGCCGGGCGGCAGGTGCTCGCGAAACGAGCCGCAGGCCGAGACCGAGACCAGATCGGTCACCCCGGCTCGCTTCAGCACGTCGATATTGGCCCGGTAGTTGATGTCGCTTGGTGAGAGGCGGTGGCCCCTGCCGTGGCGGGGCAGGAACACCACCGTGAGCCCCTCGACCTCGCCGATGGTGAGGCTGTCGGACGGCTCACCCCAGGGGCTGGCGATCCTCTCCTGGCGCGCATTGGTCAGCGGCAGGTCGTAAAAGCCGCTGCCGCCGATGATGCCGAGAACAGCTTTGGTCATGGGCTGGTCCTCACTCGTTCAAAGCCGATAGCGTTCGTGAATGTCGCGCAAAAAAATTCCCCTCCGGCGCAGGCCGAGAGGGGATTGAGCGACGAGGCCACCGCAGGCATGGTGAGAGGCGGCGGTCAATGTTGTCCGATGCGTGACCAGATGCGCTGCTTGGTGAGATAGAGCAGCACGCTGAGGATCGCGATATAGATCAGCACCTGGAACCCGAGCTCCTTGCGCTGCTCCATCTTCGGCTCAGCCGCCCAGGCGAGGAAGGCCGAGACGTCGCGGGCCATCTGCTCCACCGTCGCCTCGGTCCCGTCCTGATAGGTGACCTGGCCGTCATTCAGCGGCTTGGGCATGCCGATCCACGGGCCCGCGGCGAAATAGGGGTTGTAGGATCCGCCGGGCGGGCCGCTGCCGGCGATCTCCGGCGGCGGGTCCTCGTAGCCGGTCAGCACCGAGTAGACATATTCCGGACCACCGATGCCGTGGAAGAGCTGGGTCAGGGTGCCATACCAGCCGGGACGCGCCTTGGTGATCAGCGACAGGTCCGGCGGCAGGGCGCCGCCATTGGCCGCGCGGGCCGCTTGCGGATTGGGATACGGGTCGGGGAAGCGATCTGACGGCAGCCCGGGACGCTCGAACATGTCGCCGTCCTCGTTCGGGCCTGCCTGGATCTGATAGCCGGCGGCGATCGCCTTCACCTGCGCCTCGGGAAACTCCGGGCCGCCAGGCTCGCCGAGATTGCGGAAATACAGGAGATTCATGCTGTGGCAGGCGGCGCAGACCTCCTTGTAGACCTGATAGCCGCGCTGCAGCTGGGCCCGGTCGAAGGTGCCGAATGGGCCCTCGAAGGAGAACGAAACGTTTTTCGCCTCCCGCTGGCCCTCGGCGGCGAAGGCCGGGGCAGCCAGGGCAAGGCCGAGACCTACGGCGATGGCTGTGAGCAGGCTGCGGGCTCGCATCGTCATGAGTTTGTGTGACATGGGGCTGCTTTCAACCATCGATCACTCGGCGGGTTGCGCTTGGGTCTGGCCGGCCTTGCTGCCGAGCACCGATTCGGAAATGCTCGCGGGCAGTGGCTTCGGCGTCTCGATCAGGCCGACCAAGGGCAGGATCACCAGGAAGTGCAGGAAATAGTAGGCGGTGGCGATCTGGCCTATGGTCACCCAGATGCCCTCCGGCGGCCGCGAACCCACATAGCCGAGCACCAGACAGTCGATGACGAGCAGCCAGAAGAACTGACGGTAGATCGGCCGGTAGTTGCTCGACCGCACCTTGGAGGTATCGAGCCAGGGTACGAAGAACAGCACCAGGATGGCGCTGAACATCGCAATCACCCCGAGGAGCTTGTCCGGGATCGAGCGCAGGATGGCGTAGAAGGGCAGGAAGTACCACTCCGGAACGATATGTGCCGGGGTCTTGAGCGGGTCGGCCATCTCATAGTTCACCGCATGCCCGAGATAGTTGGGCAGGTAGAACACGAAGAGCGCGAAGACGAACAGGAACACCATGATCGCGAAGGCGTCCTTCATGGTGTAGTAGGGGTGGAAGGGCACCGTATCCTGGCTGGACTTCACCGCGACGCCGGTGGGGTTGTTGTTGCCGGGCACGTGCAGGGCCCAGATGTGCAGAACCACGAGCCCCGCCAGCACGAAAGGCAGGAGGTAGTGCAGGGCGAAGAAGCGCTGCAGGGTGGGGTTGTCCACGCTGAAGCCACCCCACAGCCAGGTGACGATCGACTCGCCGAAGAAGGGTATGGCACTGAACAGGTTGGTGATGACCTTGGCGCCCCAGAAGCTCATCTGCCCCCAGGGGAGCACGTAGCCCATGAAGGCGGTGGCCATCATCACCAGGTAGATGATCACGCCGATGATCCACAGGACCTCGCGCGGCGCCTTGTAGGAGCCGTAGTAGAGGCCGCGGAAGATGTGGATATAGACGGCGATGAAGAAGAACGAGGCGCCGTTGGCATGCATGTAGCGGATGAGCCAGCCGTAATTCACGTCGCGCATGATGTGCTCGACGCTGTCAAAGGCGAGCCGCGTGTCCGGCGTGTAGTGCATGACCAGCGTCACGCCGGTGATGATCTGGAGAACCAGGAACACCGCGAGGATGCCGCCGAACGTCCAGAAATAGTTCAGGTTGCGTGGGGTGGGGAAGGCGAGTGCCTGGTCATGGGCCAGGCGGACGATCGGCAAGCGCTGATCGAGCCATTTCTCGATGCCGGTCTTCGGCTCATAAGTGGATGGTTCGCCGCTCATCTGAGCCAGTCTCCTCAGCCGATCGTCACTTTGGTGTCAGTGGTGTAGGTGTAAGGGGGGATGTGCAGGTTTTCCGGCGCCGGCCCCTTACGGATGCGTCCGGCAGAGTCGTAGTGCGAGCCGTGGCACGGGCAGAACCAGCCGTCAAAGTCGCCGGCCTGCCCGATCGGCACGCAGCCCAGATGGGTGCAGACGCCGATCTGGATGAGGTATTGCTCCCTGCCGTTCACCACGCGGTTCTCGTCGGTGGCCGGGGCGCTGTCGGGGTCAGGCAGGTTTGGATTTCGCGCGATCGGATCGGGGAGCTGATCGATCGGGACGGCTTTCGCCTCCTCGATCTCCTTCGGCGTGCGATAGCGCACGAAGATCGGATTGCCGCGCCAGGTGACGGTGATGCTCTGGCCTTCCTGCAGCTGGGAGAGATCAACCTCGGTGGAAGCCAGCGCCAGAACCGATCTGTCCGGGTTCATCTGATCGATGAGCGGCCATGCCACCGCGCCGGCTCCCACTGCGGCAAATGCGCCCGTGGCAATGTAGAGGAAGTCGCGCCGTGTCGGTTCTTGTTGAGTTTCGGTTGCGGCAACCACTGATCTCAACCCCCTGAGTAACCCGATGGAATGGATGGGCGGCAACGCCATTCAGCAAGCATGTCTGCGACGGATCCTAGAATCCTTCTCAGACAGGACGTCTTTTGGCACCGTGCTCTAGGATTGTCCAGTCATGGCGCGTCCCGGCAAAGTGTCGCATAAGGAGGGCATGTTCCCTCGTATGAATTCCGCCTGTCAGCATGGTCGACATCGCCCTTTTCCAGCCTGACATTCCGCAGAATGCAGGCACGATACTGCGGCTCGGCGCCTGCCTGGGCGTGCGTGTGCACATCATCGAGCCTGCCGGCTTCATCTGGAGCGAGCGCAGCTTCCGCCGGGCCGGGCTCGATTATCTCGACCGGGCGCCGGTTAGTCGGCACGCTTCTTTTGCGGATTTCACAGACTGGGCGGGCAGGCGACGCCTGGTGCTGCTAACCACCAAAGCCGAGCGCAACTACCTCGACGCGCGGTTTCGCGAGGACGACATCCTGCTGCTCGGGCGAGAGACATCGGGCGTCCCCGATGCGGTGCATGAACGGGCGGACCTGCGGGTCACCATTCCCATGCGGCCCGGCTTTCGCTCGCTGAACGTGGCGGTCGCCTGCGCCATGGTGCTCGGCGAGGCGCTGCGCCAGACCCGCTATCATGAGCCTGGCGCAGCGCAGGGTTAAGCATCCGCCAGGAAACCGCCGGACTGCCGCTGCCAGAGCTGGGCATAGAGGCCGCCGCGCCGGAGCAGGGCTTCATGGCTGCCCTCCTCGACGATATGGCCGCGGTCGAGCACGATCAGCCGGTCCATGCGCGAAATCGTGGAGAGGCGATGGGCGATGGCGATCACCGTCTTGCCCTCCATGAGCTGATAGAGCTGCTCCTGGATCTCGGCCTCCACCTCGGAGTCGAGGGCGGAGGTCGCCTCGTCCAGCACCAGGATCGGCGCGTCCTTGAGAATGGCGCGGGCGATGGCTACCCGCTGGCGCTGACCGCCGGACAGCTTGACCCCGCGCTCGCCCACGTGGGCCGCATAGCCGCGCCGGCCCCGCGGATCCTCAAGCCGCAGGATGAAGTCGTGCGCCGCCGCCAGCCGGGCGGCACGCTCGATCTCCGCCATGGTGGTCTCGGGCCGGCCATAGGCGATGTTGTCGGCCACCGACCGGTGCAGCAGCGAGGTATCCTGCGAGACGACGCCGATCGCCGCGCGCAGGGATTCCTGCGAGGCCAAGGCTATATCCTGGCCGTCGATGAGGATGCGCCCGGCCTCCAAGTCGTGGAAACGCAGGAGCAGGCTGACGATGGTCGACTTGCCCGCGCCGGAGCGCCCGATCAGGCCAACCCGCTCGCCTGGCTGCACGGTGAAGGACAGATCGTCGATGATGCCGCCCTCCTTGCCATAGTGGAAGCGGACGTGCTCGAAGCGGATCTCGCCTTGGGTGACCACCAGCTCGCGCGCATTGGCAGCATCGGTGATCTCGAACGGTCTCGAGATCGTCTCCATGCCTTCCTCGACCCGGCCAAGATTTTCGAACAGGTTGGTGATCACGGTCATGATCCAGCCGGACATGTTGGTGACGCGCACCGTAAGGCTCGTGGCGAAGGCGATGGCGCCCACGGTGATGGCATTGCCCTGCCAAAGCCAGAGCGCCACGCCGGCGGTACCCGCGATCAGCAGGCTGTTGATGACCGTGAGCGAGAAGTTCATGGCGGTGATGCCACGCAGCAGCGCATAGAACTTGGCCGTGTGATCCTGCAGCGCGTTGCGCACATACTGGTCCTCACGGCTCGCATGCGCGAACAGCTTCACGGTCATGATGTTGGTGTAGCTGTCAACGATGCGGCCGGTGAGGGTCGAGTTCGCCTCCGACATGAGGGTGGCGCGCGTCTTCACCTTCGGCACGAAATACCAGAGGACGAGGACATAGGCGCAGAGCCACAGCAGGATCGGCACGACCAGCCGGATATCGGCCTCGGCGAACAGCAGAAGGGCGCTGCCCACATAGATCACCGCATACCAGACCGCATCGGCAAGGCTGATGACGCTCTCGCGCAGGGACGGGCCGGTCTGAATGATCTTGTTGGTGATGCGGCCGGCGAAGTCGTTCTGGAAGAAGCCCATGGACTGGCGCAGCACATACCGATAGGTCTGCCAGCGGACCAGATTGCCGAAATTCGGCTGGACCGCCTGATGAACCAGCAGCAGATGCAGGCCCTGCGCGACGGGCCGGGCTATGATGACAACCAGCGCCATCCACAGGAGCTCGGTGCCGTAGTCGGCAACCAGCGCCTGAGGGGTGGTGGCGCGCAGGATATCGATGATGCGGCCGAGATAGTCGAGGATGCTGACCTCGACGATGGCCACGGCGACGCCTGCCACAAGAATGGCGGGCAGAGGCCAGCCGCACTGTCGCACGAAATGCCAGATGAAGCCTAAGAGCCGGTCGGGCGGACGGCTGACATCGACCGGGCGAAATGGATCAATTGAACGTTCGAAGAAGCGAAACACGGGTGGGCTCCGGAGCAGATGGCTTGAGACAATCGAACCCGCGCGGGGCTCGGTTTGGCCGGCTGTCCGGGACGTGGTGCTCGCCCTTTTTGGATCAGCCTGCCATCGTCATGGTTGCGATGGACATGGACTTTGTGACCTCTGGTCGGTTGATCTGGTCCTGCGCAGCATAGGTTGCAACAGGGGAGCCGGTGTCTAGCAGAAACCGCCCGAAATGCAAGCCCCCATATGCTTGCCTGTCCCGTGCCCCTTTCCGTGACTGGACATGACGGCGGCTTTGGGCATTGTGCTCGCGGGCCGTGCACCACGGCAATTCACGACTATGGCAGACGACGGGCAGACATGACCACCGAAACCGCCTTGCTTTCCCCTGATGAGCTCAACCGGCGCAAGACAGCCGCACGGTCGTGGTTCGAGCAACTGCGGGATACTATTCATCGCCGGCTGGAAGCGCTGGAGGATGAAAGCGGCGACGGCGGCTCGGGCCAACCGGCCGGCCGGTTCGAGCGCAAGGCATGGTCGCGGGAGAACGGCGAGGGCGGCGGCGGAGTGATGGGGGTAATGAAGGGGCGACTGTTTGAGAAGGCCGGTTGCCATGTCTCCACCGTCCACGGCGCGTTCTCGCCGGAGTTCCGCCGGCAGATTCCGGGTGCGGAGGAAGATCCGCGCTTCTTTGCCACCGGCATTTCGCTGATCGTGCATCCGCTGAACCCCAACGTGCCCACGGTGCATATGAACACGCGCTACATCGTGACCACCCGGAGCTGGTTCGGCGGCGGCGCCGACCTCACCCCGGTGCTGGGACGGCGCCGCACCCAGGAGGATCCGGACAGCATCGCCTTTCACGAGGCCATGCGCCGGGCCTGCGCGCCCCATGACTGCGCCGACTATCCGCGCTTCAAGGCGTGGTGCGACGAGTATTTCTTCCTGCCCCATCGCAACGAGCCGCGGGGCATCGGCGGCATATTCTTCGACAATCTCGACAGCGGCGATTGGGCCGCGGATTTCGCCTTCACCCGGGACGTGGGCACCGCCTTCATCGATGTGTATGAGGCAATCGTCCGGCGCAACATGCATCTGCCGTGGACGGAGGCCGACCGGCGCGAGCAGATGGTGCGTCGGGGCCGCTATGTGGAGTTCAACCTGCTCTATGACCGCGGCACCACGTTCGGGCTCAAGACGGGCGGCAATGTCGAGGCGATCTTGTCGTCGCTGCCGCCGCTGGTAGCCTGGCCGTAAGGCCACGCCTTGACCCCAAGCGGGTTGGCGGCTTGCCGGCAACACCGCGGGGCGAATTGAACCATCGTTCAGCAATGCCGTTGCGCCGGGCCTTGTGAACAGGCATCACCTTCCCAGACCAGGAGGGAATGCCCGATGGAGACCTTTGCCGGCCTCAACCGTTTGCAATGGCGCACGCTCGTTGCGGCGATTGCCTGCGTGACGGTGTTCGACGTGACGCTAGGGCTGAGCTTTCCGCTGTTCTCGCTGATCCTCGAGCATCGCGGCCATCCGGCAAGCCTGATCGGGCTCAATGCCAGCTTCGGGCCGCTGGGCGTGCTGGCGGCGGGGCCGGTCATTCCGCATCTGACCGCCCGGTTCGGCTCCAAGCGGGTGGCGCAGGTGGCTTGCGTGCTGGTGGCGCTGACCCTCATCAGCTTCAAGCTCACGGAAAGCCTGTGGTTGTGGTTCCCCCTGCGCTTCCTGCTCGGCTTTCTCGCCTGCGTCCTGTTCACGGTCTCGGAATCGTGGATCGTGCGCACCGCCGAGGGACCCTATCGCGGGCGCATCACCGCGATCTATGCCAGCATCCTGTCCGGTGGCTTCGCGCTGGGGCCGGCCATGCTGCCTTTCACCGGCTTTCAAGGCTGGGCGCCGTTCCTGATCGGCGCCGGCATCATGTTCGTGGCGATCATTCCCATCAGCTTCGTGGGGATCGATGATCGGCTGCGGCCCACGGAGCGGCCGGCCTCGTTCTTCGCCTTCTTTCCGCAGGCGCCGGTGCTGCTCGCAGCGGTGGGCGCCTTCGCGCTCCTGGATGCGGCCGTCATGGCGCTGTTGCCGCTCTACGGCCTCCGCCACGGATTGCCGGTCGCCACCGCCACCCTGATGCTGACGGTGCTCATCGGCGGCAACCTGCTGCTGCAGCTCCCCATCGGCTGGATCGGCGATCACCTGCCCAAGCGCCTGGTCATGCTGGGCTGTTCTGTCATCACGGCGGTTGCGGCCCTGCTCTTGCCCTTTGCCATGGGAACGGCGCTCATGTGGCCCCTGCTCGTGCTGATCGGCGCCTGCGGCTTCGGCATCTACACCATGGCCATCGCGATCCTGGGCGAGCGCTACACCGGCCCCACCCTGGTGGCGGGCGCCGCCGCCTTCGGGGCGATGTGGGGCCTCGGCGGCATGATCGGCCCAAGCCTCGGCGGCTGGGCCATGGTCCTATTCGGCCCGGACGGTTTGCTTTTTATTGTGGCGATTATCTTCATGCTTCTTTCATTGGTCATGATGTCTCAGGCACGTAAAAGTAATTTTTAAGTCTGTCGAGAGAAATAGGCTGTTGTCTTTTGACCCTATGGCCTGTGTGGGCTTATTCTACCTTAGGTTGTGAATGATAGCTTGAGGATCGGTCCCATGGCAGTTAGCCCTACCGTAATGGAAGAGCTCGAAGAAGGCCTTGAGCAGGTGAGTTCAAGGCTGGAGGGTAACGCAAACAGTCTGGAGGCCAGATTTATTCCTGAGGGGAACACCTTTGCCCCTGAGGGGAACCCCTTTGCTTCTGAAGCGAATCCCTTTGCTTCTGAGGCAAACCCCTTTGCTTCTGAAACTAACCGTTTCGGTGGGGGCAGCTTTTCTGGTTCTGATGCCCACAGCTCATCAAGCTGGACGGAGGCAGAAGATTTACGAAGCACCGCGAGTTCGGGTTCCGGCTATGACATGCCCCCGGATGAACCTTTGGGTGGGGGCGGCTTTGGTGGTGCTGATGCCCACAGCTCACCAAGCTGGGTGGAGCTAGAGGATGCACGAAGCACCGCGAGTTGGGATTCCGGCTATGACATGCCTCGGTCAACCACGAGCGAGGAAGATGCCCGGTTATATGGAGATAACTGGAGCGATGCGGGCTCCGAGATACAGGTAGGAGACGACTGGCAGAGCTTTGCGAGCCGGCAGAGCTCGGGTGACGCGCACGCTCTGCAAAAATCAGAAGAGCTGCCGCATTCACCATTAGACGCACGACCTGCGCATGACACATCGCATAATGGCGGCGTCCCGATGCTACAGAGAGCAGAAGAGGTGCCGCATTCACCGTTAGACGCACGACCGGCGCATGACACATCGCATAATGGCGGCGTCCCGATGCTTCAGAGAGCACAGGAGCTGCCGAACTCACCGTTAGACGCGCGACCGGCGCATGCCTCATCGCATAGTGGCGATCTTCCGACGCTTCAGAGAGCAGAAGAGCTGCCGCATTCACCGTTGGACGCACGACCGGCGCATGCCTCATCGCATGGGGGTGGACACGGTGCAGCCTGGGCCGTTGGCGCCGGCGCGGCGGGCTTGGCGGGCGCGGCAGGCGTGGGCCTTCTGGCGGCCCATGGCCACAATGTTCGCAATGCTGCTGGACAGGGTGATAGCGGCAAGCAAGACGGCCATCCCGCCGCAGGGCAGACTGATGCCGGGACACATGATGCCCATAGCCAGCACGACACGCCGGCCAATGCCGGGCATGGGGCCCACTGGGATGGCAGCCCCACTGATGAGATAGCCAGGCTGGCACATCAAATCCACGACATGCCGCATCTGTAAGTGACGCTCGCGGCCGAAGGTGCGACGGGCCCTGCTGGCAAAGGCGGGCGCTCGTCGCACCAATATTCATCTCGGGTGCAGCCCTGCGTTTTTCTTAGAGGCATCTAAAATGCTTCATCTGTGCTATTGTTTCTCCAACTCAATAAAAACGTTCTCTTAATCCTGCCGGCGGAATTACAACCATATGCTTTTGACCTCTTCTTGCGCGTGCGTTATTCTACCATAGATTGTATTGAGTTTTGGTGGTTGGCGTGTTTCGCCCCCCGGATTTGAGGGATGAGTTCGATGGCATTCAGTTGGCTTGCAGGCATGGCGGAGAGCGCAGTATCGGTCGCGAAGGGACTCTTTAGCAGCGGAGGGACATCACTTTTCAGGGCTGCTGAAGGCGCCGCCAGCGAAGCCGGCGCCTTCGAAAACGCCGCTATCAGTGCCGAAAGAGCTGCCGGGGGAGGGTTCCTCAGGGCCGGAGAAACCGCGCTCAATAGCGCCGAGAGAGGGGTCTTCAACGCCGAGGAAGGCGTATTCAACGCGCTCAACAACGCCGAGAGAGGGGCCTTCAACACCGAGGAAGGCGTAGTCAACGCGCTCAACAACGCCGAGAGAGGGGCCTTCAATACCGCGGAAGGAGCCTTCAATACCGCCGAGACGAGGGGCTTCAACACCGGGGAACCAACCCTCGGAACTCCTCTCAAGGCCGGGGGAGGAGCCTTCACTCCCCACGCCGAGGCAGGCGGCAGTTTCGAACGTGGGGCCGCGTCCCAAGGCTATAATCCCCATGTCAGTCCCCAGGAGTCTTGGCGGCAAAGCCCGGTGCACGAGCTCAGGCCCGCCACGGAATTGTCGCACCAAGAGGCACCCTTCACCAACAACGCTACGCCATACCGTCCGGCAAACGCGGGCGCCATACACGCTGAAAACACTGCCCATCTATCCTTCATGGACAAGTTCTGGGCGGGGGCAAAAGATCCGATGACCTATGTCAAGGCAGCGGGCGTGGCGCTTCCACCAGCGCTGATGACCGCACCCATGCTCCCGCATCTCGTGGACTGGATCAGACAGGAGATGCACCCGGAAGATGCCAAGGCGGCCCAGGACAAAGCTACCGCGGACGCGGCTATTCATGAGGTGCTTCGATCCACACCGCCCAATCAACTGCAAGCAGGCGCGCAGCTGCTGGCCGAATACGAGCAGGCAAAGCTCGTTCCGCCCGGAACGACACAGCGGTTCGTCGATGAGTTCCACCTCAAGCCTGTCGGCGGCGGCAACACCGACGCGGGCGGGCACGGGCAGTCCGGCGATGGACAGGCCGTATATGACGGCCAGGTTGCGGCGGGTCACGGCGGCCAAGGGTATGGCGGCCAGACCGCGCATGCCGGTCAGGGGTATGGTGGCCAGGGATATGGTGGCCAAGGATATGGTGGCCAGGGATATGGTGGCCAAGGTCATGCCGGCCAGGCTGCACATGGCGGCCAAGGCTTGAGCGGCCAGGTCGGTCAAGGCCAAGGTGGGCAGGCTCTCCACGGCGGCCAGGGTGCTCAAAATATTCACGGCGGGCATTTGCCACCCGATGCCAGCCATGCTGGCTACGAGCATAGCGCCACTGAAGATATCTCCAGGTTGGCACACGCGATTCACCAGGACTCTATGCACATCTGAGCAGTGCTACGGTCGATCGGGTTCGTCGGACCCGGACAGATAGCTGGATTTGAGCAGATAGGAACATGTCATGCCATTCTTAGCACCACTCGCTATGGAGGCTATCGGCGCCCTCGGCTTGGGCGGTGCTGCTCTGGGTGGCGTTGCCGCTGAAGGTGCTGCTGCCCTCGGTGTTGAAGGTGCTGCTGCACTTGGTGCCGAAGGTGCTGCCGCACTTGGTGCCGAAGGTGCTGCTGCACTTGGTGCTGAAGGTACCGCTGCACTTGGTGCTGAAGGTGCTGCCACACTTGGCGCTGAAGGTGCTGCTGCGGAAAGTGCCGGATCGAATTTCCTCGGCAATCTCATTGGGAACAACCCGCTCGATATAGCCTCCAATGCGCTGCAGATGATGCCTCCAGGGCCCGGCGGACCCATGAGCATGCCCAGCATGCCTGGCGCCATGCATCCCAACGCTCCGCTAGGCCAGTCTTATCCTGCGCATGGACAAGGGGGTCATTTCTATCCACAGCCCGCGCAAGTCCAGGGGCAAGCGGGCCATTTCTACCCGCAGCCCACCCAGGCATATGAGCAGGCGGCGGCCCACCCCTATGCGCAGATCTCGCGGGCCTTTGGGGGGGCGCCTCAGCCCCACACGCCCATGTTCGAAGAGATTCATACAGGATCAACTCACGATCCAGGCAGCTATACTTCCGGATGGCACTATATCTGAAATAAAATATACATAGATATCGATTATGATTAAATATTATAAAGAATATTGCGCGGTTTTCTGGAGGTTATTATGGGTTTTCTAGCAGATGCAGCCAAAGCCGTCGTCGGTACCGTCACTCATGTTGTCGAAGGCGCGGTGCATGGCGTTGCCAACGCAGTAGGTAATATTCCTGTAATAGGAGATGTGGCCCATGCTGCTGACAGTGTCGTGCAGGGTGTAGGGGACGCGGCCAATCACCTCGTCGGCGCCGGAAGCCAAGTGGCAAATGCGATTCCAAACATGCTAAACATGTCTCCCGTGGGCGGCCTTCTAAACATGTCCCCCTTGGGCGGTCTTCTCCACACCGGCCCCGCCGCTGGTCAGGCTCCGACTGCGCAACCTGCGGTCGGGCAGGCAGCGGCTGCGCAGCCTGTGGGCGGGCAGGCCCCGCTGCCTCCCGGCCTCGGCAGAGGGCCGGACGGGCATATCTACGCCTTTGATCAGAGCGGGCAGCCTCATCCGGTCACCATGGGGCAGGACGGGCATCCCTACGCCCTCGATCAGAATGGGCAGCCTCATCCCCTCGCCATGGACCAGGCTGGGCAGGTTCATATCATGGATGGCCCCGGGCCAGGAATGGAATCGGCACAGGGACAAGACTACGATCAGGGGCAACAGCTCCACGCAATGGGCCGGCTCGGGCCGTCGGAGATGCCGCAGCAGGAACAGGGAATGGGCCAGCTCGGGCCGTCGGAGATGCCGCAGCAGCAACAGGGGTATGGTGAGCAGGGGTATGGTCAAGAAGCCCGTGGCGGCTATGAAGGCCGTGGTGGCTATGAAGGCCGTGGTGGCTATGAAGGCCGTGGTGGCTATGAAGGCCGTGGTGGCTATGAAGGCCGTGGTGGCTATGGAGGCCGTGGCGGCTATGAAGGCCGTGGCGGTTACGGAGGCCATGGAGGCCATGGCGGGGGCGGCCATGGAGGCCATGCCGGCGCCGGCCATGTCCAACAAGGGCCTGGGCCTGTAGTGCAGACGCAAGGCTATGGAGGTCATGGCGGCGGCCATGTCCAACAGGGGCCCGGGCCTGTGGTGCAGACGCAAGCCACGGTGCATGCGGGCGACCTTCAGGGCCACGGCGGCAATGCGGAGGCGCCCATCCAGCAGGAGCCCATGCCTGTGGCGCACGCACACGGCGACTGGACCGCGTGACCATCGCACGCGCCGGCCTTGGCCATCTAAGTGCTCTTTTTTTATGTTGACGACAAAGGAAGATTATCATGGCTACAGTATTACCGATTGGAGATAGGCCGG
This sequence comes from Rhodoligotrophos defluvii, assembly GCF_005281615.1. Classification (NCBI taxonomy): domain Bacteria; kingdom Pseudomonadati; phylum Pseudomonadota; class Alphaproteobacteria; order Hyphomicrobiales; family Rhodoligotrophaceae; genus Rhodoligotrophos; species Rhodoligotrophos defluvii. Next base: position 439,403 of record NZ_SZZM01000002.1, on the reverse strand, counting down.
TTGAGGCCCAGGAGGTCCAGGCCGGCCCTGGTCATTTCTTCCCGGGCATGGTGAACAACACCGGGCCAGCGTACATGCCGCAGGAAAGCCACGGGTTTCCTCATCTCAACCATGGCGGCCATGGGCCAGTCATGCCGCAGCATGAACATGGGTTTTCGTATGGAGGCCACGGCGGACATGGCCCAGCCGTGCAGCCGACAATTGACCCCCCCGCGCCAAAGCCTGGCGCGATCGACACGCCTCTTAGCCACCACGACAGCGGCACGCCTCTCCCACCGGACGAGACCGTCCATGCACACGTATCTCACGGCGACTGGACCTCGTGAGCCATTCTCAGGGCCGGCTCCATGTCGGCCCCCTTTTTCAGGCCGCTATTCCGCCGTATTCAGCGCAAGATTGCCGGATTGGGTGCCGTCTCTCCTGACCTGACAAACATACCCAAGGGGATGCGGCAATGTCCTTTCGCCTAGACGGAATTTGCCATACTGGCTTCGGCTCCGACTCACCTGACATCAGCGCTGCCTCGCCTGGCTTCCTTGCAACCGCATGGAAGATCATGTCCGCGATTTTCCTGCCCAGGCTGCATTCGGTGCGCCACCTGACCCACTGGTCGCGCGATGCGGTGGACGCGGGGCTGATGGACGCGACCCCGGCCAAGCCCATCTGCACCGAAGGCGACTCGGAATGTCCTCAAGTGGTCCTCGCCAGCACGCTGGACACCATCGGGGCCTGGTGATCCGCGATGGACAGTCTCAATGTCTTCCAGCGCGCCCTGCGCTTCATGTCCGGCCTTTTTGGCGGGGACAGGGGAGGCTATGTCCCGGTATCCGATGAGCAGTCCATCATCGGGACGGCTGCCGGGGCTCCTCAGAACGACGACGACATCGTTCAGTCCGCACCCCTCAAGGAAATCGCCGAACCGCCCTGGTAGCGCGGCGTCGCGGCTGCCGGCGCGTGACATTCATCAAGAACGGGATTGTCTGCGCCCGTCATTTCCAGCACACTTTGGAGAAGGGGTCGGCACCATCGTGCCGGCCATTTTCGTTGCGTGCCTGTGGCCGCGTTTGGCTGGAGAGAGAACATGGCCCAGGTGGCATCGCCGGGCGGCGGTCGTGCAGGGCTCAGCATCGAAGGCGTGGCCTTCGGCATGGCTCTGGTGGTTTTCGCCGGGACCCTGTGGAGCTTGCAGGGCCTGCTGGTCCGTCTCATGGACAGCAGCAATCCTTGGCCGATCCTGCTCGTCCGCGGCGTGGTTCTTGCGGTGGCCACCGTGCTGATCCTGTTCATCCTCGGCAACGGGCGGGCATGGCCGCTGGTTCGCGGGGCCGGTTGGCGCGGCCTTGCGGCGGGCCTGGCGCTCGGCGCTTCGGGCAGCTTCTTCGTGGTGGCGCTGAGCTACACGACCATTGCCAACGCAGTGTTCATTCTGGGGGCGGGACCGTTCTTTGCCGCCTTCCTCAGCCGGTGGATCCTGGGCGAGTCCGTACGGCGCCAGACCTGGATCGCCATGGGCTTCAGCCTGCTGGGGGTATTCCTGATGGTGTTCGACGGCCTGGAAGGCGGCGGCATCATGGGCAGCATGCTGGTCCTGTTCTCCAGCCTCACCTTCGCGATCTACAGTGTCATCCTGAAGACGGTTCCCGGCGTGGACATGAACCCCGCCGCCCTGCACAAGGGCTGGACCGAAGCGGCGATCGCGGCTTCGGTGCTGCTCGTGGCATCCTGGTGGCCCGACCAAAGCGCGGCGGCGAGCCCGGTGGCGATGTCGGCCAAGGACATCCTGCTCAGCTTGGGCATGGGGCTGCTCTTGGCATCCGGCATGTTGGTGTTCACGATCGGCGCGCGGCGGCTTTCCCCGGCGGAGATGACGCTGGGATCGTTGACCGAGCTGGTGCTCAGCCCGGTCTGGGTGTGGATTTTCGTGCACGAAGTGCCGGACGCCCTGACGCTCGTCGGCGGCGCCATCATTATCGGCGCGATCATCTATCAGGCCGCCAGCGGGGCACGGCGGCCAAGGCCGCCCGTCGTGGTGTGATCGCGCGTCATGAGCGGTTGCAGGTTGCGGAACCCACCTGCTTGCGCGTAAGGAAGACGCGCAGCATGCGAGAGGTACTTTGCCGTGGACGATCTGCTGAGAGGATATCGAGATTTTCGTACGCAGTCTTGGCCAGAGCTCAAGCCGCTGTTCTGGTCGCTGGCCGCCCGCGGTCAGGCCCCGAAATCGCTGGTGATCGCGTGCTCCGATTCGCGGATCGATCCCCAGCTGATCTTCCGGGCAGCCCCGGGCGAGATCTTCGTGGTGCGCAACGTGGCCAATCTGGTGCCGCCCTATCAGCCGGACGCGGAGTATCACGGTACCAGCGCCGCGCTCGAGTTCGCGGTGCGCACCCTGAAGGTGCCGCACATCATCGTGCTGGGACACTCCTTCTGCGGCGGTGTCGGCGCGTTGCTGAAAGGGCCGGATGGCAGCTTCGATTTCGTCTCGCACTGGATGTCGATCGCCGAGCCCGCGCGAGAGACCGCGCTGGCGTCCGCTGCACAAGGGGTGGACGAGGAACAGGTCCAGCGCCTCTGCGAGCACGAGGTCATCAAGGTTTCGCTGAGGAACCTCCGCACCTTTCCCTGGGTCGAGGAGCGCGTTCAGGCGGAAAATCTCAAGCTTCACGGCATGCTGTTCGACATCGAGACAGGCAATCTCGAGGTGCTCGATGCGGCAAGCGGAACGTTCGCGCCGCTGGCCCTGGAGAACGTCCCTTTCCGATGATCGAGGGCCGAAAGGCGGCCGCGCGCGCGAACCGTTACTGGACGTTGCGCGTGCGGGCGGCCGGCAACACGATCAGTTCGGCTCGGCATTGTCGCCGATCATGCGGGCAGGGCATGGGCTGGCCGTCGCGGCTGTAGCAGATTCTGACGCTGCTGAGCCGGGCGACGTCGCGACGGTTGCCGCAGTAGACGCCGACCATGCTTTCATCCAGGCCGGGATTGGCGGCGACAAGCTCGTTGCGCAGCTCCTCCGGCGTGGTGAGGACGTTTTCGGACGGCACCTGGTATTCCGCCGGAATGGTGATCTGGCCATAGAGATTACGAATGAGGCCGAAATAGTCGGCCTGTGACAGGCCCGAGCAGGTTCCATGCCGCCGCCACTCGTGAATGATGAGCTGCTTCGAGGGCATGATGTCCATCATCTGCTCGATCATTGCGTCGGGGACCCACGTGTCGGAGGTCTTGCAGAACTCCGGCCAGCCTCGCTCGAATTGTGGCCATAGCCCATGGACCACGAAGGCGAAGGGACGTTCGGCGTTGCACTGGGCCGCATCGCGCGCTGCACCTTCGCCGGCGCAATAGCTGGGCGACCAGGAGAGCACCAGGGCGTAATAGTCGAAAGTGCCGGGCATCTCGCCGCGCGGGAAGGCAGGTCCTGCGGCGCCGGCCACGAGCAAACTGATGAGGATCGCTGCCAGATATCGGGTGAGACGGATCATGGACGAGTTCCCCATGGCAGGGTTGGAGCCGGCGGGGGGATCCGCACGAGTAGGCTGGACTATGAGCGATGTGCCGAGCGTCCGCAAGGCTGATTATCACGCATCGGTGAGGGACGCGCTGATAAGCTTAACGACTTGCGATGCCATAGAGATGGCGCACGGGTGAGTTCCGCATCGGCCGTGGCGGCAGATTTCGCCGATCATACGTGATTGCCGATGGCGGTGTTATCCTCCTGCCGGCTTTCGACTGCCCCGGTCCTCCGGCGCTCGATCTCGCGGTTGACCCTTTTCACCGCGGCCGAGAGAATATCGCGCCGCATCTTCGAACCCGCTCCTTCCGCCGGCTCGGGGCGCGCTGCTCCTGAATCGCCAGCCTTGGGCGCCATACCCGCGCCCGGCTGGGCAACGCCTCCCCTGGCAGCGCCCGGTTGGCGCTGCTGGCGCAGGCCAGCGCCTCCGGCCGCGCCGTCGCGAATTTCCCGCAGTTTTTTCCTAAGCTTCAGCAGATCGGGTGAGTCGATGAGACGCAGTTCCGGAAAGTGTGTCTTATCGAGCAGCTTCACCTCTTCTTCAGACAAATAGCGCCGTTCGGTCTTCCTGCTGCGGGCCATATGCCATTATCCTCCGGAATCGTAGGTGGCGTGCCGGCACTTCTGCCCGTGGCCGGCGCGTTCGACAGTGCTAACGCCGCACGCGCGACGTGGTTGCGAGGCTGTCGCCGCATCTCACGCGGTCGGTGGCGACGACTGTCGGCATTCCCTCCATAGGGGTGGCATCCTAGTACCGAACCTTCGCAGCAAATCGAATTCCACATCGGAAATGGTGAGCTGAGGCAAAATGCACGTTGCTGAAAACTACCCCAACTACTAGTTGTATATCCGCCATTTTAGTTGCCAGGAGCGTCAAGCTATGAATTTCAAAGCCTTATTCTGCGGATGGCTTGGTTCTGGTGCCGTTGAGGAGCCAGTGGGGTCCTACGGAGGAACCGAACACTTGCTCCGGAGCGAGTCTTCGTTTTCATTGCAGAGCAATGGTTTGGACAAGGTCTCGTTATCTGAATTCCATCCCGATTTGCGTGATACTTTTTCGTCGGCCCTGCCTGGGATCAAGGAGTCTGTAGTAGATATGAAATCATTTTTAGACTACATCACAATTTCGCACTAATGTTTCGATTGGAATAAATAATGAAGCTGTCTGATCTGTGTTGCGTGTTTGGTAATAAGGAGCATGAAATTCCTATTACCATACCTGTTAACGAACTTCCTCCGGAAGTGTTGAACTATTATTATCAGGAATCACCGTTGGCACATGGCGCTCCGTCGGAACCGCTCGTCTTGTTTCATCCTGCTTAGCCGATTGCCGCGGAACTGAGGAAAGCGTCTCGCCGTTTGGTCTATCGCAACACTCGCGAGGTAATCCCATGACGCGCATCACCTATGAGGTCGTCGAGCATGATGGCGGCTGGGCCTATAAGCTCGGCGACGTGTTCTCGGAAACGTTCCGCACGCGTGAAGAGGCGCTGGCCGCAGCCCAGCGGGCAGCACGCGAGCAGGAGATGCCCGATGAGTCCAGAGTGATCGAGTATGAGGACAGCAAGGGCCAGTGGCATCAGGAGCTGGCGCGGGGCGACGACCGTCCGGAGACGGAGGTGAAGAGCTGATCGCTCTCGCGGAACGGAGATTTGCAACCATCCACCATGGCTTTGTGTTCCCCGGGACAGCGAACTAGCCCCATCAGGTGAGACAGAGCCATGGATGCGCATTTTCCGACGCCCCCGTTCGACACGCCGCCTCAGCCGGTGCCGGGAACGACGAGGGCCATGAACCCGCGGCCCGATCACGGTGAAACCAGCTATCGCGGGTCGGGTCGACTAAACGGCAAGGCTGCCGTTATTACAGGGGGCGATTCCGGTATCGGGCGGGCGGTGGCGATCGCCTTCGCGCGGGAAGGCGCGGATGTCCTCATTTCCTATTTGAACGAGCACGAGGATGCGGAGGATACGGCGCGTTATGTCGAAGAGGCCGGCCGCAAATGCGTGCTGGTGCCCGGCGATCTCTCGAACGCCGCTCACTGCCGGCAGGTGATCGCGCGGGCGGTGGAAGCTTTCGGCCGGATCGACGTTCTGGTCAACAACGCGGCCCATCAGATGAGCTTCTCGTCGATCGACGAGATCTCGGACGAAGAATGGGAGCGGACGTTCGCCACCAACATATCCGCGATGTTCTACCTGGTGAAGGCAGCGGTGCCGCATATGAAGCCAGGGGCTTCGATCATCAACACCGCGTCGATTAATTCCGATGCGCCCAATCCGATCCTGTTGCCCTACGCGACGACCAAGGGTGCCATTCAAAACTTCACGGCAGGTCTTGCGCAGCTGCTTGCGGAAAAGGGAATCCGCTCGAATGCCGTGGCACCGGGGCCGGTGTGGACGCCGCTGATCCCCTCGACGATGCCGCTGGAGAGCGTCAAATCGTTCGGCCAGCAGGTGCCGATGCACCGGCCGGGACAGCCGGTGGAGGTGGCGCCGGTCTTTGTCATGCTGGCGTCCGACGAGGCGAGCTATGTCTCCGGCGCGACCATTGCGGTGACCGGCGGGAAGCCGATGATCTGATATGGGCGGGATCCGGGAGCCCGTCAGGGGGCCTCCGAAAGGCAGAAGCCCTCGTGGGCGAGGGCTTCCTAGGCGTTACGGAAGTATGATGACCGGTCCTGGGAAGGCCGTCCACCACGGACGGGAATACCAGTAGCCGCCGTAGTAGTAACCATATCCTGGGCGGCGGACCTTATAGCGCGGTCCGTATCTCGACACGCTATACTTCACCGTCCGCTTTGTCTTGACCTTGCCGTGCTTGGTCGTCTTCTTGACGACCACCTTCTTCGTCGCCACCTGCTCGATGGGAAGGCCGGACAGCGCTGTCGCAGAAGGCGAGACAGGCGCTTGTGGGGCCGCCACCGATACTCCGCCGATCAGCCCGGTCAGGAGCCCGGCTGCGACCAGCGTCATGATTCTAAGCTTCATTGGTGCTCTCCGAGAAAAGAGATCGGGCCGCCAAGACCAGCCCGGCGCTTAAAACTCGAACAACGGGCGCGACCTTTTCCTACTACGGAGTTTCGGTCTTGGCCATCACGGAAATATTTCGATCGTAAAGTATGATGAACGAGCCGGGGGGACGGATACGTTCAGATATCAATCGGCTTTCAGCGCCTTATCGCCATTGCGAGCACCTCGAACAAGCGTTCGTCGTCGGACCGCGCGATGTTGAAGCGCATGAAGCGGTTGGCGGTCCGCGAGAGGCTGAACGCATTGCCAGGCGCCAGCACGATGTTCGCCGCCAGCGCACGGCGCGCGATCTCGGCCGCATCCGCACCCTCGGGCAACATGCACCACAGGAACATGCCTGCTTTCGGCTCGATCCAAGGCGTAATCCCGAGCGCCGCCAGCCGGCCGATCGCATCGCTCATCGCGCGCGACAGGCGTAGCCGCAGCGCTTCCATATGCTTGCGGTAGCTTCCGTCCTTGAGCAGCGTCAGCACCAGCTCCGCCGAGAGGCGGCCGCCGCCGAAAGAGGTCGCGATCTTGAGATCGATGAGGTCCTCGATCCAGTCCCGTGGCGCGGCGATGTAGCCACAGCGCACCGATGCGGAGAGCGTCTTCGAAAAGCTGCCGATCTGGACGACGCGCTGAAGGCCATCGAAAGCCGCCAATCGCGGCGCGGGCGTATGCTCGAAATCGGCGAAGATGTCGTCCTCGATTATGGTGAGCCCCGACTGATCGGCGAGCTTCAAGAGACGATGAGCGGTCACCGGGGACAGTGTCGCGCCCGTCGGGTTGTGGAGCGCCGCGTTGGTGATGTAGAGGCGTGGCCGGTGCTCCGTCAGCGCCCGCGCAAACAGATCGATGTCCGGTCCCGTGGGCGTGTAGGGAACGCCGACGATATTGGCCCTGTGCGCCCGCAGCAGTGCATGAAAGTTGAAGTAGCAGGGGTCATCGACCAATACCGTGTCGCCGGGTTCGAGCAGGAACCGGCACAGGAGGTCGACCGCCTGCGTGCCCGATTCCGTCAGCATGATCTGATCGGGCGATGCCTCGACGCTATGCTCGGCGATGCGCCGGGCCAGAAGCTGGCGCAGGGGGGCGAGCCCGAGCGGCGTTCCATAGTCGCTGAGCGATGCATCATCGGCGCGTGCCAAGGCCCGCAATGCCCGGCGTATGCCCGCCTCCGGCATCCATGAGGCTGGGAGCCAGCCGCAGCCGGGTTTGAGGACATCGTCCTCCGCCGCCAACGACTGGCGGGATACCCAAAGCGGATCGATTTCCCGATCCAGCCTGGGGCCAACCTCGGTCAGCGAGAGCGGTGCAAGGGGACTGGAGACGTAAAAGCCGGACCCGGGCCGCGAGCGGATGACGCCTTCCGCCACCAGCCGGTCATAGGCTTCCACAACGGTGGACGTGGAGACCTGCATGGTCTTGGCAAAGGATCGGATCGACGGCAGCTTCGCGCCCGGCGTCAGGCTGCGTGCCGCAATCCGCTCGCGGATTCGCGTCATGACGGCATCGGCCAACGTGCCCGTCCGTTCGCCTATATCGCTGCGCTCTGTCATCCGTACTGCTGCCGATGCCATAACAGTAAGGGCGAACTGTATTGCATTGTATCTGGCGAAACCAGCCCCTTCCGCTGATAACCGCGTGGCAGAACAGGCGGAGTATGTGCGGTGGACAAGACAGCGCGTGGCTGGATCAATGGATTCCTGGGCGTCCTGATATTCAGTGGATCGCTGCCGGCGACCCGGGTGGCGGTGATGGATCTCGACCCCGTCTTTCTGACCGTCGCGCGCGCGGCCATAGCCGGGCTCCTGGCTCTCGTGCTCCTGGTGATCTTCCGCGAGAGACATCCCGAGCGCGGCGATCTGGTGTCACTGGCCATCGTGGCCTTGGGCGTCGTGGTGGGCTTCCCGTTGCTGACCGCATTGGCGCTCGAACACATAACATCGGCTCATTCCATCGTCTTCATCGGCCTGTTGCCGCTGGCGACGGCGGTCTTCGGCGTACTGCGCGGCGGCGAGCGTCCTCGGCCAGCCTTTTGGCTTTTCTCGTGCCTGGGCAGCGCCCTCGTTGCTGGCTTCGCGATATCGCAAGGCTTTTCGGTCTCACCGGTCGGAGACCTTTTGATGCTGGCCGCGATCATCGTATGTGGACTGGGCTATGCCGAAGGGGCGAAGCTGTCGCGCAAGCTGGGCGGTTGGCAGGTGATCTCCTGGGCGCTCGTCCTGTCCTTGCCGATCATGTTGGTGCTCACAGCGATCACCATCCCGTCATCGCTGAGCCGTATAGGCGGGGCTGCGTGGGTCGGGCTCACCTATGTCTCGCTTTTCAGCATGCTAATCGGCTTCGTGTTCTGGTACCGGGGACTTGCGCAGGGCGGGATCGCCGCCGTCGGCCAGCTGCAGCTGCTGCAGCCCTTTTTCGGTCTGGCCCTCGCTGCGACCTTGCTGCATGAGCAGGTCAGCGCAACCATGCTCATCGTCACGGCAGCAGTCGTCCTGTGTGTTGTTGGGGCAAGGAGATTTGCACGGTAGACTGGAAAGAGAGACGTTTGCGTCGCAAACGCTCAAAACCGCCAGCCCAATGCGGGGGTCACTGCGCAAATGCCTATGTCACCCGGCCGAAATTCGGCCGATCAGATGCTTGCCTGCCATGGAACCGGCTGATCTGCTGTTCCGGCTCGGCCTGGCCTTGGCCGTCGGTCTGCTGATCGGCACCGAGCGGCATTGGCGCGAGCGTACGGAGCCGCCCGGCTCACGCACCGCCGGCATCCGCACCTTCGGGATCGCCGGCTTGCTCGGCGGCAGCACGGCGGCCGTTGCGCAGCAATTCGGGGCGGGCGCCGGGGGGATTCTGCTTATCGGCTTGGTTTTCGTAGCCCATTCGGCCGTGTTCGGCGCGTTCAAGTGGAGGGAGGCGGCCGAGCAGCACGAATTCAGCGTGACCGCCGTGATCGTGAGCCAGGTCACCTTGTTGCTGGGTGCGATGGCCGTGCTGGGCGATATGGCGACCACCGCAGCCGTGGCCATCCTGCTTACAGGTCTGCTGGCCAGCCGGGAATTGCTGCACAGCCTGGTCGCCAGAATGGAGTGGCGAGAGCTCCGGTCGGCCATTCTGCTCCTCGCCATGGCCTTCGTCGTGCTGCCGTTGCTGCCGGACCGGCCGATCGGTCCTATGGACGCGATCAACCCGCGGGAGATCTGGATCTTTGCCGTCGTGCTCGCTGGCGTTTCCTATGCCGGGTACATCTGCGTGAAGATCTTCGGCAGCACGCGCGGTCCGCTCATTGCCGGCCTGGCGGGTGGGCTTGCGTCATCAACCGCGGTGGCGCTGAACTCCGCCCGCCAATCGGTTGGAAATGAGAATATCCGGGTCATTGCCGCCGGCGCCTTGGCGGCGAGCACGGTCTCAGCCCTGCGGGCGATCGTGCTGCTTGCCGTGCTGATCCCAGCATCCCTGGCCGTGCTCGCCCCCATACTCGGGCTGGGCGCCGTCGTGCTTGCGGCATGTGCAGCCTATTTGAGCGTGAAGGGCGGCGAAGCGCAGAGCACGGCCGCCGAGCCGGGCAATCCATTCCGCCTGCTGTCCGTGCTGCAGCTGACGGCGCTGCTCGCGATTGCCATGTTCATCGCGCGGGTGGCGACAAGTTTGCTCGGCCAACGCGGCACTCTTCTCGCCTCGGGCATCATGGGCCTTGTCGATATCGACGCCGTCATCATCTCGCTCAGCCGCCTGGAGAGCGCGGCGGGGTCGGGCGCGACCTTGCATTTCGCAGCCTTGCTTGCGGTGGGGGCAAACATGGTGGGCAAGGCGGCTCTCAGCTTTCTACTGGGCTCCAGGCGTTACGGCCTGATCATTGCCGTCTCGACGGTGCTGGCGCTGCTCGCCAGCGGTGCGTTGGCGGCTCTCGTCTTGTTCTGATCCGGAGATTTATTCGATCAGTCCGGGCAGGAACGTGACGAGACTCGGCAGGGCGATCACGAGCGCCAAGGCGACGGCATCCGCGATGAGAAATGCGACGATTCCCCGGTATATAGTGCCGAGGCTGATCGTCTGGCCGACCACGCTCTTGATCACGAACACATTCATGCCGACCGGTGGCGTGATCATGCCCACTTCCAGGAGCTTGGCCAGGAATACGCCGAACCAGACGAGATCGATATGGCTTTCCCTGAGCACCGGAAGGAGGATGGGCAATGTGAGGAGCATGGCACCCAGCGGGTCGAGAAACATGCCCAGCAGCAGGTAGAGCGCCGCAATCCCGACCAGCAGGGCGAGCGGATCCGCCTGCAGGCCAACCACCGTGCCGGCGATGAGGTCGGCTGCGCCGGAGATGGCCAGGAAACGCGACAGCATATTGGCGCCGACCGCGATCAGGAACAGCGCACCGGTGGTCGTCAGCGTCTCCACGAGGGAAGACCACATCGTCCGCGGTGACAGCGCCCGTCGGACATAGGCAATGATGATCGCGGCGAGCGCGCCCACCGCACCGGCTTCGGTCGCGGTGAACAGTCCCGCGAACATGCCGCCGATGACCACGACCAGCAGGAGCAGGATCGGCCATGTCTCCCGGAGATGCTCCAGCCGTTCGGCCAGAACAGGCGCTTCGGCCATGCGCGGCGCGAGGCCGGGATTGAGCGTGGCCTTGACCCAAATCGTCGCCACATAGAGCGCCGTGGTCAGCAAGCCCATGCCCAGCCCGCCCATAAAGAGCTTGCTGATGGAGACTTCCGCAAACACGCCGAACAGGATCAGCAAAATGCTCGGCGGTATAAGCGCGCCGAGGGTGCCGGCGGCGGCCAGCGTGCCCGTCGCGAGAGCCGGGTCATATTTCCGCGCGAGCATTTCCGGTATCGCGATCCGGCCCATGGCCGCGGCACAGGCAATGCTGGAGCCGGTGACCGCGGCAAATCCCGCGCCGCCGAAGACCGAGGCGATGGCCAGACCGCCGGGCAGGCGCGCGAGCCAGCTTCGGCAAGCCTCGAACAGCCCTTTGGTGAGCCCGGCATAATAGCAGACGTAGCCCATGAGCAGGAACATGGGCACCGAGGACAGCGTCCATTTTGCGGAGAACTCGTAAGGCACCGCGGAGATCAGGCCCCAGGCGGCACGCGGCCCGATCAGCATCCACATGCCCGCAAAGGAGACGCTGATCAGGCTGATGCCGATCGGCACCCGCAGCAGGAGCAGCGCCAACAAAGCAGCAAGGCCAAGCAGGCCGAGCATTTCACCTTGCATGGCCGGTTACTCCGGTGCAGCGCGTTCGCGCCCTGGCTGCTCCTCGCCCAAGCCGCTGGACAGGCCGGCGATGGAGCAGGCGAAGCGGTAGAACAGCAGGAGCGAGAGCAGCCCAAATCCTAAGGGCAGGGCGAAATAGGACGGCCAGATCGGGGCAGAGAGCTCGTGCTCCACGATGAAGGCGCCGATCCGGTATTTCTTCATGGCCTCCACCCACAGTTGCCAGGCGAGACCTGCCGAGACGGCGCCGGAGAAGAGGAGCACGCCGGCGCCCAGCGCGTGCTGCCATCTTGCCGACAGGTGGTTGAATAGGATCTCGACCGAAATGTTTCGGTTGAGCTTCTCGGCCAGCGCAAGGGGAAGATAGGTGACAATCACCATGTAGTAATTGGCGACGATGATGGTGGTGATCGGCAGGCGCCAGTTGAGGCCCACGCGCACGACCACATCGGCCACGATCTGGAGCATCATGAGGACCACGGCGACCGCGCCGATCACGGTCGCGGCGGTCACCATGCCGGCCAAGAGCCGTCCCAGGCGGCGCATGCTGCGATCCTCCCCTCGGGCGAACTGGCGACGGTTCAGTCGAGAACCGACGGATCGACCTTGCTGAAGATTTCCCGGTTATAGAGCTCGCCCACCGCCTTCGCGTCGCTGCGATCGACCTTGGAGGCGAGCGTCTCCCACTTGGCGACGAGCCGCAGCAGCTCCTGCACCTGGGCCTCGGCATCGGCGATGCCATATTGCTCGCGATTGAGCTTGGCCACGGTGGTGAGGTCTTCCTGGCGGAACTTTTGCGAGGCGGCCCTCAGTTCCGGCGAGGGCTCGATGACTTGCACGCCTAGGGATGCCGCGTTGTTCAGATGCGCCATGTTTTCGGCGTAGTAGGCCACGGTCGCATAAGCACTGGCCTCGCCAGCCGCCAGCAGGAATTGGCGCTTCTGCTCGGCGCTGAGCCCGTCCCAGACCTCGCGGTTCAGGTTGAACATGGAATTGCCATTGTAGAGCCCGACCGGCTCGTTCAGCAGGTAATCGGTGACGTCGCCCAGCGACATGGTCTTCAGCGCGTCGACCGTGTGGATGTTGCCGTCGAGATGGCCTTGGCTGATCGCCTCGTAAACATCATTGGCGGTGACGGTCGCGACGGCGGTGGCCCCCATGGCGGCGGCCCAGCGGCCGTAGGGGCCGAAGCCGCGATACTTTCGGCCCTTGAAGTCGGCAGGCACCTGAACCTTCTGCTTAGAGGCGAGGTAATAGGGGCCGATGACCGCAAGTCCGAGGAAAACCTGGTTCTGTGCGGCATATTCCGCAAGGCAAGGCTTGCAGGCGAACATGAACTCGTTGGCCGCTCCGGCCATGACGACCGGGTCGTTCGTCGCGGTCGCAAGGTCGACCACGAGGTTGGAGTTCGGGAACTCCGCGCGATGATATCCCGTCGGCACGAAACCGATTGCGGCAATGCCGTCGCGCACGCCGCTCATGGTCTCCGCAAAGGTCAGGAGCGAGCCGGCATAGACCTTGCCGGTGTAAGCGCCGTCGGTGCGCCGTTCCACCTGGTCGGCGAATTTCTGCATGGCGTGCACCAGCGCGTAGTCGCCCGGCAGGCCAATGACGATCCGCAATTCCTCTGCCTTGGCAGGAGATGCGGCCGCAACTGCCGCGGCCAGCCCGGCGCCCGCCAAAGCGCCAACCCACAGCTTCATCCTTCATCCTCCCAATTGTTATCTTACGAAAGGCCGAGCTTCGGCCGCACCCAGTGCCGCATATGCGCAAGGGCGTCGTCCGCTTCCGGGGCGCGGCCGGCAAGATAGATGTAGGAGTGCTGCATCTCCGGTCCGATCCGGACGGTGACGTCCACGCCCGCCTGTTGCGCCCGTGCGGCAAACCGGTGGGTATCGTCCAGCAGGGTCTCGTGCTCGCCGGTGTGAATGAGGATCGGGGGCAATCCGGTCAAATCGGCGTGGAGCGGATTGGCCAGCGGGTCGTTTGGCGGCGTGTCGCCCAGGAAGGCGCCGACCATGCCGTCGAGGATCGGCCGCTGCACGATCGCGTCCTTATCGGCCAGGCTGTCGAGCGTCGCTCCCTTGAGTTCCATGTCGTACCAGGGCGAGGTGGGCATGATCGCTGCCGGCAGGGGCAGACCCTCCCGGCGAAGCTTCAGCACCATACTGGTGCAGAGATTGCCGCCGGCCGAATGGCCCTCCGAGACGATGTGCTCGGGCCTTATCCCCTGGTCCAGCAGCCAGCGATAGGCCGTGACGGCGTCCTCTATCTGTGCCGGGAACGGATGCTTGGGCGCCAGCCTGAAATCAAGCACCAGGGCGCGGATGCCGACCGCCTTCGCGATATGGCCTGCGAGCTTCCGATCGGTATGCATGGACAGCACCATGAAGCCGCCGCCGTGGCTGTGCATCAAGACCCGGTCGGATGCGCCGTCGTCGGGAATGCACCACAGAACCGGCACGCCGCTCGCATTGTCCTCTTTATAGGTCACAGCTTCCGGCTCGGGCGTGACCTGGTGAAGGCGTTCGAAAACATCCCGCATCGTCTCGAGATCCATGTCCGGATGCGCGGCGCAGCGGTCCGCGAGCGAACGGTACATCATTCTCAGGTGCTGGGATTGTTCGCTGGCCATGGTCTCCTCCCCAGAGGACGAAGAGGCTTCGTGGCCCCCGTTTTGGACAAGTGATACACGGGGTAGAGTGAAAGTCAATGAACGATTATTTATTTATCGACCTCATTTGCTTCACGCAAACCGCTCCTATTTCGCTCGAAATGCTCTAGCCGCCGTCGACCTTGCCCGTGACGAAACACACCGACGCTGTTGCGCTTCCGCCGATATTGAGGGTGGCAGCTCTGCGAGCGCCCTCGACCTGGGTGGGGCCGGCGGTACCGGTCACCTGCTTGTGGACATCGAGAAGCATTCGGACACCGGTGGCACCGACCGGGTGGCCGAGACCGATCAGCCCACCGCTCGGGTTCACGGGAATCCGCCCGCGCTTCGCGATGGAGCCATCTTCGACCGCCCGCCAGCTCTCGCCTGGCGCCGTGATGCCAGCGTGGTCGATGATCATGTATTCGGTCATCGAGAAGCAGTCGTGCACCTCCAAGAGGTCGAGATCGCCCACGCCGCTCAATCCAGCCCGCCGGAAGGCGTCGGTGAAGGTTCCCCTGACATGGGGGAGGACATAGGGCTGCCCTTCGCTCGCGCGGAACTTGTCGCTCAGCAGCATGGTGGCCGTGCGATGGCCCCAACCCTCGATTCGCGAGAGCACATCGGGGCGCTTGCCGTGCCGTATGCAATAGCTTTCGGCGAAGCGCCGCGATGCCAGGAAAACCACCGCGGCCCCGTCGGTGATCTGTCCGCAGTCCTGCCGCCTCACTCGCCCCACGACAGGTGGGTTTTCCTCATCGTCCGTCGTGAAGGCCCTGTTCCCGAAATTCCATTGGCGGGTCTGGGCATAGGGATTGACTCTCGCATTCTCGTAGTTGTTGCGCGCGATTGCGGCGAGATGGTCATAGCGGATGCCATAGCGCCGGTCGTATTCGTCGATGAGCCGGTTGAACATCGCGGGCCAGACCACTTGGGCTTCGGTGGCCTCCCGGCTCTGCCAGCAAGCGGTGCCAAGAAGCTTGGCCCCGGTCAAGCCTGGCAGGTTGCGCATGTATTCGACACCGAGCACGCAGGCGACGTCGTACCGTCCGGCCTCGATCTCCGCGGCCGCCGCGAGCAAGGCGATGCTGCCCGATGCGCAGGCGGCCTCGTGGCGTGCGGTCGGCAGCCCATCGAATTCCGGTTTGATGGCCGCGAAGAAGCCGCCGAGCAGGCCCTGGTCGCAAAAGAGCTCCGCGGCGAAATTGCCGATATGCGCGGCACCGATATCGGCCGGCTGCAAATCCGTCTCCAGCAGGCCGGCATCGATCGTCTCAGCCATCATGTCGAAGAGCGACTTGCCCTCGCGGGCCCAGTTTCGCGCGAAATCCGTCTGCGCGCCGCCAAGCACATAGACACCAGCCATCGGCCGCCTTGCTCCCTCGTTCTTCGCCAGCCTTGACAGGCCGCAAGGATATAAATAAACGATCATTTATATAATGCAATCAGGAAAGGGTCCAAGTTGGCATTTTCAAGCGGAATGGACGCCGGTTCGCGTGAAGAACATGCGACCAAGCAAGACCGTGGAAGGGTTCCGCAAGTCGAAGAAACGCGGAAGCGCTCCGGACCGCGGTTGGAAGGCCGGGTGGCACTGGTGACGGGGGCAGGGCGGGGCATCGGCCGCGCCATCGCCTTGCGATTAGCGGAAGACGGTGCCGCCGTCGCGGTCAACGATATCGCGGCGCACCATGCCGCTGCCGTTCGCGAGGCGATCGCCTCAGCCGGCGGACGCGCCGTGGATGTGCCCGGCGATATCTCCATGATCGAGGGCTGCCAATCCGTCACGCGCGCCGCCGCTGCCGCGCTCGGTCCTGTCGACATATTGGTGAACAATGCCGGGATCGAGCACCGGGCACGGGTTCGAGATCACCGAGCCGAAGACTGGGAGCGAGTGCTGCGCGTGAACCTGCAGGGCCCTTTCCTGATGGCGCAGGCTGCCGCCGACATGCTCGCCGCCTCGGGACGCGGGGCCATCGTCAACATCGCCTCGGCCGCCATCATGGGCTTCTTCGGCCAGCCCGCTTACGACGCCTCGAAGGGCGGGCTACTGACGCTCACCCGGTCTCTTGCCACGGAGCTCGGGCGCGAGGGCGTCCGTGTGAACGCGGTCTGCCCAGGCTTCATCGAAACCGACATGGTTCAAGGCGACCCGGAGATCCGGCAGCTGGGCGAACGCCAGGTCCGCATTCAACCGCTGCGACGCATGGGCCTTCCCCATGAGGTGGCCAATGCCGTGGCCTGGCTTGCCTCCGATGAAGCCAGTTATGTGACGGGCGCGTCACTGTTCGTGGACGGTGGCTGGTCGCGGCGGTGATGAAAAGCCATGTCAGGGGAAACATCGATCATGCAGCCGACCGCATCCGGCATCGACGATCTGATTGACGGCATTGTCGACATGTGTGGCATCTATTTCGATCGCCACGGCTGGCGCGCCTATCTCTCCTGGTTCGCCAGGGAGGTGCCGGCCTATCTCGATCGGTTCGGCCATCGCTTCTGCAGCCTCGCCGGGGTTGCCGAGGACGACTACTGGGAGGCCCTCGCGCGCTCGCCCCTCGCCGCGGCCGAACTGCTCGTCGAGAGGGGCTCGCTGTCTATGGGCGAAGCGGCCTATCTGTCCAGTCTGGAGGCGCAGGGCGTCGCGCTTCAGGTCGTCCACGGTCTCGATGCGCTGCATCCGCAAGCAGGCACCGTCAACGACTGGCTGGCAGGCGTCGCCCGCCGGAGCGATGGCCGCCTGCAGGCCTGGGCGGGCCTGGACATGCGCCGGCCCGCCTTCGCCGCGCGTGAGCTTGAGCGGTTGGTCGCAGATGAGGGCATGGGCGGGGGCACGCTTTGTCCGTTCATTGACGGCGTGAAGCCTGATGATCCGAGCGTGGCGCCCGTTTACGATACCGCCAGGCGCCTCGGCGTGCCGCTGTGGATCCACACCGGCAACCATTTCGCCACCACCCGTCCGGTCGATTTCTGTACGTGGCGCGAGATCGACAGGGTGGCGATTGCCTTTCCCGAGCTTGTCGTCATCGCCGGTCATGGCGGCTGGCCGTGGATCGCCGAGATGGTGGCCGTGTGCCACAGGCATCGAAACGTTTATCTGGAATTCTCGACGCATCGCGGGCGCATGATTGGTCAGCCGGGCGCCGGCTGGGAACCGATGCTGCTGCTGGGCGGCCGGATGATGGTGGACAAGGTGATGTTCGGCGCGACCGAGTGGGTCAATGGCGTGTCGATCCGCGACCTCGCGCGGGAAGTCGCCGCTCTCGACCTCAAGCCTGCGGTGAAGCGGGCCTGGCTCTGCGAGAATGCGCTGCGGCTGCTCAGGCGGTAGGGAAGGGACGTTGGCTGCGGCTCACTCTGGCGGCATGAAGTCATTCACGCCGACGCATCTGAGCGCCATAAGGGCATATTCCCGTGCCAGCTCCTCAACGGTTGCGGGCCCGTCCGGGCGGAACCATTCTGCCGCCCGGATGCACATGTCGCCAATGGCTATACCCGCAATGCGCGCGGACGGCTTGCCGGCAACCTGCGGCAGGATGAAGACGCCGGCATCACCACCCTCCTCAAGCACCCGCTCGATATAGCCGCGCAGGCGCCGCCGGCCCGCCAGGATTTCCGAGAGATAAGGCTCCTCAAGCCCGCGATATTCCTTGTTGCTCGCCAGGGCGTTGATCCGGTAACGGCAGTTTATGGACGTGAGCGCCCGGGCGACTTGGTAAAGGCGCATTTTGGGATCGCCGCTGCCCCGTTGCAGGGCGAGGTGCATTTCCTTTTCCGCCGTGCCCTGCGTGAAGGAAATGATGCTGTAGAGGATCTCGTCCTTGGAGCTGAAGTGATTGTAGATGGCGCCGGGCGTCACCCCGCAGCTTTCCGCAATCTGGCGTATGGTGGTCGTCGCGAAGCCCTGGCGCAGGAACAGCTCTGCCGCCGCCTCCAGCATCCGCTCGCGCGTGCCGGGGTCGTCGGAGAACTCGTTGGCTTCCCAGCTCCCTGCGGCTTTCTTTCTTGGCCTACCCCTCATCTGGCTCTCGTGCGTTAGCCGAATCGTTCCCGGCGCAGCCGAATTCCTTGCGCCTCGCGATCCCACGTGCTGCCATCGACGCCCGCCTGGCGCAGAAGCACCTTTTGAACCTTGCCGGTCGGCGTCGTCGGGAGACTCTCATACATCCGGACGAATCTCGGCACCATGAAATGCGCCATCCGGGCAGAGCAGAAGTCGATCAGCCCCGGCAAATCGATCTCACGTGCGGCCCGAGGCACGATACAGGCCAAGACCTCGTTTTCGCCATGCTCGCTCGGGACGGCGACAACCGCCACGTCGAGCACGTCCGGATGCTGGCTGATCACGGCTTCCACCTCGAATGAGGAGATGTTCTCACCTCGCCGTCTGATCGCGTCCTTGATTCGGTCGACGAAGAAATAGTTGCCTTCGGCATCGCGCCGGAAGGCATCGCCGGTGTGAAACCAGCCATTGCGCCATGCCGCTGCGGTTGCTTCCGGCGCGCCGTCATAGCCGTGATTCATCTGCCAGGGCAGGTCGGTGCGCAGGATCAGCTCGCCCACCTCGCCGATTTCGACCTCGATGTCGTTTTCGTCCACAAGGCGCGCGTCCACCCCGGGCCGCAGCTTGCCGCAGGTTCCCTTCGCAGCGGGGTTGGCTTCGGTGAGGATGGGGCAGGAGGTCTCGGTCATGTTGAAGAGCGAATAGACGGGAACGTTGAAGCGCCGGGTGAAGGCGGCAGCATCATCCATCAGTGGGATGACATAGCACCAGGCGAGCCGGTGTTCGCGTTCCTTCGGCGAAGGCTCCTGCTTGCTGAGGAAGGTGGCCATGGAGCCGAGCAGGGTGCAGCACGTCACCTCCTTGCGGCTGACGAAATCCCAAAAGGCGTCCGTGCGGAAGCCGGACCACAGGGCGATGGAGCCGCCGGACAGCAGCATGGCGTAGGAGCCGATGGTGCCGCCTGCATGGAACAGCGGCAGCTGAACGAGATAGCGCGGCGCGAGGCCGGGCTTCTCGCCGAAGGCGGCGGCCGCCGAGGTGGCCGTGTGGAAATAGCTGCAGAGCACGCCCTTCGAGGGACCGGTGGTACCCGATGTGTAGATGATCTTCTGGGTGTGCCAGGGTTCTATCGGTTCGGCCAATTCACCCGTTCGCTGGTCCTGCCGCAACAGATCGTGGGGGAGCAGTTCGAGGCCAGCAATGGGTTCGGGCATGGCCCTGCCGTGCACCACGACGTGGCGGAGCCGGCCACGGTCGATCTCCGCCAGACGGTCCACGAGCTCGGCGCGCGCCACCATGATTTCGGCGCGAGACGCCTTGATCACGTGCTCGAGCAGCAATCCGCGATACGAAGTGTTGATGGGGACATAAATGGCGCCGAGCCAATTGATGCCGAACCAGACGGCCAGCGCTTCCGGGCAGTTTGGCAGCCAGGACAGCACGCGGTCGCCCTGCCGCACGCCGAGGCGCGCGAGCCCTGCCGCAACCTGGCGCGTCACCTCGAGGGCCTGCGCGTATGTCCATGCGGTATCATCCTCGAACACCACATAGATGCGATCCGGATGATCGCGGGCGCGCTGTTCCAAGACATAGCGCAGGACAGTTTCGTGACGGTCAGGGCGAATAGCGGCCATGGACAACTCCTCCCAAGTTCCCGTGTTCTTGATATTGGCGCGCGGGGCGGCCCCGGGCGCGGGTGCGATCACGCCATCTTGTGTCCGTTCACCAGGTAGGGGCGCCATAGCGGTCGGCCCTTTTCCCGGTAATCGGCGGCGAACCAGCGGGGGTAGCCGTGCAGTGTCTGGCCGCCGTCTATGACCAGCGTGGTGCCCGTGACGAACGCACCATCATCGGAGGCGAGAAACGCGACCGCCGCGGCAATGTCGGCGCCGGTTCCGAACCGGCCGAGCGGCGTCTCCGCCGCGACCGTCTCCGCATAGTTCTCCTCCGACAGCAGCCCCTTTGTCATAGCTGTTGCGATCACGCCGGGAAGGATCACGTTGACCCGAATGCGGAAGCTGCCGAGCTCGGAGGCCATGGTGCGGGCGAGCATCAGGAGGCCGGCTTTCGATGCGGCGTAGGCGGCGAACAGGTCGCACTCGTGCGCGGCGGCGGTCGAGGCGTTGAAAATGATCGCGCCGCCGTTTCCAGCGTCCGCCATCCAGCGGGCGGCCTCCTGCGCGACGACGAAGCTGCCGGTAAGATTGACGTCGATATGGCGCTGCCAGTCTCCGAGGTCCACGGACAGGAACTCGCCATAGCGCCCATAGCCAGCATTCACGAAACAGGCGTCCAGTCTCGCATGCCGTTGCCTCAGCGAGGCGAACATCGCGGTGATCGTCTCCGGCCGGCTCTGGTCGTAATGGGCTGCTTCCACGCGCCGGCCCGCGGCTTCGAGCGCGCCGACCAGCCGGGCGAGCCCGTCTTGATCCCGGTCGGCAATCAGAATATGCGCGCCTTCTTCCGCCAGTCGCCCGGCCGTCGCTTCGCCGATCCCGCTCGCACCGCCGGTAATCAGCACTGTGTGGCCTTCTAACCGCCTCATCCCGCATCCTCCGCTCGCAACTGATCTCGTATAAATGATCGATTGTTTATTTTCAACCGCGGTTAGCGGGAGAGGCAAGCCAGTTCCCGAGATCCGCCATCGAACAGTCTGCCTGTCAATTTCGTTTCGAAATCGCTTGGCGCGGCCTACCACGTCGCCGGCGGCTTTCCAGACCCGTACCGCCGATCGCGAGGTCGAAGGCCTCAGCGCTTGTTACATCAAGGCCTTGTTTTGGAGACCGGACAATGAGCAGATCCGCCCCGTTTGCCATCATTGAAGCGCCGTCTACTTTGGGCCTCTCCACCGATGGCGTTGAATGCTTGTCCGACAGGCTCTTGCAGCTTGGCCTTGCTGACCGCATCGGTGCCCGGCACGCCGGCCGGGTGCATGTGCCGGCCACGAGCCGAACCCGGGATCCTCAAACGACCATCCTCAATGCGCATGAGATTGCAGGATGGTCACCCATGCTTGCTGACGCGGTTGGACCGGTGCTCGATACTGGCGAGTTCCCGATCGTTCTTGGCGGTGACTGCACGATCCTGCTCGGTTCGATGCTCGCGCTGCGGCGACGCGGCCGCCATGGCCTGCTCTTTATCGACGGAAATGCCGATTTCTTTCAGCCTGAGGCCGAGCCCAATGGCGAAGGCGCCTCGATGGACCTGGCTTGGGTCACCGGCCACGGACCGGCCATCGTCACCGAATTCGAAGGCGAAAGTCCGCTCGTCCATTCCGCCGATGTGGTCGCTTTTGGATATCGCGATCACGACGACCAAGCCGCGTATGGCAGCCAACCTTTGCCAGCCGATCTTCTCGCCCTCGACCTGCCCCGGATAAGGCAAATGGGCGTCGAGGCCGCTACGCGTATCGCCATCGATCACCTGACGCGGCCAGAACTCGACGGCTTCTTCATCCACCTGGACGCCGATGTGCTCGATGACGCCATCATGCCCGCCGTGGACTTCAGGATCCCTGGCGGTCTCGATTGGCAAGACTTGGCCACAGTCTTGCGCATGGCCCTGGCGAGCGACAAGGCCGTGGGACTGGAGGTGACCATCTACAACCCAAGCCTCGACCAAACGGGTGATGCCGGCCGCAGCCTCGCCAATGTGCTCGCCGCAGGACTTAACAGCCGAGCGGTCGGTATGCGCATCTGAGCTAGCACGGCGGATCGAGGCTGCCGGTGGTTCTGCTGGTTGGGCCATCAGCGGCGGCGTGACGACACATCCGGGTTTTCCGGCGAGGCGGGGCCCGCCGCTTTCCCGCCCGAGGTCGGAACCCGTGCGCCCCGGAACTGTTGTGCCGTCAAGCAAGCCGGCCTCCGTGCCCGGCGAAAGGCCGTCGCAGCGCGCAGATGAAGCCAGCCGCAGTGTGCGGAGTCAGCGCTCAGGCCAGAACAGGGAGCGTGGATATGGGAGGATGGCTTTCAACCTCCGGGGTGCTCACGGCGTTTTCCGTCGCCCTCCTCGCCGGTGGAGGTGCCGGGGCGCAGAGCCCCTGCGCCGAGGAATACATCATGCAGCCAGGCGACACCTTGTACCAGGTGACGCAGCAGTGTCGGGTCCAGCTGTCGGAACTTAAGGCCGCCAATCCGCAGATCGATGATTTGAACGACATACCCGTGGGGACCCGGCTCAACATACCGGGAGCGACCCGCGGGGGCGACGATAGCGGTCACCGCGATACGGCACCCTCGCGGCAAACCCACCAGATTGGGCCGGACGACACGCTATTCTCGCTGGCGGAACGGTATGGCACGAGCGTCGGTGCTCTGCTCGCGGCCAATCCGGATCTCGACGCGGACGATTTGAGGATCGGTCTTTCGATCCGTATCCCGGGGGTCGCGCCGGACGGGCAGGACGGCCCGATCACCGGGGAACCGACCATCAGCGTCCAGCCGCGAGCGGGCGGGCCCGGGGCGCCCATCACGGTGAGCGGCCGCAACTACACGCCGGGTCGATTGGTGCAGATCGGCGTCGGGCCGCCGGAGTCGGAATGGCGCTCGCTCGAGCGGGCGCGGGTGCAGGCCGACGGCGAGGTGGAAGCCCAGGTGCGGATACCCGAAAACGCGGATCCCGGAGACGAACTCGTCTTTGTGATTCACACCCAAGACGGCCGCACGGAGGTCAGCAGGCCGGTGCAGGTGGTCGAACGGCGCGACCCCGATGCGCCGAACGACGGGGCCGGCATGCGGACGGAAGAGGGACGGCTTGCACGCGGTGCGGAATGCCTGCAGTTGGAGACGCCCGGCGGCCAGACATACAGTCTTGTTGGGGCCGGAGCGCAGTTCCAAGCGGGCGATTATGTGCGGGTGACGGGCAAGACTGCCGAGGTCTCATTCTGCATGCAGGGTGCTGCAACCATCGAGGTCGAAAACATCACGCGGGTGCAGCCCCCGCGACAGGACTCTACGCTGCTGACGCGCGACTATGTCCTTGCGTCCTGGACGGCCAAAGGCTCGTCCTGCCGGTCGCCGGACTTCGCGATCAGCGGCAATGCGGCCGGCGGGCAAGTGATCGAGACGCGCATCAACGGCGAATCGCGGACAGGCTATGTCAGGCTCGGCGAGGATCCGGCCCTCATCTTCGACAGGCCGTATCGGGAGCTCCCGATAAGCGCGCATTCGCCGGATGCCCTGGTGGTGGAGCCGCCGCCGAACGGACCGCTTTCGATCAGCGGCGTCAGGATCGCCGGAGACGGAGCCGTGTTCGTCCGCTGCGGTTAGGCATGTTGAGCACGCGGTCGGCGGGCGCCGAGAACAGGGATTGCAAGTCATGTGCAAGCCGAGGGATTGACGACAGCCTAACCCGTTGATATCTAACGCGCACCCTTGGGGGATCGTCTAATGGTAGGACAGCGGACTCTGACTCCGCCAGTCTAGGTTCGAATCCTAGTCCCCCAGCCACTTGATTTCATTAGACTTTTCGCACCTTTTCTACAGAACAAAACCTGTCGTTCGGGAACTCATTCGCGAATGTTGTTCCTGCTTCGAGCGTCCTAATCGCCGATCGCGCGAGTTCCGGGTCGCGATGCAGGTAGTGAGCACCTAGGGTCGAGCGCACGTCTCTCAAGCTGTGGCCAGTGAGCGTGCCGATTTCGGCTTCGGTGCAACCGACCAGAGGACGCGTGTGACAGCCGTTCCTCTTAGGTCGTCGAAGGTTACACCTTCCATGCCAGCTGCCTTATATGCCTTACCCCAGGAGAGAGCGGAGGCCATTTTCTGTCCACGGTCTGCCGGACGAGTTTAGAAGGATGTGGAGGTCCTTACGCGATGCCGCATCAAGCGCTTTACGAAGCCTTGCTCCCACCAGGATCACACGCGGACGCCTGTCTTGGACTGCTTTAGGGGCGCAAGAGGTCGCCTTGGCGTTGGCCGGTCCAGAGGCCAGGATCAGTGGCAGCTTAGATGTCTATGCGAGCGATCTCGCCGAAACCCAGCGCCGCCTCGAGGAGGCCGGGGGCAAGATCATCAAGCCTGCCTACTCGTTCCCGGGCGGCCGCTTCCATTTCGCCGATCCCGACGGCTATGAGCTTGCGGTGTGGTCAGATAGGTGATGACACGGAGGCGGCGCCCAGCCCGCTCGATGCATAAGAGCCCGCCGGTGCTTATCTCGCTCGCACGCGTCCATCATCCGCAAATGCATATTTCGTGATGGTCCAGCCACCATCGACGGGAAGCACTTGTCCGGTGATGAAGCCGGCGTCGGCGGATGACAGGAACGTGACGGCCGCGCCGATCGCATCCGCATCGCCCGCGACCTTGAGCGGGGTGCCGTTGAGGTAGGAGTCATAAAACCATTTGTTCTTGGTCTGGCGCTCCAGCGTATGGGCCGGCGTCATGATGAGGCCAGGTGCAACCGCATTCACGCGAAAGCCGTGCTCGCCGTATTCGGCGGCCAGTTGGCGCGTTAGGCCAACGATCGCAGCCTTTGCGGCCGAATAGGTGGCGGCGCCGGGAAAACCGACGAGGCCGAAGGTGGAAGCGATGCTGACGATCGAGCCCCCCCGGTGCATATTGAAGCCGATGAAGTCGCGCGACATCCGGAAGACCGTCCGGAAATTGATGTTCATGTACTTGTCGTGTTCTTCGTCTGGTTCGTCGAGAGCTGATTTCGGACTGCCGAGCCCGACATTGTTGACCAGGCCGTCGAGCTCTCCAAAAGCGTCCCGCGCCGCTTGCAGGATGGCCTGCGGAGCCTGATTCTCCGTGAGGTCCTGCGCGAAGGCTTGGACCTTTCCCGTCGCGCCCTGGCTGAGGCCGACGGTTTCGGTCGCCTTGTCGATATCCCTGTCGACCGCCAGCACAAAGGCGCCCTCCTCGGCAAGACGGAGGGCGCTTGCGCGCCCGATGCCCGACCCTGCGCCCGTGACGATAAAGACCTTTTCGTGCAGTCCGCGCATAAGCAGCCCTCTCAGCTTCAGATTCGGGTCCTTGCCCGCGGCCCGACCAGAGCCGCAGCATTCGGGAAGTTCCGCCGGCTATGCGAAGTGATAGCCCGCGGGCGTTTCTTCCACAGGCAGGTCGCGCTTGGTGGAGAGCCAGCCGCCGTCGACCACCAGAACATGCCCAGAGACGAATTTGGCGTCATCCGAGCAGAGATATGCGATGGCGGATGCAATGACCGATGCGTCCGCCGTCACACCCATCGGCGTGCCATTGACGAAGGATCTATAATATTCCGGATTCGATTTCTGGCGTTCCTCACTATGGATCGGCGTCATGATCATCCCCGGCGCCACCGCATTGACCCTGAAGCCGTCCCGCCCGTAATCTGCCGCCATCTGGCGCGTCAGACCGATTACGGCGGCCTTGGTCGCGGAATAGGGCGCGCTGCCGGGATATCCCGTCAAACCGAAGACCGATGCCAGATTGACGATGATGCCACCCTTACGGCGTCGCTCCAGGATGAAGTCTCGTGACAGACGAAACAGCGCCCGCAGATTGACATCCATAAAGCGGTCGAACTCTTCATCCGTGGTCAGATGAGCGGACTTGGCCGCCCCGATGCCGGCATTGTTCACGATGCCGTCCACATCCCCGAATGCTTGGATTGCCGCACCGAGCATCCTTTTTGGGCCGTCGGCCGCCGTGATGTCCTGCTGGAATGCAATGATGCGGCCGCTTCCTTCACGCGCCATCGCGGCCGTCGCGTTCACCGATTCGATCGACTGGTCGACCGCAAGAACCCCTGCGCCTTCTTCAGCGAGGCGAAGGGCACTGCTCTGACCAATGCCCGACCCCGCGCCTGTTATGACGAACGCCTTCCCAGCCAGCCGCTTCATTCATGCCTCTTCCTGTTCCTCCCCGAAATCGGGAGCAGGGCGGAACCGACACATTTTGAAACGAAATGTTTCCCGGGCAGCTAGGCGGCGGTCAACGTTGATTTTAGCACAACGATTGCGCACAGATGTGGGTTCGCAGCTGCTCCTTCCATCCTAATTTGTCCAAAGGCCGCCGGTGGCATTGATCGATTGCCCTGTGAGGTAATCGGCCTGGTCCGAGAGCAGGAAAGCAACGCAATTGGCCACGTCTTCCGGTTCGCCAAGCCGCCGCATCGGTACGGTTTTCGCCCGTTCGCTTGCCGGCGGCAACCCGCGCGCTCTCGCTTCGGCCTCCGCCATGTCGCGCGTCGGCGTGTTCATGATGATGCCCGGGCACACGGCATTGACCCTGATGCCGTGCTGGCCGAGGTCCACAGCCATGGCCTGGGTCATGCCGATGACGGCGAATTTCGACGTGCAATAGGCAAAGTACTGCGGCAGCGCCGTCTTTCCCGCCCAGGACGAGATGTTGACGATGCTGCCCCGACCCGCTTTCAGCATGCCGGGCAGGACCGCCTTGGAGCAATTGAACACACCCCAGACATTGACGCTCATCACCTTGCCGAAATGCTCCGCGTCGGCCTCTATGATGGAATTGCGGTGCGAGATGGCGGCATTGTTGACCAGATAATCGAAGCCGCCGAGCGTCGTGCCCGCGTCTGCCGTCGCGGTGTCGACGGCAGCCGCGTCCGACACGTCGACCACGTGAGCAGCGACCTTGACGCCGGCGGAGCGCGCCAGACCGGCGGTTTCACCGAGTGCGCTTTCGTGCAGGTCGAACAAGGCCAGATTGACGCCTTCCGCGGCCAAGCGCAGAGCGATCGAACGGCCAATGCCCAATCCCGCACCGGTAATGAGTGCGGAGCGTCCGGAGATCTCATACATTAAAAGCACTCCCCCTGCTGTCTTGTGATGAGGCTCGCGACGCTTGCGCTCACGCCGGGTCCCATTCGGGCGCCCATTCCACATTCACGATGCGGCCGCCACCACGCAGCGCGCCGATACGGGCCATCTCTTCCTCGCTCAGAGCAAAATCGAACACGTCGAAATTGGATCGGATGTGCTCCGGCTTCGACGAGCGGGGGATGGCGGCGACATCCGCTTGCTGCAGCAACCAGCGCAGCGTGACCTGGGCGGCGGATTTGCCGTGGCTTTCGGCGATCTCCTGCAGCACGGGGTCGTCCATGACCGCTCCCCGAGCAAGCGGCAGATAGGCGGTCAGCAGCATTCCGTAGCGCCGGCACAGGTCATACACGGCGCTCTGGTTTAGGAAAGGGTGGTACTCGACTTGGTTGGTGAGGAGGTCAGCGCCGTGATCTTCGACGCAAGCACGCATCAGTGCCGTCGGGAAATTCGCCACGCCGATGTTGCGTGCCAGCCCTTCTGATTGGAGCTCTGCCAGTGCGTCCAGAACCCGCCCAAGGTCCATGTCCGGGCTTGGCCAGTGAATCAGAAGCAAGTCCACGAAATCCGTCTTGAGGCGATCGAGGCTTTCTCGCGTGGAATCGAAAATAACCTGGGGGGTGAGATCGCCATACCAGATCTTGGTTGTCAGGAAGATCTCCTCGCGCGGCACGCGCGACGAGGCGATTGCCTGTCCAACTTCAGCCTCGTTGCCATAGCGGATCGCCGCGTCGATGTGCCGATATCCCGTCTCCAGAGCGCATTCGATGGCCGCCAGACCCTCGGCGCCGTTCAGGCCGAATGTTCCGAAGCCGAGCGCCGGGATGCGGGTGTTCTTGATCGTCCTGTAGATCATGATCCGCCCCTTGGCGAATGGCATTCTAGGAGTAGTGGATGCCGCCATTCACGTCGAGAATCACCCCGGCGACGAAGCTTGCTGCGGGAGACAAGAGGAATGCGATTGGTCCCGCCATTTCTTCGGGCGTGGCGAAGCGGCCTAGCGGGAAGGCCGATGGATCGTAGCCTTGACCGCGCATCATCGGTGTGTCGGTCGTTCCGGGCGAAATTCCGTTGACTAGAACGTTGTGCGAAGAGCCGCGCTGCGCGAACCACCGAACGAGAGTGTGAACGCTGCCTTTGGATGCCGAATAATGGGGCGCCGCCCGCAGCCCGCCTGTCCGCCCGGCGAGGGATCCCGTTAGCACGACACGGCCGAAGCGGTTCTCGACCATCGCGGGGAAATAGGCCCGCAGCAGGTTTATGGGGCCCCCGACATTGATCGCCATCACCTCCAGCAGGGTGTCGTTCCAGTCCGCCTCATGCCAATCGTTATAGGGACAGACCGCTGCGAGGTCGACGATGCCATCCACCGGCCCCGTCGCCTTCGCCATCGCATCGACCTGTGCGCGATCGGACAGATCGCAGGAAACGGCGGATACCGTTTGCGAGGAGGCCAGCGGCAGGGCCTCTGCCAGTCCGGTGGGCTTCTGCCGATCCACCAGGATGAGATCCGCTCCCAAGCGCGCGCAGAGCTTGCTTGTGGCGACACCCATTCCTCCGTCCGCGCCGGTGATGAGCACGCGCATCCCGGCAAGGCTGAACGGCAATTCGTCGGCGTTAGCCATGACACTGTCCCTCATATTCCCAGGATCTCTCGTTGGTTCAGGCGGTCGCTCGGTTGAATGTGCTACCTGATCCGGTTGCAGGCTGTGGCGCGGAGGGTACCTGAGACAGCGGTCCCAGCTCCTTCTCGATGCCCGGAATCACCTCGGTGATGAACCGCTCGAGCGAGCGCATGGCGCGGTCGTGGCCGTAATCGCCAAGCTGAAAGTAAAGCGAGATGTGGTTGACGCCGGTCTTGCGTATCTCTTCGACCCCTCGCTGGATGCAGGTCTCGACATCGCCGATCATCTGGCTGTCGAGGATCTGTTCCAGCGTCTGCTCGTTCGGAAACGGGGTATCTCCCATGATCATATGGCCCTTCTGGACTTCTTCCCTGCGGCGCAGGGCCCCAGCGACGCGTAACTGCCAGCGCGCGTTCTCGGCGAAGTCGAGAGCATCTTCGCGGCTGTCAGCGACACAGCAATAGCGGAGGAGGCCCCAATGGAGCGTGTCCGGATCGACGCCTTGCCCCGCCAGCACGTCCCGAAGCAACGGCCTGTTGCGCGCCACCTCGTCGATTGTTTGGAAGCGCCCATTGACGATCATCGGATAGCCCCGGCGTGCGGCCTCCTGATGGATCTGCGGCGCATGGCCTGCAACCCAGATTTCCGGCTTCGAACCATATGGCCGCGCCGAGATATGCGTCTTGGGCAGCCACAGATGCTTGCCTCTGAATTCGACGAACTCCTGGGTCAGCCCCTGCTCGATGATCTCGACGAACTCGGTGAACAGCTCCTTCGACTGGGAGAGGTCAGCTCCGAAGCGCTCGAACTCGAAAGGCTGATAGCCGGTGCCGATACCCAGGACCAGGCGGCCCTCCGACAGCGAGTCGACCATGGCGATTTCAGATACCAGCCTCGCTGGCGAATAGAGAGGCAAGACCAGAATCCCGGTCGCGAGCTTAATGTTCTTGGTCTGTGGCGCGCAATGGGCGGCCATGATGAGCGGCGATGCGCAGATGCCGTAATTGGAGAAATGGTGTTCGGCAAACCACGCCATCCCGATGCCGCCCTGGTCCGCGAGTTTCGTCATCTCGACGGCCTCATGGAGAATCTGGTGGGTTGAGGCGCCGCCTGTGCGATAGCCCATCAAATTGAAAATGCCGAACTCCATGACAGTGCGTCTCCCTTGCTACTTCCCTTTGCCGGCCCGCAGTACTCGTCAGATTGGCGCGGCGTAATGCCGACTGCTTGATTTGGTTCGCGTGACATGAGCAGCACGGCTTGCAGTCAGCCCGGAAGTCCGATCATTTCGTTCCTCAATTGACACTCGCACCAAGATCACCTGCAACAGGAAGGCATGATCACCCGTTGCGCGAAGATGGGCGTTTGTCCCCTCAGGTCTGGTCTTTGGCTCCGGCGTCTCAGGCGGGAGATCGACACGCGCCGATACCGTCTGTGGCCGGACGCCGTCGCTGGCTCGTCGATTGCGTGACTTAGCGGTTCAGCAGGCTAGGCAGGAACAGGATGATGTCTGGAAACACCATCAGGATGACAATGATGACAAGATCGGCACAGAGAAACCACATGATTCCCCGGAAGATATTCGTGGTGGAAGCGAGGTTTCCGACGACCCCCTTGATGACGAAGACGTTCAGTCCAATGGGTGGCGTGATCATCCCGATCTCCAGAAACTTCACCAGCACCACGCCAAACCAGATGAGATTGAGATCGGCAGCCTGGATGATCGGCAGCACGACCGGCAATGTGAGCAGCATCGCGCCGATCGGTTCCAGAAACATTCCGAGCAACAGATAGAGGATCGAGATCCCCAGCATCAGCAGGAAATGGTCCAGGCCCAGGCCAACGATGAGATCGGTGAGGAAGGCGCCCACTCCGCTGAAGGCTAGGAAACGGGTCAACATGCTGGCCCCGATGGAGATGAAGAAAATAGCAGCGGAGGTCACGATCGTCTCGACCACGGAGTTCTTGATCCCAGCGTAGGAGAGCGAGCGCCTTGCCAGACCGATAATAATCGCCAGTGCGGCACCCACTCCGCCGGCTTCCGTTGCGGTGAAGAGGCCGCTGAGCAATCCTCCAAAGACGCCGATGATCAAGAGGGCAACCGGCCAGACGTCGCGCAGGACGTAGACCTTCTCACGAAAGGACGGCCTCTCCTCGAGAGGCGGGGCGAGCGCGGGATTGAGCTTGGCGCGAACCATGATAACCAGGACATAGCCAAGGAGGGTCAAAATGCCGGCGCTGAACCCGCCGACAAAAAGATGGCTGATCGGCGTCTGTGCAAAGAGCCCGTAAATGATGAGCAGGATGCTTGGCGGGATCAGAGCGCCGATGGTGCCGGCGGCGGCGACCGTTCCCGTCGCCAGAGCCGGGTCGTAGCGATAGCGTATCATCTCGGGCACCGCGATGCGGCCCATCGCGGCCGCACACGCAACCGACGATCCGGTCACAGCGGCAAATCCCGCCGCGCCGAAAACGGCGGAGACGGCCAACCCTCCGGGCAGTCGCGACAGCCACAGGCGGGCTGCGTTGAAAAGACCCTTCGTGATCCCTGCGTGGTAGCAGATGAACCCCATGAGCAGGAACATCGGCACCGAACTGAGAGTCCAGTTCGCCGCGAAGCTGTAGGGAATGCCGCGCAGCAGCCCCCACGCCGCCCGGTCTCCTGCCACAAGCCAAATTCCAACGAAGGACACGCTAAGGAGCGCCACGCCGATCGGCACCCGCAGCGCAATCATGGCGACGAGTACGCCCAGGCCGGAAAGGCCGATGTCCAGGTTCGTCATGGGCGAATCTTTGTATCTTCGTCCCTGGTATCGGCGCTGGTGTTGATCTCTGCTTGCCCGAGACCGCTCTTTGCCCCGAACAGATAGATCAGGAACCGATACAGGAGAGTGAGCGCCATCAAGGCGCTTCCTATCGGCAGCAGGTAGTAGGACGGCCACACGGGAATGCGCTGGGCCCGTTCGATGATGAACGCCCCGATTGCATGTTTCGTGCTCGCCTCTTCCCAACCCGCAAAGGCGAGAAAGCCAAAGACGATCGCGGAGAAGAGGCACGTCCAGGCATGGAGGTGGCGCTGCGCCGGGCGTGGCAAGCCTTCGGTGAAGAGCTCGACGGAGATGTGATCGTTCCGCCGCTCTGCCAGCGCCAACGGCAGGAACGCCACCACTACCATGTAGTAGTTGGACACCATGGCGATCGTTGCGGGAACAGGTATGTCGAGGAGGTACTTGCCGGCAACGTCAATGGTGATCTGGGACATCATCAGGAGCACGGCGAGGCCAGCGAGGAAGCTCGTGACATCGATGGTGCGCCCGAGGAGACGGCCGAGTTGAAACATTTTGACGATCTCGAATGCCAATGGCAGATAGGGGCGGCGCGTGCCGCCCCGGGGGCTCGTTTCGCCACGTTAGTTCATGCCATACGTGGATTCATCGATCTTCGAGAAGATCTCGTCCGAGAACAACTTGGCCAGTGACTCTTCCTTGCCGTCCCAGTTAGCCAGAAGACCTTTCCACCGGTTGATCAGAGCCCTGATCTTTTCGATCTTCGCCTTCGTATCCTTGACGCCGTATTCCTCCGAGAACTGGCGTTCGATCACCTTCATGTCCTCTTCGACGAACTTCTGGTTCGCGGCAACCATCTCATCGGTCGCCGGAATAATTTCGATCTTCAGCTCCGAGGCGTTGTCGACATTGTCCTTCGCAACTTTGTAGAAGTTCTGGGTCGCTGCTGCCACGCCGCGGGCGGACGCGTCGAGGAGAACGCGCCGCTGCTCATCGGTGAGGCTGCGCCAGGTGTTGATGTTGATGTTATGCGGGTCGATACCGGAGAAGACCCCGCCGAGGAAGCCGAGCGTCGCGAACTTGGCCACTTCCTTCAACTGGTAGCCCGTCATGTCGGAGACCGACTGCATGGTGCAATCCACGACGCCCTGTGAAAGCGATTCGTAGATCTCGCCTCCGGGAAGCTGGACCTGTACGCCGCCAAAATGTTCGGCCCAGCGGCCGAAATTCGCGGCGCCCGACCGCAACCGTTTGCCGCGTACATCCGCAACCGACCGGATGGGCTTCGAGCATAGAAGGTCGAATGTGGACGTCGACAGAGAGCCGAGATAGACCTGTCCCTGTTGCTCGTAATCCCGCTGACAGTCCTCGCAGTTGAAGAAGATATATTCCATGGTCGCTCCGACCATCACCGGGCCGGGCGCCTTTACCGCCTCACCGGCGGTCGCCAGCATGGAAAGATTGGCGACGAGATTAGAGTTCGGGAACTCGGCCAGGTAATAGGGCGGGTTCACGGTTCCCATGTCGACAACGCCGTCCCGGATTGCCGGTGACGTTTCGGTGAGGCTCGTCAATGCGCCGCCTGGATGGATGGTGAGCTTTATGTCGCTATTCTTGGCGATGTAATCGGCGAACCGCTCATAGGTCACCGAGAGAGGGTGGGTGGTCGGATATCCGTGCGAAAGGACAAGGTCCTTTGCGATCGAGGTTCCGGCGGTAGCGCCAAAGACGAGTGCGACGGTAGTGGCCCATAGTAATTTCCTCATGGCGTTTTCCCTTGTTATTTTATGAGTCGATACTCCACCTGGGCGGATGGTCGAGGAAGCGTTGCGCTGTGCATCACGCCTGGCGGTTCGAAAGTCGTCCGGGCGCGTTCATTTCATGGCGTAGGTCGAGACGTCGATTTTCGAAAAAATCTCGTCATTGTACAGCTTGTAAAGGCTTTCTTCTGTGCCATCCCAGTTGGCCAGCAAAGCTCGCCAGCGGTCAATGAGTCCGCGCGCATGCTCTATTTTGCGAGCGGCGTCCTTGACCCTGTATTCCCGTGTAAATTGTTGTTCGATTACGGCAATGTCCTTCTGCACGAACTCGTTATTGGCGGCGATCATTTCATCTGTAGCCTTGATGATTTCCACGCCCATGCCCGGGGCCTTTTTGATGTTCTCCGCCGAGACCCGATAATAGTTCGCGGTTGCGGCCGCCACACCCCTGGCGGACGCTTCAAGCAGGACCTTGCGATGGTCCTCCGACAGGCCCTGCCAGGTTTCACGATTGACGTTGTGCGGATCCACGCCCGCGAAAACGCCGCCGAGGAAGCCGATCGTGGCCGAGCGGATGACTTCATGGAGCTGATAGCCGGTCAACTCGGAGATCGAGTTCATCGCGCAATCGACGATACCCTGTGACAGTGCTTCGTAGATTTCGTTGGCCGGCACCGACACCTGGATGCCTCCGAAATGCTCCGCCCAGCGGCCGAAGTTTGCTGCTGCCGACCGCAGCCGCTTCCCCTTGACGCCGCCGATCGCTCTGATGGGCTCGCGACAGAGCAGGTCGAACCCTGCCGTCGACAGCGATCCGAGGTAGACTTGGTTCTGCGCGGCATAGTCAGCCTGACAATCTTTGCAATTGAAGATGTATTCCATCGTGGCGCCGGCCATCACCGCTCCGGGCGCTTGGTGGGGCTGACCGGCTGTCACCAGCATCGACAAGTTGGCGATGAGGTTGGAATTCGGAAATTCGGCCAGGTAATAGGGCGTGAGAACCGTTCCGATATCCGCAACGCCGTCTCTCAGGCCGGGGGAGGTTTCCATGAGATTGAGGAGAGAGCCGCCGGGGTGGACCGTCAGCTTGATGTCGCTGTTGTCTTTCACATATGCGATGAAGCGGTCATAGGTGACCGACAGAGGGTGCGTGGTCGGGTAGCCGTGGGCGAAGACGAGTTCCACCGAAGCTGACGGCGTGGTCGCTCCGCCGATGAGAGCCAAGGTGAGGGCGAGGCATGCAAGTAGCTGCTTCATCTGGCGAAATCCTCCCATTATTGTTCTTTTGTGATGCCTGTGACCTGCTAATGGCTTCGCATCGCTGGGTCGTTCGGAACGAGCAGCAAAACCTTTCGTCGCGCATCTTTGGTGGGAGTCTGGGTAGAGCACAGCAAAGGGATCAACGCGGAATATGGCAGAACCAATATGCGCAGTTAGGCCTTTGGCTTCGCGCGAGATGCCCGGCGGCAGGTTTCGAGACGAAAGCGGCGGAGGGGTCTAGCAGGACCGGTTTCGCGCCGCATGGGGTCCGAGACTATTGACGCTGCGAAAAATGCAGGCAACCTCAAGCCTATGAAGCTTGACTGGGATCACATCAAGATCTTTCTCGCGGTGGCTCGCTCGGGCCAGATCCTGGCGGCAGCCACTACGCTGCGGCTTGACCATGCGACGGTGAGCAGGCGCCTGAACGCGCTCGAAGAGCAGCTTCAGGCACGCCTCTTCGAGCGAAGTCCGGTGGGCTGTGTGTTGACGCCGGCGGGCGAACAGCTCCTGCCGATGGCCGAGCGGGTCGAAGCCGACGTGCTGAGCATCGAGGCAGCCGTGGCCGATTCCAATCTCGAGCTCTCAGGCACCGTGAAGATCGGAGCTGCAGACGGTTTCGGGACCTATTTCCTTGCGCCGATGATGGGAGAGATGATCAGAGCGCATCCCGCTCTTAATCTGAAGCTCCTTCCGCTGCCCAAGGATTTCTCGGTTTCCAAGCGCGAGGTCGACATCGCCGTCACGCTTCAGCCCCCGACCGACGGCCGGCTCATTTGCCAGCGCCTGATCGACTATCAGCTCAACCTCTTCGTTTCCGACAACTATGCCAAGCGCGATGAGACCCTTAACGAGCTCAGCGATCTGCGCGACCACATCGTGGTGACCCCGATCCTCGAGTTTACATATCCGACCATGGATTTCTTCCACGAGATCGCCAAACAGGCGCAGACGACCTATGAATGCGCGAGCGTGGCCGCCCAGCTCGAGGCCGTGCTTGCCGGCGTGGGCGTAGGCATCTTGCCCAATTACATGGCGTGGCGGCTTCCCACGCTCCGCCTCGTGCTTCCGCATATCTGCTATAGCCGCACATATTGGCTCGTTTCGCACCCGGATGGGCGGGATGTGGCCCGGGTCGCCACTGCGCGGCGCCGGATCTTCGATACCGTTCGAGCGCATCGCGAGATCTTCTCGACTGCAATTCGGGAACCGACCTGAGCGCCGCGTTCAGGATCAGAGCCAAGCAAGCAGGGCGACCCTCTCGAGCTTCCAGTCCATCATTGCGGCGTCAGACACGGTGTGCACTGCGCGGAAGGAAGAAAGTCAATAGCCCCATCGCTGGCAACCAGGCACAGACTGAGAACACATTGATGATGCCGATCCAGTCGGCCAGCGCGCCGATGGCTGCAGCGCAGATGCCGCCAAGACCGAATGACAAGCCGTAGAACAGGCCGCCGACCAGCCCGACGCGATGTGGCACCAGGTCGATGGCGTAGATCAGGATCGACGCAAAGGCGCTCGAGATGATCAAGCTGACGATCACGCTGAGCACCCCGGTCCAAAACAAATCAGCGTGCGGCAGCATCAGCGCAAATGGCAGCGTACCGAGGATCGACAGCCAGATCACGCGCTCGCGGCCGATCCGGTCGCCAAGCATGCCGCCGGCGATCACACCCAGGGCGCCGACTGCAAGGTAGAGGAACAGCATAATCTGCGAGAGCTGCACCGTGACCCCGAAGCGCTCGATGAGGTAGAACGTGTAGTAGGATGTGAAGCTCGCCGTATAAGCATTCTTCGAGAGCAACAGCACCATCAGAATCGCCATCGCGAAGATGATGCGGCTGCCCGGCAGCAGGCTGCCCTGCGTTGCTTCCGGTGCGTCCTTGGCTTCAGCCACCTGCCGGCGCCGGAACGCCACATAGCGCGAGGCGGTCCAGAACATGAGCACCATGGCAAGCAGTACGACGCCCGAAAACCACCCCAAGCTCGATTGTCCGCGCGGCACCACGACAATCGCCGCCAGCAGCGGCCCTATCGCATAGCCGGCGTGACCGCCGACCTGAAATACGCCCTGCGCGAGCCCCTGGCGCCCTGCCGCAGCGTGACGTGCCATTCGCACGGCTTCCGGATGGAACACGGCCGACCCGACGCCGACCAGCGCCGCCGCAATCAGCACCATCCCATAGCTATGCGCAAAAGCGAGCAGGAGCAGCCCGATCAGAGTCGCCGCCATGCCCAGTACCATCGCGTACGGCCATGGACGGCGGTCGGTAAGATAGCCGAGCACGGGCTGCAGCAGCGACGACGTGACCTGGAAGGCCAGCGTAATCAGGCCGATCTGCACAAAATCGAGCTGATAGCTCTCCTTGATCAGCGGATACAGCGCGGGAATCATCGACTGGACGAGATCGTTCAGCAAGTGCGCTGCGCTCAGCGCCGCCAGAACGGACATGAGCGGGCGCCCGCGGGGAGCGGCTATCGAAACGGAGGTCATGGCAGATCGCTTGGGTTGCCGGTGCCGTCAGGCAAGAGGTTGAATACCCCACATAGCGCAATAGGCGCGTCACGGAAAGCCCAGCCGAAGGCTGCTTACCCAAAGAACCTCCCGATAACTGACGGTCGGGTTACGACCAAAGCGACACTTGAAGATAGATTCTGCGAGAAAGCTTCGCCATTCGCCGAGACTGCACGCCCGATAGCTCTCGTTCGCTCAGGAAGCGCCGCCGGCCGTTTCGGTGCTCCGTCTACAGCTGGTCAGCTGAACCGACGGATGACGTCTAAGAGCCGACCACAGGATCGGGCGAGGTTCCTCGTCGGCGTGGTCGCGACGCCAAGCAGAAGCCCAGACGGGGCGGTCGCAGGCGACGCGTACCATGGCGAAAGAGGCGACGGAGACATGCCGATCGCCGAGAGTTCGCGTGCGACAGCGAGGTCCGACACTGTCCCCGGCAATTGCAGCAGCACGGCCAAGCCGGGTGCGGCAACCTGGCCGACGCCGACCGCTGCTTGAAGACAATCCAGCAACGCCTGGCGCTTGCCGGCATAGGCGCGTTTGGTGCGCCGGAGGTGGCGCATGTAATGGCCTTCCCGCATGAACTCGGCGACTGCCAATTGCACCGCGGGACCAGGCGGCGGCGCGAGGCACGCTGCCACATCCGCAAAGCGCGAGATCAGCGCGATGGGCGCAATCACGAAGCCTAGCCGAATGGTCGGACTGATCGTCTTGCTGAACGAGCCGATATGGACGACGCGCCCGTCCCGGTCGAGCGACGCGAGTGCCGGCGCGGCCCTCCCGGCCAGCTGCAGCTCGCTGAGATAGTCGTCTTCGATGACCCAGGCCTGGTTCGCCGCTGCCCATTCGAGCAGGCGAAGGCGTCGCTCGAGTGACAAGGTAGGACCGAGTGGCGCCTGCTGTCCGGGGGTTACGAGAACGAGCTTCGCGTCGGCGTGATGGCGTAGCCCATGATCGATATCGATACCGTCTGCATCGACGGGGATCGGAGCCAGGGACAGATGGGCGAGTTCAAGCCCCTTCCTGGACCAGGGAAAGCCCGGATTCTCCACCCAGGCGGTATGCCCGGCGAGGCCGAGAAGGCTGAGCGTCAGGCCGAGCCCGCCGCCGAACCCGCCGGTGATGATGACCTGCGATGGTACGCAATTGATGCCGCGGGCGACGGCAAGATAGCCAGCGATTTCCCGCCTCAACTCAAGCTCGCCACGCGGATCGGGATAGAGAGGGGAAGCACTCGCCTCGGCACGGATCGTGCGCGCCCGAATGCGTGCGACCAATGTGGCAGGGAAGGTTTCGGTCGCCGGCACGCCCATTTGGAAGAGTGCAGGTCCCTGCGTCATTTCCAGATACATCTCCAGAAACGAGCCTATATCTGGCGGTGACTCGCTCTTTGTGGCGGCGCGAGGCCGTTGAGCGACGCGCGTGCCGGTCGCCCGCGAGGCCTCGATCAACTGGGCGGCGGCGAGCTTCTCATAGGCGGCCCGCACCGTTCCGCGCGCGACACCAAGCTGGGCGGCGAGATCCTGCCATGAGGGTAGGCGCGCGCCGGGCTCCAGCACGCCACCTTCGATGGCTTTGGCCACACCCCTTCGGATCTGCTCCGACAGAGAAGCCTTGGCCGATCGATCGACATCCAAGTTCAGCAGCTTCTTCATGTCTTCGTGGTACACGATTTCTTGGCATTCTTGGTTCTTTTCTCTGGGCTAGCAATGCGCGATCTCCTGGGTGTCAGAAGGAGAGAACCCGTGAAGATCCGCATCGTCCTCCCTGTTATCTGGATCGCGCTCGCCTCGACCATCGCCGGTCCTGCCGTGGCACATGACGGACAGGCCGAGACGGTCGTGCCCAAGTTCGATCAAGCGCTTCCGAATATTCCCGGCAAGTCGCTGGTGGTTGTGGAAGTCAGTTATGCGCCGGGCGCCGCTTCCCCGCCGCATACGCACGCCAAGTCGGCCTTCATCTATGCCTATGTGCTCTCGGGTGAAATCGAGTCGCAGGTGAATGACGGCGAAACCCGCATCTACAAGCCCGGCGAGAGCTGGTCCGAACCGCCTGGCGCGATCCATTCGATCAGCCGCAACGCAAGCAAGACCGAGCCGGCCAGATTGCTCGCAATCTTTGTCGTCGATTTCAACGACAAGCCGCTCACCACCCCCGTCAAATGAGATCGGAAGGACGCCAATGATGACCAACAGGCTCGACTACAACCAGGTCGCTCCCAACGGCGCCAAGGCGCTCGGCAGCGTCTATGGCTATGTCATGCAGAGCGGTCTGCCCGCGGAACTGGTGATGCTCGTCTATCTGCGGGTGTCGCAGATCAATAATTGCGCCTATTGCCTCGACATGCATACCCGCGACCTCATCAAGATGGGCGTGAAGGTCGAGAAGCTCGCGCTGCTGCAGGCCTGGCAGGAAGGCGGCAGCCTCTTCAGCGAGGCCGAGCGTGCCGCGCTCGCCTGGGCCGAGTGTGTGACGCGCGTCGCCGAGACCGGCGTGCCGGACAGCGCCTATAAGGCCGCGCGGGCAGCGTTCGACGAGAAGCAACTCGTCGACCTCACGATCGCCATCAGCCTAATGAACGGCTACAACCGCATGGCCATCAGCTTCCGGAACACGCCGCGGGCCGTTCTCGAGAATTGAGCCGGACCATCGCCCCATCCTGAGTATCAGGGCGCTGGCGCTGAGGATTTGGAGCGGCTGAGGGCGCAGTTCTCCTGAGAGGCATGGAGAGGATATCCGAACGGCGCTTTCGCCCGGAAGCCTGGCGCGCTATTCAAAGCAGAGGAAGGTGTGTGGGTGAGCCCCCAACTCGTCTTCCCTGAGGCGTCGAAGCACTAACCGAAAGGAGACGGCCATGAAGATCGTGACCAGCCTGAGCTTCCAGGGCCAGTGCCGCGAGGCGTTCGAGTTCTACGCCAAGGTCCTGGGCGGAAAGATCACCGCCGCCATGCCCTATGGCGATGCGCCGCCCGGCATGCCGATCACCGATGAGAAGTACAAGACCTGGCTGATGCACTGCTGGCTCGATGTCGGCGACCAGGCGCTGATGGGCGCCGACATGGACACCGGATGGGCACCCAACATCGATAAACCCAAAAACGGCTTCGACGTCACGCTGCATACCGAGGACAAGGCCGAGGCCCAGCGCTGGTTCAATGAACTGTCTGAAGGGGGCAAGGTCGTCATGCCGTTCGGCGAGACCTTCTGGTCGCCCGGCTTCGGCTCCCTGATCGACAGGTTCGGCGTCCCGTGGATGGTCAACGTCATTCCACCCGCTGACTGGAAGCCGTCACAAGGCTGATCCCACCGAAAGAATTTGCCGGTGGGCAAGTCAGACCGTCGGCGCTGGATGCGTCCTTTGCGGCACCAGCGCTGGCCCGACGCTCGAACGGCGGCGGTGCAGGCTGCCACCCCGAGGGCGGCAGCGCAGATGCGCTTCAGCATGTTCAGAACTCCCATTGAGGATTTGATCAGGAACGGTTTCGTCCCTAATCTGCGGGCCGTATTCGATCCTCGAACACGGTGCGAGTCGGGCATGGCCGAATTTCTGGTCTCTATGCTTCCGCTTTTCATTTATCAGCTGATCATGGCGTGGCCGGCCTATATGCTCGCCCGCAGGACAGAGCGGAACGGAATCCTGTGGGCGATCCTATGCGTTATCCCGCTGATCGGGACCATTTTCTCGATCTGGATTCTTTATACGAGCCTCATCTACGCGCTCGACCGGGTTCAAGGCGTGTCTCCGCGCCTGTGAGGAAAAACGAGCTCAGCTGAACAAAGCCGCCACGCACCGAGAACGCTTGCTCTCACAATCCAACCGAGCTGCGGGTTTTTCGTCTCGGCCGCTCCGAGCAGGCGCGCTCGCGGGCGGTGTCTTTCAGGAAATCGCTCGTCAGGTCGGATAAGGTATTGATCCCGAGCAAGGCCATGTCGCGATCGATCTCTTCCGAGAGCAATTTGTGCGCATGCAGCACGCCGGCTTTTCCCGCTATAGCGGCCGCATAGATGAAGGGCCGGCCCAGAAACACGAATGATGCACCCAGCGCCAGCGCTTTCAGAACGTCCGTGCCTCGGCGCACGCCGCTGTCGAACATGACGGGAACAGCGCCGGCGACCGCGTCGGCGATGTCCGGCAGCACCCGCAGCGGCGACGGCGCGCCGTCAAGCTGACGGCCGCCATGGTTGGAAACGATCAGTCCGTCGACCCCGCAGCCCACAGCGCGCCGGGCGTCCTCGCCCCTGAGCACGCCCTTCAGAACGAGGCGGCCCGCCCAGTTCTCGCGGATGAACGCGATGTGCTTCCAGTCCAGTTGATCCCGTCCCGCGAGATGGTTCGCGACGTTGCGCGCGATGATCGGCGGGCCTCGCTCCACGGATGCGTTCTCGAAATGCGGCATGCCATGCAGCGTCAGCGTGCGGAGGAAGGTGCCGATCGTCCAGCGTGGCCGCACCAGGCCGTGCCAGGCGAGCCGCAAGCTCGGTCTCAACGGCGCCGAAAAGCCGCTGCGGACACCGTTCTCGCGATTGGACACGACCGGCACGTCGACCGTAATCACAAGCGTGTTGAAGCCGGCCGCCGCAATCCTCTCCAGATGGGCCGTGATGACGTCCGTCCTTCCCGGCAGGTAGGCCTGGAACCACGACCCGGGCGCCGCTTTCGCCACATCTTCCATACGAATGAGCGAGGCGCCGCTCATGATCATCGGGATGCCGGCGCGTGCCGCGGCCCGTGCGAGAACAATATCGCCCCGATATGCGGAAAGCGCGCTGAACCCGACCGGTGCTATTCCGAAAGGGGGGCTGTGCGTAACCCCGAACAACGTGGTCTTGTGGCTCCTTCTCGATACGTCCACCAGGGCTCGCGGCAGCAGGGCATATTGCTTGAACGCAGCGCGATTGTCGTGGAGCGAGGCGTTGGTTTCCGAGCCGCTGGCGATATAGCCGAAGATCGGCCTTGGCAAAAAGCGCCGGGCATGCTCTTCGAAATCGTCAAGCGCAAGGATCCCGCGCAGCCGGGCAGGAGAAACCCGGCGCGGCGCTGCGGTTGACCTCCGGGAGGTTGCCGGCAGACCAAAGCCGTTGCGCTCGACCGTCATGCCGCCGCACCGTCAGTCGAAAAGCGGCGGAAGCTCGCCCTGCCCGCCTTCAGGCACGAAAAGCTCATCGATTTTCTCGTTCACCTCGGCGGCCCCAAGCCCGTTCTCGGCACCGCTGTGATGCAGCACCGTGTCGGGGAACAATGCGATCAGAACCAGCATCAGGAGCTGGATGGCCACGAAGGGAATGACCCCGGCATAGATCTGCCCGGTGGTCACCGGCTTCATCTGCTTTCCGGTAACCCGGTCCAGGAAAGGCAGCTTTGGTGCCACGGAGCGCAGATAGAACAGTGCGAAACCGAAAGGCGGCGAAAGGAATGACGTCTGAAGGTTCAGCGACAGCAGAATGCCGAAGAAGATCAGGTCGATTCCCAAGATCGTCGCGGCCGGCGCCAGCAGAGGAATAAGAATGAAGGCAATCTCGAGAAAATCGAGGAAGAAGCCGAGAACGAAGACCAGCAGATTGGTGATGATGAGGAAGCCGATCACACCGCCGGGCAGCGAGGTGAGCAGGTGCTCCACCCAGAGATGCCCGTTGATGCTGTAGAAGGTCAGCGAGAACACCCGCGCGCCGATCAGGATGAAAATCGCGAAGGTGGTCAGCCGCGCCGTCGCCTCTGCCGCCGACTTGATGAGCTTGAAGTTGAACCGGCCGGGATTGCGGTCGAGCCGCCGCTTGACCGCCGCCAGCACCAGCGCGCCCACCGCGCCCATGGCGCCGCCCTCGGTTGGCGTCGCAACCCCGATGAAGATCGTGCCAAGGGCGAGGAAGATCAGCAGCAGGGGCGGCACGAGCACGAAAGTCACCTGCTCGGCCATGGTCGAGATCAGCCGTAGCCCGAGGGCTCGCTCGAACCAGGCCGCCGCTGCCGCGTAGAGGCTGCCCACCGCCAGGACCTCGAGGGCGATCGCCGCCCACGCATTCGCGGGCCCGTAGGTGAAGACCAGGACGATGGAGGCTATGGCGGCCAGCGAAGCGAGGAGGATGCGCCGTGGGCCGAAGAGCCGGTTCAGAAGCGTTGCGGAAAGCGCGATCACGATTGCCAGGCAGATGGTCAGGATGGCGTAGTCCGGGCTGGAGGCAACCTGGGTGAAGCGCATCAGGTAGATTGCGAGCGCGCCCGAATAGACGGCAAGCGCCCCGAGCTGCCGTATGCCGCGGCTTCCATCGGCTTCGCGATGCCCGACCGCTTCGGGCGGCAGGCCGGGAACGGCCGCGGGCCGCATGACCGAGATCAGAAAGATATATCCCG
Organism: Rhodoligotrophos defluvii; assembly: GCF_005281615.1. Lineage (NCBI taxonomy): Bacteria > Pseudomonadati > Pseudomonadota > Alphaproteobacteria > Hyphomicrobiales > Rhodoligotrophaceae > Rhodoligotrophos > Rhodoligotrophos defluvii. The sequence continues at coordinate 395,931 of NZ_SZZM01000002.1, read as the reverse complement.
CATAAAGGCCCGCGAGCATGACACCGGGGACGAAGGCGGCGCGATACATATCGCCCACGGACTGGCCGAGCTGATCGGCAAGCACGATCAGCACGAGAGACGGCGGGATGATCTGCGCGAGCGTACCCGACGCGGTGATGACGCCGGTGGCCACGCGGCGCTCGTAGCCGTAGCGCAGCATGATCGGCAGCGAGATCAGCCCCATGGAAATGACCGACGCGGCGACAACGCCCGTGGTTGCCGCCAGCAGCGCGCCGACGAAGATCGCCGCGTAGGCCAGTCCTCCGCGGACCGTGCCGAACACATGCCCCGCCGTGTCGAGCAGATCCTCCGCCATGCCCGAGCGCTCCAACACGTAGCCCATGAACGTGAAAAACGGCACCGCCAGAAGGATCTCGTTCGACATCACCGCGAGCACGCGGCCCGGCATGGCCTGAAGCAGCGGCCAGGAAAGATTGATCGTGTCCGGCGCCAGCGGCGCGAGTTCCACCCCGATGACGAAGAACAGCAGCCCGTTCGCGGCCAGGGTGAAGGCGACCGGATAGCCCATGAGGAGCATGCCGACCATGGAGAGGAACATGATCGGAGCGAGGTTCTGCGCGATGAGTTCGATCATCGACCCGCATCCTCCGGTCCCGGCGCCGCGCCAGGGCCGATAGCGGGCGGCACGGTCTGCTCAGCGATCGGGGCACCAGGCCGGGCCGTTTCGTCCGCGGAAGGCGCGCCGGGGAAGTTGCCGAGGATCGCGACGCACTTGATGATCTCGCTTAGGCATTGCAGCAGCAGCGTCACGAAACCCGCGGCGATGAGCGCCTTGGCCGGCCATACCACGAGACCGCCGGGGTTGAGCGAGACTTCGCCTGAGGCGAAGGAAGCCACGGCATAGGGTACGGAAAGCCACACCATCAGCGTGGCGAACGGCAGCAGAAACAGCACGTGCCCGAGGAGCATCAGCCAGGTTCGGCGGCGGGGCGGCAGCCGCGCCGTGAGCAGATCGACCGCCACATGCTCCTTCTCCTTCAGGGCCCAGGCTGCGCAGAGGAGCACGACCGCGCCGAAGAGATACCATTGCAGTTCGAGCCAGGCGTTGGACGACATCCCGAAGAAGCGGCGCGAGACAGCGTTGGCGGCCGACACCAGGATGGCAACGAGGATCGCCCAGGTCACGAGCCGGCCGATCCGGTCGTTCACCAAGTCGATCGCATGCGAAATCCGCAACAGGCTTGACTGCAGCAAGCTTCCTCCCCCTTCCTGTCGCCCGTCCGGCGCTACTCTTCCGACACGGTCAGATCGATCTTTGCGCGTTTTTCCAATATGGCTCCCGGATCAGACGCTTGCGGATCTTGCCCGATTCCTCCCGCGGCAGATCGTGTCGTATCTCGATGACACGGGGCAGCTTGAAGGCGGCGAGCCGCGTCTTCAGGAACGCGCGGATTGCGTCTGCCTCGAGCTTCGCGTCTTGGCATGGCTGCACCACGGCCATCACGGCCTCGCCATAGGCAGGATCGGGAATGCCGAACACCGCTGTGTCCCGCACGCCGGGATATTCGGACAGGACCCCCTCGATCTCGGCGGGGTAGATGTTCACCCCGCCTGAAATGATGAGGTCGCGCTTGCGGTCGCAAAGATAGAGGAAGCCGTCCTGGTCCACATATCCCATGTCGCCAGTCCTGATGAGCTCGCCGCGCTGCAACGCGTCGCGCTCGGCCTGCCGGTTGTGGTAGGTGAAGTCCGGATGGGCGGCATTCTTCGCGAGGATCTCGCCGACGCTGCCGGTCGGAAGCGGATTTCCCTCGCTGTCCTCGATCCTGATGGTCACGCCCGGTGCCGGGCGACCCACCGTTCCCCGATGCGCCAGCCACTCCTCACTGGTGCAGAAGGTGAGCGGCCCGTGCTCGGTCGATCCGTAGTATTCGTGCACCACCGGTCCAAGCCATTCGATTATTCGCAGCTTGACGGAGGGCGAGCACGGCCCCCCGGCATGCAGTACGAATCTGAGCGATGTCAGGTCGTAGTGCCTGCGGATCCCGGGGTCGAGCTCCAGCAGGCGCACGAACATCGTCGGAACGGCATAAAGATGAGTGATGCGATGGCGCTCGATATCCGCCAGCAGGCCTTTCGGGTCGAAGCGTGGTGGAAGCACGAGCGTCTCGGCCATGCGTAGCGCGCGCAGCGCAAAGAAGTTCGGCGCCGTGTGATAGAGTGGCGCCGAGACCAAGACGCGATCGCCCGGGCCGATCCCGAAGACCCGCGAGCGCATCTCCTCATTCTTCTCGGCCTGGTCGGGCGAGGGGGGCTTGCGGCGCACGCCCTTGGGATGGCCAGAGGTGCCGGAGGTATAAATCAGGCTATCCGTCGCAGCCGGCGGAGCATCGTCGAGCGGCGCGTGGCGGGAGAGCCAGTCGTTCCAATCCGTCCAGCCCGCGGCCACGCGGCATTCGTGGCGCTCTATACGATAGGCCTCCGCGATGTGCTGAGGAGTCGGAACGGCCAGCACCATCATGCCGTCCGGCAGCCTGCCGACGATGCTGGCCAGGAGATCCGCATGGGAGACCAGCACCTTCGGCGTACAATCGCCGATCACATAGAGCAGCTCGTCCGGCGTGAAATGCCAGTTCAGCGGCACGGGATAGGCGCTCACCGTCTGCGCCGCGACGGTTGCTTCGAGAAAAGGGCCGTCATTGCGCATCAGGATGGCGACGCAATCTTCGCGCCCGACACCAAGACAGCGGAAACCCGAGGCCGCCCTTCGCGCCCGGTCTTTCAGGCGCTGGCCGGGTAGCACGTCGTCACCGAGATATACCGTTGGGCCAGGGCCGTTCATCAGCCGACCGCCCGCACCGTGTTCCGCAGCACACCCACTCCTTCGATTTCGGCCTCGATGACGTCGCCGTCTGCCAGCCAGACCTGCGGCGACATTCCAAGACCCACGCCGGACGGCGTCCCCGTCGTCACGATGTCACCGGGCTCCAGCGTCATGCCGGCGGAAAGGCTTTCCAGGATCTCCGCACAACTGAAGAGCATGTCTGCGGTCGAGGACAGCTGCCTGGTCTCGCCATTCACCCGCAGCGACAGCCGCCGGCCACTCGGTGTGCCGAACTCGTCGGTGGTCACGATCCAGGGGCCAATGGGGCAGAACGTGTCGAGCGCCTTTCCCTTGAACCATTGGCCGTGCGAGAACTGGAGATCGCGCGCGGTGACGTCGTTGAGCACGGTATAACCGAAGATGACCCGTTCGGCGTCCGACGCCGCCAGGTCGCGGCATCTCTGGCCGATGACAAAGGCCAGTTCCACCTCATAGTCGAGCTTTCCCGTAACCCGCGGATCGAGGCGGATCTCGGCGTCGTGGCCGATCACCGAAGTCGGCGGCTTGGTGAAAAACTCGGGCACTTCCGGATAGGAAGGCGCGGCCCCCCGCGCTCTCGCGCCTTCCTCGATGTGCGCCTTGTAATTGCGTCCGACGCAGAAGATGTTCTTGTGCGGCCTCGGGATCGGAGAAAGCAAGCGCACGGTATCCAAGCGTTCGAAGAGTGCTGATGGATCCTCGGCGCGCGCCTTCTCGACCAATTCGGCGGCTTCGTCCAATGCTGCCTGTCCCGCGGCCAAGAAGTCGAGCGCGGTTTCCGGCCCCTCGGCGCCGCTCAGGCGCTGGCGCGCGCGGGCGAGGTCCAATATCGCCTCTGCGACTATGATCCCCAGTCGCTCCTTGCCGTCTTTCGCGTAGGTCGCGATCCTCATTCCTCTCGCCTGTCGTTGGAAGCACCACCCGCGCGCCACCGCCGTCCGCGCATTTCAGGGACGGCTCATGCCGGAAGAGAACTAGGCCTTGCCCCGCGTCCGCACCATGAAGGAGTCATAGGCATATTCGCTGATCTGCCACCAGGGCAGCACATCGCCGCGGAACGCCACCATGGAATCGTACATCGTCTTGAAAGCGGGGCTCTCGCCCGAAAGCTGATCATAGAGCTTGTTCGCCACTTGCAGCGACGCCTTCAGGATGCTGTCCGGCAGGGGCCGCACCTCGGCACCCGCGGCCACCATTCGGCGCAGGGCCGGCCCATTTGTGCTGTCATAGGCCCAGGTCATGTAGTTATGGCCGTATTGGGCCGCCGTGGTGACGATCGCCTTGTAGTTTTCCGGCAGCTCTTCCCACTTGTCCTTGCCGAACATCACGCAGCATTGCGAGCTGCCTTCCCAGAAGCTCGGCGCATAGTAGTATTTCGCCACCTTGACGAAGCCGAGCTTCTCGTCGTCGGCGGGGCCCGAAAACTCCACCGCATCCAGCGTGCCCCGCTCCAACGCCGAATAGACGTCGGTGACCGGAATCTGCTGCGCAACCACGCCGAGCTCGCCGAGGATACGGCCGGCGAGCCCGCTGACGCGGAACTTGAGGCCCTTTATGTCCTCGAGCCCCTTGATCTCCTTACGGAAGAAGCCGCCCATCTGCGCGCCCGAATTCCCGCAGGCCATCGCATAGGCGTTGTATTTGGAAAGCATCTCGTTGAAGAGATCCTGCCCGCCGCCCAGGTGCCACCAGGCATCGTGCTGGCGCGCGTTCAGGCCGAAGGGAATGCCGTTGCCGAAGGCGAAGCCCACATCCTTGCCGATGTAGTAATTCCCTGGCGTATGGGCCACCTCGATCGTGCCGTCGGACACGGCGTCGAGCGCCTGGTTGCCCGCGACGATCTCTCCCGGCCCAAAGAGCTGGATCTCGAAATTGCCGTCCGTCGCCTTGGTCACATATTTCGCGAAGGCGCTGGCGGATCCATAGAGATTCGGCAGCGTCTGGGGAAAACTGGTGACCATGCGCCAGCGAATTTTCGGCGAGGACTGCGCCACGGCCGGAGCTGAAAGCGCGGTGGCCGACGCGGCCACGGCGGCACCCTTCAGGAAGTTTCGGCGCAACAAGGTCTTGGTCATCGGATCTCGTTCCTCCCTGGTCGATTTGGATGTTTTCTTCATTGGCCTTCGCTCCTCCGCCCCGGCTGTGCACGCGGGTCGAGAGGTCGGCGGCTGCAGTACTCGACACTAGACATCACAAATATGAAAGTCAATTTCATGTCGAGTCCAGCAGCTTTCCCGGGTTCATGATTCCCAGCGGATCGAATGCGTGCTTGATCCGCCGCATCGCTGCGATCTCGGCCTCGCTGCGCGAAAGGCTGAGATACGGTTTTTTGGTCAGGCCGATGCCATGCTCGGCCGAGACGCTGCCGCCGAACGCGGCCAGCGCGCCGTAAACCTCGGCCTCGATCTCCGCCTTGGGCTGACTGGCTCCGGCCGAGGGGATGTGGACGACGAGATGAACGTTGTTGTCGCCGAGATGCCCGAAGGCCATGTGCACGGCATCGGGCCAATTTGCCCGAATGTCCGCTACGGCCGTGCGGATGAAAGCATCGGCGTCCTGCGCGGCAAGGCCGATGTCGAAAGAGGTGATCGGCCCGAGCAGGTTGCGCAGCTCGCCCACGCCTTCGCGAATGCGCCAGAAGTCTGCGGCCTCTCGCGCGGTCTGTGCGACCAGCGCGTCCGCTATGGCAGCCTCGTCCATGAGGCCGGCCAGACAGGCTTCCAGCCGTTCCGAACAGCGCTCCGGATCCATGCTGCTGATTTCGATGAGCGCATAGGCACCATGCATCGCGGCGAACGGGGGGCGAAGACCCAGCTTTGTCGTCATAAAATCCCAGAAGTCGGGCCACATCGCCTCGAAAGCCGTCAGCGCCGGTCCGAGCTGCGACCGGAGCGCGCCGAGCAGCATGAGAAGATTGTCGTAACCGGGTGCGGCGCATAGTGCGACGATGGTGCCACGCGGTCGCGGCTGCAGCTTGAGCACCGCGCGCGTGATGACGCCGAGCGTGCCCTCGGAACCGATGAAGAGCTGTTTCAGGTCGTAGCCGGTATTGTTCTTGACCAGACGGTTGAGCGCGCTCACCACCGTGCCGTCGGGCAGGACGACCTCGAGCCCGAGGACATGATCGCGCGCCGTACCGTAGCGGATCACGCGGTTGCCCCCGGCATTGGTGGCGAGGTTGCCGCCGATCGTGCAACTGCCCCTGGCGCCGAGATCGAGCGGGAAGCTCCATCCGGCCTCTTCCGCGGCCGCCTGGACCTGTTCGAGTGGCGTGCCGGCGAGCACGGTCATCGTGCCGGCCACCGGGTCGACATCATCCACGCCGACCATCCGATCGAGTGACAGCGCCACACACCCCGGCACGGGATGCGCACCCCCGACCAACCCGGTCAGGCCGCCCTGCGGCACGACCGGCGTTCGCGTTTCATGGCAGGCCCGAAGAATGGCGGAAACCTGGGCGACCGTGCGCGGCCGCGCCAGCGCGAGCGGTCGCACCGGCGGCAGGCGCGTCCAATCAGCGTAATGCTTCGCCGGAATATCCTCACCGAGGACGATGATCCCCGTCTCGCCCTCCACAGCCCTGAGCAGCAAGGTGTCGATTCCGGTGGGCTGCGCGAGGTTCATTGCCCTAGCCCCGTTTCCCGCAGCATGTTCCGCGCGATCACGAGCTGCTGGATCTGCGTCGTGCCCTCATAGATGCGCAGCACCCGCACGTCGCGGTAGAACCGCTCCACGCCGGCCTCCTGCATGTAGCCGGCGCCGCCGAAGATCTGGACCGTCCGGTCGGCAACGCGTCCGACCATCTCGGTTGCGAACATCTTGCAGCACGAGGCTTCGGTGGAAACCGTGGCGCCGGCATCGTATCTCGCGGCTGCGTCGCGGACCATGCACTCGGCGGCATAAATCTCGGCGCGGCTGTCGGCGAGCATGGCCTGCACCAGCTGGAACTCGCCGATGGGGCGGCCGAACTGTTTGCGCTCCACCGCATAGGCGAGGCCCTCATGCAGCAGCCGTCTCGCTTGGCCGATCGCAGCGGCTGCCACGCCGATCCGCCCGCGGTCGAGCACCTTCATGGCCGTTGCAAAGCCGCGACCTGGCTCGCCGCCGAGGATGCTGGACGCCGGTACGCGCACCCCATCGAGTATGACGTCGGCCGTCGCCGCGCCCCGCTGCCCCATTTTCCTGTCCCGCTTGCCGACGCTGAGGCCGGGGGTGTCGGCAGGCACGAGGAATGCCGTCACATGCCGGTTGCCCGGTAGCCGCTCGGCACTGGTGCGCGCCATGACGATGAACAGTCCGGCGAGCGGCGCATTGCTGATATAGCGCTTGGTCCCGGAGATCACGTACTCGTCCCCGTCCGGTATCGCGCTCGTGCGGAGGGCTGCACTGTCGGAACCGGAATCCGGCTCGGTGAGGCAGAAGGCGGTGATGATCTCACCGGAGGCGATGCGCGGCAGCCAGCGTTCCTTCTGCGCGCGCGTTCCGTCCATGACGATTCCCTGCGAGCCGACGCCGAGATTCATCGCAATGACCGAGCGGAACGCAAGCGAGGTCCAGGTCAGCTCGAAAACGAGCTCGATTTCTTCCGACAATGTCAGGCCCAGACCGCCGTACTCCTCGGGGATGGTGATGCCGAACAGGCCCATTTCCCGCATCTCGTCGATCACGTCGTCGGGCACGTGGTCCTCTTCGGCCACCTGGAACTCCAGCGGTACCAGCCGCTCACGCACGTAGCGCCGCAAGGTTTCACGCAAAGCCGTATCGATATCAGACGGCATGGTCCGTCACTTTCTCCTGCTCTGTCGCATTCGCCGTGCTGCTCGCGCCAAAGTCGACGACAACGGCGTCGCGTTCGAGCACGCGGGCCCGGAACGCCCCATTCGCGTAAATCTCGGTGCGCAGCGTCTCGCCCGGGAAGACCGGCCCTGTGAACCGTGCCGACATTGCGACCAATCGTGCCGGGTCGTCACTGCACAGCTGTTGCGCCACCGCCTTGGCCACCATGCCGAAGGTGCACATGCCGTGCAGCAGTGGTTTCGGAAAGCCGGCTTGCCTGGCGGCCAGCGGATCGCTGTGGATGGGATTCATATCGCCGTTCAGGCGGTAGAGCAGTGCCTGCTCGGGGCGGATCGGCAGATCCACGATGCCCGCCGGGCTGCCTTGCAAGCCGCTGACCGGAGCCGGGGGCTTGTGCGAGGGACCGCCAAAGCCGCCATCGCCGCGAAGAATATGGGTCTGCCTTAGGCGCGCGAAGATTTGCCCCTTGCTGTCGAATACCTCGCGCTCGGAATAGAGGAGGGCACCCTTTTCGGCCCCGCGGTCGATCAAATCCGTGACCCGCGTGCGGCCGGTGATCCGGCCTTCGACGGGAATCGGCCGCAGGATCTCGAGGGATTGCTCCGCGTGCAGAACACGCAAGGCATCGATCCCGAGCGCCGGATCGCCTAGCCAGAAGCCAGGATACCCCAGGACGAGCGCCATCGAAGGGAAGGCGGTGAAATCCGGGGATGCGGGATCGACGAAGCGTAGCTCGCTCCTGTCGCAGGCATCGCGGCCGAAGCCGATCGAGAGCGCATAGAGCGCCACGTCCCTGCGCGACAGGATCTGGATCTTGTCCGGCACGCGCCAGGTCAGCAGGCGGTTTGGATCAAAGGGCACGCGTTATACCACCGGCTTTTCGAGGATCGTGACGACGCAGGCAGCCTCTTCCACGCCATGAAAGCCACCACCGTTTTCGGCCAGAGCCAGACTGGCGCCCTCCACCTGCCGTGCGCCCGCCTCGCCGCGCAATTGGGTGACCAGCTCGAACAGCTGGATCGCTCCGGTCGCGCCGATCGGATGCCCTTTGGAGAGAAGTCCGCCGGAGACGTTGATCGGCAGCCGCCCGCCAAGGTTGGTGGCGCCGCTTTCGGCCAGCGGCCCGCCCTCGCCATAGGCGCAGAAGCCCACATTCTCGCAGTGCAGGATCTCGGCGAAGGCCGTCGCATCGTGAAGCTCGGCCACGGAGATGTCCCGCGGGCCCACGCTCGCCTGCTCATAGGCCCGCTGTGCCGCAACCCGCGTCAGGTGCCGGTCATAGGCCTTGGGATCACGATTGCTGCTGCTGCTGACCCCGATCCCACGGATCTTCACCGCGCGCTGCCCCCGCCCCAGCCGCCGCACCGCCGTCTCCGATCCGAGCAGCAGCGCGCAGGCGCCGTCGCTGATCGGCGCGCACATGGCGCGCGTGATCGGCCACACCACGAGCCGGTCCGCCAGCACGTCCTCCACGGTGAGGGGGAAGCGATATTGGGCGTAAGGGTTGTGTTGGGAATGCGTGTGGTTTTTGGCCGCGACGGCGGCAATCTGCCGTTCGGTCGTGCCGAAGGTCTGCATGTGAAAACGGGCTTGCGCGGCATAGATGTCCATGAACACCGACCGTTCTGGCGAGGCGTCGGCCTCGGCCTCGGGCGAGACGGGCACCCCGTCGCCCAGGCTCAGCAGAACCTTCATGTGCTGATCCGCCAGTTCGCGGTCCCAGCTGCCCTTGAAGGCCTCGAACATCTCACGCCGTTTCTCGGGATAGACCATCTTCTCCGCGCCCACGACCAGCGCGATATCCACGAGTCCCGCCTTCACCGCCGCATAGGCCTGAAAGACGCCGGAGCTGGAGCTTGCGCAGGCATTGTCCGTGTTGAAGATCGGAATGCCCTCGAAGCCGAACGCGCGCAGGGCGGCCTGCCCGCGAATGCCGTGCTGGCCTTCCAGCGCGCCCTGGCGCGTGTTGCAGAACCAGGCTGCCTCCACCTCAGCAATTTCCAGCTGCGCGTCGTCCAGAGCAGCCCGGACGGCTGCCGCCGTGAGCGCCTTGATCGATTTGTCGACATGCTTGCCGAGCGGCGTCATGCCCGCCCCAATGATGAATACGTCCGTCAATTGCCCGACCTGATTGTGAGCGGTGAGACCCAATGCCGCCAGTCTCGCCCCAATGATGATGCTCGCCACTATACGAAAATCATTTTCATTGACAAGCGTCCAACCCAAAAATACGGTCTGGCAGGCTTTGGAGCGACGGGAGTCTGGATGAATTTGGGATTGCGGGGCAAGGTGGCGATCGTGACTGGCGGCGCGCGCGGCATCGGGCGGTCGATATGCGAGCTTTTCGCCGAAGAGGGTGTTCGCGTCGCCGTGGCTGACATCGACGGCGACGGAGCCGGGGCGACGGCTTCGACAATCCGGCAAACGGGCGGCGAAGCCCTTGGCGTGCGCTGCGATGTGACGGATGGCGCCTCGGTGCAGGCCCTCACCGCAACCGTGGAGGCGGCGTTTGGCACCATCCACATCCTCGTCAACAATGCGGGCTTCACGCGCGACATGCGCATCGGGCGGATGACCGAGGCCGACTGGGACAGTGTTGTGGACGTGATCCTCAAAGGCGCTTTCAATTGCACCAAGGCTGTCCTTCCGGCGATGATGGAGCAAAGCGCCGGCCGGATCATCAACATCTCCTCGCGCGCGCATCTCGGCAATCCGGGCCAGGCGAACTATTCGGCCGCCAAGGCGGGCCTGATAGGCTTCACCAAGGCCATGTCGCTGGAGGTCGGCCGCAACTTCATCACCGTGAACGCGGTGGCGCCCGGCGTGGTGGAAACCGAGGCCGTGCGCGCCTTACCCCACTTCGAGAAGATCAGCGCCAATGTGGAAAAGACGGTCGCCATTCCACGGATGGGCAACGTCTCCGATGTCGCCGACGCAGTCGCCTTCCTCGCATCGGAACGGGCGAGCTACATCACCGGAGAGGTGCTTCACGTCACCGGCGGACGCTACTGAACAGGCGTCCTTCACCAAACGCAAATCACGGGCTGAAAGAGAAGAGCGTTGAGATACGAGATAGAACGCGATCCCCGCAAGCAGCTGGCCTATGCGGCCGCCCACCCGGACGAGCTCAGCACCGCGGTGGCCCAGGCCGATATCGTCCCGCTGCTGATGAGCTACGTGCAGCTGACCGGTGACTACGGCCTGCTCGACGAAGCTGCGCCTCATATCAAAGGCGGGTGGAGCTATATGCAGTCGATTCCGACGGCGCTGCAGAACCGGATCCGGGCCAAGGCCATCGCCGCGGTGATCGAGCTGGGCCGGAGCGGTCGGGCGTTTCCGGTCGAGCCGCCCGAAACCGAGTTCAAGCGGATGATCGATGTGGCCGTCGGCGAGAAGGTGCCCCCGGAATATGTCCAGCTCTTCCGCGAGGAGATGCTGCTGGGCGGCAACGACGCGCGGAAGTTCGAATGGCACAGGAAGCCCGCCCCGCAGAAGCTGAAGGACTTTCGGGTCCTGATCGTGGGCGCCGGGTTCTCAGGCCTGGCCATGGCGGTGCGCCTGCAGGAAGCAGGCATTCCCTACGTGATCATCGAGAAGAACACCGAGGTCGGCGGCACCTGGCTCGACAACCACTATCCCGATTGTGGCGTAGACACGCCGTGCCATTTCTTCTCCTATTCGTTCGAGCCGAACCCGGACTGGTCCCATTTCTTCGCCAAGCGCGACGAGATCCTGAACTATATCCTGCATTGCGCGAAGAAATACGACATCCGCCGCAACATCCGCTTCTCGGAAGAACTTCTGAGCGCCGAATACCAGCCGGAAACGGCGAGTTGGTCAATCAGAACGAAAACGGCGGACGGCACCATGGTCGAGCATCAGGCCGACGTCTTCATCACGGCCGTCGGGGCGCTCAACAGGCCTTCCATTCCGGACCTGCCGGGCTTGAAAGGCTTCAAGGGGCCGTGGTTCCACACGGCGCAGTGGGACGCCAAGGTGCCCATCAAGGGCCGGCGTGTGGCCATGATCGGCACCGGCGCCAGCGGCATGCAGACGGGGCCGGCGATCGCGCCCGAGGTCGCAAGGCTCACCATCTTCCAGCGGTCGCCGCACTGGGCGATGAAGCATCCGCTCTACCATGCCAACGTTCAGCCCGGCGTCAGCTGGGCCATGCGGTATATTCCCTTCTACGCGAGCTGGTTTCGACTGACCCTGTTCTGGGCGGCGTCCGAGGCCTTCCATGCGACGCTGAAGATCGATCCCGACTGGCCTCATCCCGAGCGCTCCCTGAACGCCGCGAATGAGCGGTGGCGGGAGGAGCTGGAAGCCTACATTACGTCCAAGGTGGGCCACCGAAAGGATCTGCTGGCCAAAGTGATCCCCGACTATCCGCCCTTCGGCAAGCGCATGCTGCGGGACAACCACTGGTACGACATGCTCCTGCGCAATAATGTCGAGTTGGTCACCGACCGGATCGAGCGTATAGAGGCCGACGGCGTGGTTGCCGCCGGGAAGAAATATCCAGCCGATGTGATCGTGCTGGCCACGGGCTTCCAGACCAAGCGCATGCTGGCGCCGATGCACATCGTCGGTGCCGATGGCAGATCCATCCGCGATCTCTGGGGCGATGAGGACCCCCGCGCGCATCGCGGTGTGACCGTGCCGGGCTTTCCGAACTTCTACATCGTCTACGGGCCCAACACCAACCTCGCCCACGGTGGCAGCGCCATCTTTCAGACGGAATGCCAGGTCGGCTACATCATGAAGGCACTCCGGGAGCATCTGGAGAACGGCTGGGATTCCATCGAAGTGCGGACCGAGGCCTTCCAGAAATACAACGACTGGATCGACAGCGTGCTGGAAGGCATGGTGTGGACCCATCCCGGCGTCAACAACTGGTACAAGAATTCCAAAGGGCGGATCGCCCTCAACTGGCCTAGACGGCTCGTCGACTACCGCGACGTGACGGCGGAGTTCGATCCCGGGGAGTACCATCTCTGCCGGCTCGGGGACGCTGGCGAGATGAGGCGAGGGTCGCCCGGTGAGTCGTTCCGCCCGGCCGCTGCCGCAAAAGGGCGAGCGGAAAGCAAGGCTGAAGTGCCGTCATGCTCGCACTGACCGCGTTCGGAGCGCTCCACTACGATCTGGTCGGCCCCTCGGCGGCACCGGTCGTGTGCATGCTGCATTCGCTCACCTCCGATAGCGGCATGTGGGCGGAGCAGGTGCCGGCGCTGTTGACCGCCGGCTACCAGGTGCTGCGGATCGACATGCGCGGGCACGGTGGCAGTTCCGCCACGGCCGGAGAATACCGGATCGACGAACTGGCCGCGGATGTGGTGCGGGTGCTCGACCAGCTCGGGCTTTCCGCCGTTCATCTCGTGGGGTTGTCCATCGGCGGAATGATCGGGCAGGCGCTCGCCGCGAACCATCCGCAGCGGCTTGCATCGCTTGTCGCATGCGCCACCACGGCAAAATGGGACGGCGACAGCGCCATGATGCACCGCCGCCTGGCGGCGGTGCGGGCGAGCGGCAGCCTCGATCCGATCGTCGACGACGCGATGACGCAGCGCTATTCGCCCGCCTTGCGAGAGCGCCGTCCGTTGCGGTGGCGAGCGCTGCGCGAGACTTTCCTCGGCACCTCGCTTTCCGGATATTTCGGCTGCATGCACGCGGTTCTCAATCACGACGTGTCACGGTTGCTGCCGTCCGTGCGCGTTCCGGTGCTGGTGGTGGCGGGCTCCGATGATCCCGTTACGCCGCCTGCTGCAAACCGCACCATCGCCGCGGCCGTGCCCGGCGCCCGTTACGAAGAGATCTCCGGGGGACGTCACTTTCTGAACGTGGAGTTCGACGACATCTTCAACAGGCTGCTGCTCGATTGGCTGGCAAGCCAGGGCGATCGGTAGGACAATTCAGGCAGCCCGGCCGTGTGTTCTTGATTTTGCTATGATAGGACAATACGAGCTGCATCACTCTCCGTGTGGTCGATAGAAAAGCTGGACGCCGTGGCCTCAACCGTTGCCAATAAATCTTCTTCTCGCAAGAAACAGCCGACCGAGGCGAAGGAAGCAAGGCCGCCCCGCGCCAAGACCAGGCAGTCGGGGCACGGCAATATGGGGGTGAACTGGGATGAGCTCGAATCCGACAACCAGTTCGTGAAGGCTCTGGGTCGTGGGCTCCAGGTCCTCAGTGCGTTCAAGGCAGGGGACGGCGTTCTCGGGAATACGGAGCTGGCCGAGCGAACCGGCCTGCCGACGGCGACGGTCTCGCGCATCACCTATACCCTCGCCAAGTGCGGATTTCTGGCTTTCAACAGGCGGCTGCGCATGTACGAGCTCAGCGGCGCAGCCTTTGCGCTCGGGCGTGTCGCCTTGGCCAATTTGGACGTCCGCCGCCTCGCGAAGCCCTATATGCGGGAACTCGCCGCCACGTCCGGCTTCAATGTCGGGCTCGGCACGCGCGACCGGCATTCCATGATCTATACCGATGCCTGCGAGGGCAGCAGCCTCGTCGGTCTCCGGCTCTTCGCGGGATCGCGGATCCCGATCGTCACCAGCGCCATGGGGCGCGCCTATCTCGCGGCTCTGCCGGAAGAAGAGCTGGCTGCCCTACTGAGCGAGCTCATGCCGCGGTATCAGAATTGGGAACGGTTGAAGGCGGGTATCGACCAAGCCCGCGAGGAGGTGGAGAAATACGGCTTCTGCGTCAGCCTCGGTGAGTGGCAGCCGGATATCCACGGCGTCGCCGCACCCATTCGCACCCCAGAAGGTGACAAGATCTTCGCCGTCAATCTCGGCGGACCATCTTACGCGCTGCCCGAGGACGCGGTCAGGAGCATACATGGCCCCGCCGTCTCGGACTTGGCGCGGCAGGTCGAGCAGCTGATGGCCGTTTGACGCCGCAGACGCCCTGGCCCCTGGATTGCCGGTCGTCACGTCGAATTGCTGCTCTTGCTCCATGCTCTGATGAAATCCACAAACGCCCGCAGCGGGGCAGGCACAAGGCGTCGCCCGGGATAGTAGAGAAACGGTCCCGAGAAGCGCTCCCACCAGGGTTCGAGAACGGGCTCGAGGGCGCCGCTCTCGAAATACGGACGCAGCCAGTCCTCAAACAAGCCGACGATACCGAGACCGGCGATCGCCGCATCCACGGCGAGGTCCGATGCGCCGCCGGCCGTCACCACCAGCGGTCCGGCCGGCTCGATCAGCACCCGCTCCCCGTCGCGCTCGAATTCCCATGGCGGCATCGCTCCGCTTGGAAAGCGGTGGCGCAAACAGGCATGGCCGAGCAGGTCGCGCGGGTGCTCAGGCCGGCCGTGCCGGTCGAGATAGGCGGGAGACGCGGCAGCGGCAAAGCGCTGTACGCGTGGCCCGATCGGCACCGCGATCATGTCCTGTTCCAGCCGCTCTTCATAGCGGATACCCGCATCGCACCCGGCCGCGAGCACGTCGACAAAGCTTTCCTCGGTGATCACCTCCAGCCGGATGTCGGGATAGGCAGCGAGAAACGAGGGGACGATACGTGGCAGCACCAGCCGAGCCGCGCTGACCGGCACATTCAGCCTCAGCGTGCCTGCCGGCCTGTCGCGAAAGCGGTTCACCACATCGAGCGCTGATTCCACCGCGTTCAAGGCCGGGCCGAGTTGTTCGAGGAGGCGCGCTCCGGCCTCGGTTGGCGCGACGCTGCGTGTGGTGCGGTGCAGCAGCCTGACACCAAGCCGGGCTTCCAGACGCCGCACCGCTTCGCTCAGGCCCGAGGCGCTCAAGCCGCTTTGGCGCGCGGCATCGCGGAAGCCGCGGGCATTTGCCACCGCCACAAAGGCATCGAGATCGCTCAGGTCCACCTTCATTGTTCGCAAATCCGCACGGCTTGTGCGGATTGTGCCTGATTATCGCGCATTCAAGCAACGCTTATCTGTGCGCTCCCGACAAAGAGGAGAGACCCATGACTAGCCTCGAAAAATCAGGAACCTTCGCGCTTGGCGACCGCACCGTGAGGCGCCTGGGCTATGGTGCCATGCAGCTCGCCGGGCCCGGCGTGTTCGGCCCACCCAAGGATCATAATGCGGCGGTGGCGGTGCTGCGCGCCGCCGTAGATGCCGGCGTGAACCATATCGATACGAGCGATTTCTACGGTCCGCATGTCACCAACCGGCTGATCCGCGAGGCGCTTGCGCCTTATCCCGACGATCTCGTTATCGTCACCAAGATCGGGGCCCGACGTGGTGAAGAGGGCTCATGGCTCCCAGCCTTCTCGAAGGAGGAACTGACCCGGGCCGTCCACGACAATCTGAGCAATCTCGGTCTCGACGTCTTGGAGGTGGTCAATCTGCGGATCATGTTCGACCCATATCGACCGGCCGAGGGATCGATCGCGGCACCGCTTGCGGCCTTGGCCGACCTTCAGCGGCAGGGGCTGGTGCGCCATATCGGACTGAGCAATGTTACGCCTGCCCAGATTGCCGAGGGTCGCCGGATCTGCGACATCGCCTGCGTGCAGAACCATTACAACTTGGTGCATCGCGCCGATGACGGCCTGATCGACGAGCTCGCGCGCGACGGCATCGCCTATGTTCCCTTCTTCCCGCTCGGGGGCTTCACGCCTCTACAGTCATCGCGCCTATCCGCTGTCGCTCGGCGCCTTGGTGCGACGCCCATGCAAGTGGCGCTCGCGTGGCTGCTTCATCGCGCGGCCAACATCCTTCTGATCCCGGGCACTTCGTCCATAGCGCATCTGCGTGAGAACATCGCGGCAGCCGAGATCGATCTGTCGGATGATATGCTCGAGGAACTGGACGGCATGGCGGAAAGCGCCAATTCCGCCTGACGTTGAGGCGCAAGGCGTGAAGGGATGGGGAGCTCGAAGGCCGCTCCCGTCACGGCCGTCCGACGGCGCGTCTCCGGCTGCGCCACTTGCTGGCATATGGCAAGACGAACATGTAGAGGCCGGTGAACATCAGCACGAAGAGCGGGGGCAGGGGCGCGTAGACCATCCAGGCGGGAGGCTCCCCCACTCCCATGGCGACGAAATTGGCGATAACGGTTACCGTGAAGACGATCGACAGCCAGCGGTGAACCTGCCGAACCCATTTGTTCCAATCCAATGGGACCTCCTCTCTCACAACGCGCCAAACGTAAAGGCAGCGGATTTTCAGTCCGTCCGCGCCAAGACGTCTTCCAGTTTGGCAAGGAACTGCGGCCACCCCGCCTTCGCGCCGCCATAGGCCTGCTTCTGATCCGGCCGGAAACCGGACTGCTCCATGCGAAGGTGGGTTCCCATGCGGGTTGGGGTGAGCGTGAAGGTCACCACGCTCCTCAGATTGTAGGCGGCGTCCTCATGCATAAAGTTCCAGGTGTAGGACAGCATTCTGCGCGGCTCGATGGCGAGGACCTCGCAGTCCAACACGCCGCCCCAGTCTCCGTGAAGATTGAAACGGTGGCCTACCGCGGGCTTGAAGTCGTTCTTCATGAGCCACGCTTCGATCAGATGCGGCTCCGTCAGCGCGCGCCAGATCTTTTCCGGCGGATGCGGCATTTCACGTTGGACGACAACGGAGCGCGTTTCGGCCGATGGTTCGGTCATTGATCCATCCTTTTCAGCAGGTCCTCGAGGTCGTCGAACCGGCTCTGCCAGAACCCGGTCATTTGCCGTGTCCAGTCGATTAGCGGGGCCAGGGCGCTAAGCTGCGCGCTGTAGTGCGTCTGGCGGCCTGCGTGGCGATCACGCACCAGACCGGCTTGTTTCAGCACCCCAAGATGCTTGGAGACGGCCGGCTGCGAAATCCCGGCCCGAGCCGTCAACGCCCCGACCGTCTGCTCTCCTTCACGACAGAGCCGCTCGAAAATGGCCCGCCGCGTGGGATCGGCAAGCGTTCTGAACAGCACATCGTGCGCGTTCGGCATAAAAACATAACCCGCTGGTTATCGGTTGAATTCATAACCGGCGGGATATATGTGAGTCAAGCCCGAACGTTCGCGCAGAACGTGATGTGTTCGATCCACGCCCCTGCGTGAGGGGCGGACTTCAGTAGGTAAATGCGCGGGAAATGGCACCGATATTGAGATGACCGTGTTCCGCCAGTCGGATTAGCTCGTGTGGTCCGACCTTGCCATAGCCGGAGACCGATAAACCGTCGCACAACGCCTGAGCAAGACGCGGGCTATGCTCGATGATATCGATCAACTGCGTGACGGTCATTTTGCCGGAGAGAATGCTGTCTGCGAAGGCCCTGATCCCCTTGTTTGTGAGAGTCGTCCCGTAGAGCATGGTCAGAGGAGCTCGATCATGTTCATTCATGGCCAGCAAGTAACTTCCTGGGAAGGGATGCGATATCTTTTTATCAATATCACAATAGTTGGCCGGCTCATTTAAGCCCATTTGGTGTGGTATGGTTACACAATTGGGTGATTAAAGTTTTCAACTATGTCGATCTCAAAGTCTCGAGATTTTGCCGCGCCCGGAAAATGGCGCAATACGGCCATTTTTTGCTCCCGCGAAGACCGGGACGGCATAGAGTCTGCTGGTGATCATCTCGGTCTAACAGGGTTAATTCCCGGCTGACACAAAGCAACAAGATTTAAAGGACTCTCATGATTTTTTATTCTCAAATAATCATACGACGTAAGCCGATGCGAGACCGGGTAGCATCTTCTCCCGCGCTGGGTATCGGCAGCGGCCACACACGGTCCTTTTACTTCGGCAAGGCTGGCCGCGTGATAGCTATGAGGCAGGTCTATACCGTCTC
Source organism: Rhodoligotrophos defluvii (assembly GCF_005281615.1). NCBI lineage: Bacteria > Pseudomonadati > Pseudomonadota > Alphaproteobacteria > Hyphomicrobiales > Rhodoligotrophaceae > Rhodoligotrophos > Rhodoligotrophos defluvii. Next base: position 377,545 of record NZ_SZZM01000002.1, on the reverse strand, counting down.
GGAGGCATCATGCGGCTCGAACTGAGGGTGGTCGTTGCTATTGTGCTGCTGCTTGTCGGCGGCCTTCCCGCCCATCCGGCAGAAACGGAACAACGAGCCGCCCCCTCGGGCGGCGTTCTGTCTCTGCTTCCGCCGCCGCAAACGACCGATCACACCATCGCCATCGGTCCCCGCACGCTCGCCTATCAGGCGACAGCCGGCACCTTGTCGCTCCTTTCCGGCAATGGCGAAGTCAGCGCCGAAGTTTTCTATGTAGCCTATGCGCTCCGCCAGGAAAATGCCGCGACCGGGGCATCGCAGCGCCCCATCACCTTCGTGTTCAACGGTGGCCCCGGGGCTGCTTCTGCCTATCTCCATCTCGGCGCCCTTGGACCACGCGTGATCAGGACAGCGGCCGAAGGGGAATTTCTCAGCCCGCCCCAGGAACTCATGGATAATCCGGACACCTGGCTCGACATGACCGACCTTGTCTTTGTCGATCCCGTGGGGACCGGGTACAGCCGCGAAGCGCCCGGCGAGAAGACGAGCAGCTTTTGGGGTGTCAACCAGGATGCCGCGATGATGGGAGCGTTCATCCGGCTCTATCTCGCGCAGGCGGGGCGCCTCGCATCGCCCGTGTTCCTCGCCGGTGAAAGCTATGGCGGGTTTCGGGCCGCGCTGCTTGCAAAAACCCTCCAGGAGGACGTGGGGATCAGTCCGAGCGGCGTCGTGCTCATCTCGCCGGCGCTCGAATTCATGCTCGTGCATCCCGATGAGTTCGATCCCCTCCACTGGGCGCTGGAACTGCCATCTCTGGCGGCAGTGCGCTTGAACAGCGAGGGTGTCACCGGCCCTGCATTGCAGGCGCAGCTGTCCGAGATCGAACGCTACGCGCTGGGTGAGTATCTGGTGGCCGTGACCAGCGGACTGGAGCGAGGCGGCGACCTTGCGAGCGAGCGCGTGGCGGCGATCACGGGGCTGCCGCTCGATCTCGTTCAACGAAACTTTGCCCGTATCCCCACCAGCTTGTTCGCCAAGGAATTCGCGCGGGCAAAGGGCAAGACGCTGAGCCCTTATGACGGCACGATCGAGGCCCCGGACATCGCGCCCCACAGCGCCCGGCTTTCCAGTCCGGATCCGGTGCTCGACCGCAGCGTGCCCGTGCTCACCTCTGCCTTCGTCGACTATGTGCGTGACGAGCTGAACTTCCATACCAAGATCAGCTACAGGCTTCTGAACCGGGAGGTCAGTCGCAGCTGGGACTACGGGACAAGCCCGTCGCGCCAGGGCTATGCCGGCGTCATGGACGACCTTCAGCGGGCACGGGCGCTGAACCCCTCCCTCAAGGTGCTGATCATCAACGGCTATACCGATCTCGTCACGCCCTACATGACATCTCGTTATCTCGTCCAGCAAGTCCCGTCGCTCGCCGGCGTGAACACCATCCGCACAACCGTGCTGGAGGGCGGGCACATGATGTATCTCCGGCCAGACAGCCGCAAGGCGCTGAAGGAGGCCGCGACCGAGCTTTACCAGGCGACCGAATAAGCCTGTGCCGGCCCTACAGAGGCCTTGTTCGTGTTACGTTCTCATGGCACTCTCATACGGGCGACTCTCGCTCACGACCAGGAGGGGATATGAGAAGCCGGCGGGACAAGTATGATGTGTTTCGCGAACTCCATTCGCAGCCGGGAGCATTCGTGATCCCGAATCCGTGGGATGCAGGTTCTGCCCGCATATTGACCGCGCTTGGCTTCGAGGCCTTGGCCACGACCAGCGCCGGCTATGCCTTCTCGGTGGGACGTCGTGACTCGGCGGCCGCTCTTTCGCGCGATGAAGTCTTGCAGAATGCGCGGAGCATCGTCGAGGCCACCGACTTACCTGTGTCGGCGGACCTGGAGGATGGCTTCGGGGCTGACCCGGCCGTCTGTGCTGAGACGATCGCGCTAGCCTCTGAAGTGGGCCTCGTCGGAGGCTCTATCGAGGATGCGACAGGAGATCCGAAAGACCCCATTTTCGATTTCACTCTCGCTGTCGAGCGCGTGGCAGCCGCCGCCGAGGAAGCACGCCGTCACTCCTTCGTTCTGACTGCACGCGCGGAGAACTTCCTGCATGGCCGGCCCGACCTGGACGATACTATTCGCCGTCTCAAAGCATTCGAGGATGCAGGGGCCGATGTTCTCTATGCGCCGGGCCTGCCAGGTCTGGATGCGATCCGGACCGTCTGCTCTGCCGTGAATCGCCCGGTGAACGTCGTCATGGGCCTCGTCGGGCAGCTATACACAGTTGGCGACTTGGAGGAAGCCGGGGTTAAACGGATCAGCGTCGGCGGCTCATTCGCCCGGGCAGCGCTAGGCGCCCTGGTGCGCGCCGCGCGCGAAGTGAAGGATCATGGCACGTTCACTTACGCCCAAAGCGCTATGTCAGCCCAGGAGGCGACGTCCTATATGCTGGACCTAAAGAGATAGCCGGCCTCAGTGCCAAGCAGACCGGCGCGAGAAAATGGGGAGGGCATACCGGCCAGTAGCCAAGGTGGAGCGGACGTCAACCCGGCGCAGGCGTTCAACCTCACCCGACGCGCGATAGGTGACTCCGCCCGTGTTGCTAGGGCGGTTCCGCTTTTCTCCGAATCGCGGATCCGCTCCAAGTTCTTGCTTGGTCGCACTTCTTCACGCGAACCGATATCCACTTCGCTCGAAAATGCTCTAAAGCAGGTCGGCGGGCACTTTCCCGCCATTCTCCTTCAGCTTCTGGATCACTTGCTTGTGCAGCCAAATGTTCATGGCAGCCGAATCGTTCATATCGCCGGTGTAGCCGAGTTCTTGTGCCAGCTCCTTTCGGTGGCTCAAGCTGCTGTCGAGGTCGAGCGCCTTCATGAGGTCCACGATCGATGTGCGCCAGTGGAGCGTCTGGCCTTTCCGTTTCACTGCCGCATCGAGAACGGCGGCAACGTCGACCGGGCCGGCCGCCGGTGAGGGGGCGACTGCCGGCTTGGATGTGTCGGGTGCGGTCGCTGCCGCGGCTGGAACGGGTTTGGCTTCGGCCGTCATCGTCGCGCCAGGCGCGGCGGAGGCTGTGCCCGCGCTGCCCCAGATCGCGCTCTTGATCTTGTCAAAAATGCCCATCGTCCACTCCTCTCAATGAACAGAATGCACCATCAGGACGAGCACCTGATGTCCTCGCGGACAGCCTGAGTATGCAGGTGCTGCTCAAACGGGCAACCAGATTGAGCAGCACCGCGTGCAGTGCCAGCCGGCCTGGGGGATGCTGGTCACGTCATTGAGCATTTCCTTGCTCGAGTGGCTATGGTCTAGGCTGTTATGAAATCCGAAGCAGGAGCGGTCAAAATCGCCGTATCTGCGATGCTCTGAACATTATCTGGAGCAGGTTCTTCAGAGGCTACCTGCTTGTACGAATAGGAGAAATCGATCTTCGAGAGTATTTCCTTCTCGGCTGCGGTCTTGCTGCCTTTGCTGTCAACCAGCTTATTCCACAATGTCGGCCGGAATAAGAACGAAGCCACTTCCTCGACTGCACCGTTATGATGCAAGTCGACGAGCAGCTTTGGGGGAATCTCGGTGGACGAACCATCTTGAAGCTCGATCGACTCGTACCGAAACAGGAACTCGACATATGGCTTGTCTGCAGGCGTCCCAAGCGGCTTGTATGCTCCACGATCCGGGAGGACGGTGCCTTCGGGCAGAGTGAACTTGACGCTGTCGAGACGAAGGTCGATTGAGTACGTGTATTTCACGTGGGACCTTTCGAGCGCATCGACAGTCATGGCATCAGAGCGGCCATTCGCCAGGACAACGGCGCAGAAGAGGCTTTTCCCATCCTCCCGAACCCCACAGAGAGTGGGGTGCCCGGTTTCCTGCATATGCTTCAGCGCATGGCTGCGTGCGTCCTCGTTCACGAGGGTTCTTGTGTCTGCCTCACTCACGTTCGTCTCCAGCCGAATAGGGATCCTGAGCCGATCAACCGCGCCATCGCGGTCGTTTTGTGTCCAGCCTGGGCTGTCATTCGGGCGAGGCAAGAGACCCATAAACGGCCGCTCGCGGGCGAGCGCAATCAGGGCTTGTAGGACAGCTACTGTCTTCCGATCTGGGGATCGTTCTCGAGCAGAATAGGCTTGCCATGCGGCGTCGCATGCGCTGCGCGCTGCCAAGCCGCAGTCAGGCTGTCGATCTCATCCCTCGCGGCAACGCCCTTATTGGCAAGAAGTCTCTCGAGAGTGGAGAGCCAGCATCGGTAGTAACCGCTGCCGTTTTCCGCTGCGCCGGATGTCTTCAGTTCAACGGATAAGCTGTCGGTCCATTCCCTCCAGGAAAACAGGCCGTTCTGGTGGAGCGCGATCACAATTGCGAAGGCTTGTGCCTGCCACGGCTCGGGAAAGACTTCATCTTGGCCGGCGAGCAGCGGAGGCAGCGGCACATCACGCCGGTTCAAGATAGCTCTCCCACGCGTCGATGGAGACCGTGAGTGTCGGATCGCTCCCTTCCCCCCAGATCTCCCGCCCATCAAAGACGACGGTATAGAGCCATTGCGGGTTCTCTCCCCGTCCGTGCGCGTTGCTATCTGGAAAGACGAAGCCGCCTCGCACCGCTTCGATCGTGCCAGACCTGCCCCGCGCATAGCGTGGCAAGCGCGTGTGTTCCTTCGGGTGGAAATTCCGCGTCCTGACCCGATCCCCTGGTTTGAAGCGGGCGGGGGCCGCAACCGGCCTGTCGCATGGTCCGCCTCTGGCAAGGCCAGCTGCCACGTCCGCTGCCTTGAGGACGCGCTTCGGAACAGCGCCCTTGCTCAGCATGCGGCCCGCCTTCAACTCGTCCGCACTGACGAAGCCATGGCGTTCGAGCAAGGATTCCAGCCCCTTGAGCCAGATCTCGTAATAGCTCGAGCTATAGTAGTCCGCCGGATGGAGAGATTCCCGCGCATGGCGGCCTTCGTCAATGTTCCATGCTCCCGTGGCGCTGGCCGCCAGGGTGACGCCAAACGCGCGCTTTTCCCACCCGGCATGGAAAACGGGCTCGTTTGCTTCGGGCAAGATGGGGCCAAACCCCATCTGGCCGCCGAGATCCTGCGGACCATTCATGGCGAAACTGGCTCCAGCGGCAGACCGGTGCCGATCATGCAATCCCTGGTGACCAATTCGGCCAACTGGCTTTCGTCCAAGCCATCCGAACCTCTCGGTCTCAGCGGCACGACAAGATAGCGCAGCTCAGCAGTCGAATCCCACACTCGGATCCTTGTCTCTGGCGGAAGCCGAACGCCGAATTCTTCTAGGACGCTGCGCGGATCGATAACGGCGCGGCTGCGATAGGCGGGGGACTTGTACCAGACGGGCGGAAGCCCCAGCACGGGCCAGGGATAGCAGGAACACAGGGTGCAGACGACGAGGTTATGGGTATCTTCGGTGTTGAAGACGGCCTGCATGTGCTCGCCCTGCCGCCCGGTGAAGCCGAGCGATGCGATCGCGGCCGTGGCATCTCGCTTCAGCCATTCGGCGTATTCCGGATCGCTCCAGGCCTTCGCGACAACTTTCGCGCCGTTTCGGGGACCGACCTTCGACTCGTACGTCTCGATGATGGCATCGACCGCCGCGGGATCAATCAGGCCTTTCTGGACCAATATCGTCTCGAGGGCGCGCACCCGCGCCGTCATGGGATCAAGCTGATTGTCGTGGTCATGATCATGATCGTGCGACATTGCGGAAGAGTAGTTGCTGAAGCGCTGCGAAACAAGCGTTTGCGCGGACCTCGCTGGCGATGTCGAGCTCGCCCGGGCGCCTGCGGCCGGGTATTATTCTTCGACGAGCTGGTGGATGCGGCAGTGTGCCTTGATTGACGGGCGGCGAAGGTCGCGTATCAACTGCGCCGGTCGTTCAGCAAGGGCGCGGTTGCCGGGTGCATCTGCCAGGGATGGATTCATCGCGGGCCGCTGTGCATGGCGCGATAGTGGAGGTCACCATGAATAAACCTGTCGTTCATCCCCGAATTGGGCAAAAGGCAGCGGAGTTTCTCGCCCGTGAGCACCGGCTCCTGATCGATGGGAAGTGGGTCTCTGCCGTCTCCGGCAAGATGTTCGATACTTACGATCCCGGCACCGGGCGGGTTGTTGCACGGGTGGCGGAGGGAGACGCTGCCGATATCGACCTCGCTGTCAGGGCGGCCCGGCAGGCGTTCGAAAGCGGACCATGGAACCGGATCACGCCGAGCGAACGAGGCCGGATGATCTGGAAGCTGGCCGAGCTCCTGGAGCAGAATGCCGACGAGCTCGCCGAGCTCGAAGCGCTGAACAACGGCAAGCCGCTTGCCACGGCGCGGAACGGCGACGTGCCGCTCAGCGCCGACATGTTCCGGTACATGGCGGGCTGGGCCACCAAAATCACGGGTGAGACGCTCAGCATCTCTACACCGGGCACTTTCCACGCCTTCACCGTGCGGGAGCCGATCGGTGTGGTCGGGCAGATCATTCCCTGGAACGCACCATTGCTGATGGCCGCCTGGAAACTCGCACCGGCGCTTGCTACCGGCTGCACGGTCGTGCTGAAGCCGGCTGAACAGACACCGCTCACGGCGCTGCGCCTCGGCGAGCTGATCCAGGAGGCCGGGATTCCCGATGGCGTCGTCAACATCGTGACGGGCTTTGGCCCAACCGCTGGCGCCGCCATCGCCGCCCATCCCGATATCGACAAGGTCGCGTTCACCGGCTCCAGCGAGGTCGGCCGCATCATCGTCAAGGCGGCCGCCGGCAATCTGAAGAAAGTGTCGCTCGAATTGGGCGGCAAATCGCCGGTCATCGTCTTTCCGGATGCCGACATGTCGGTCGCCGTGCCGGGCGCGACCCAGGCGATCTTCGCCAATAGCGGCCAGGTCTGCACGGCGGGGTCGCGGCTCTTCGCGCATAGGAAGGTCTTCGACCGCATCGTCGATGGCATTGCCCAGGAAGCCCAGAAGATCCGCGTCGGCCACGGGCTGAGCGAGGGCACCCAGATGGGGCCCGTCATCTCCCAGGAGCAGCTCGAAAGGGTAACCGGCTATATCGAGCAGGGTAAGGCGGCGGGTGCCACGGTTGCGGCCGGCGGCCGGCGGGTCGGCAACGAGGGCTATTTCATCGCGCCGACCATCCTGACCGATACCAATCCCGAAATGTCGGTGGTGCAGGAGGAGATCTTCGGGCCGGTGCTGTGTGCCATGAGCTTCGATGACGACGATCTCGACCGCATCGCCAAGCAGGCCAACGATACCATCTATGGCCTAGCCGGCAGCATCTGGACGCGCGATCTCAGCATCGCCCACAAGATGGCCCGCCGCATTCGCGCCGGCCGCATCGGCATCAACATTCACGGCTCTGTGGACGCGGCGCTGCCCACCGGCGGCTTCAAGCAGTCGGGCTGGGGACGCGAAAAGGGCCATGAAGGCCTGAACCTCTACACCGAGGTGAAATCGGTCATCATGTCGCTGTAGGCCGAATAGCTCCGGCGGGGTCGCCGCACCTCCCGCTTCAGGTCAGCTGGGTGCCGACGGCCTTTTCGAGAATGGCCCAGGCCTCGTCACCGTATTTGCCCTTCCACTCGGCGTAGAAGCCGGCATCCTTCAGCGCCTGGCGGAAGGGTGCGGTATCGGGCTCGTTTATCTTCATGCCCTTGGCCGCCAGTTCCTCCTTGAGGGTGGCGTTGAGCTTGGCCACGTCCTCGCGTTCCTTGACGCCGGCTTCGTTGATGTTGCGGGCGACGATCTCGCGGATATCCTCGGGCAGACGTTCCCAGGCGCGGCGATTGGCCAGGAACCAAAAACCGTCCCACATGTGGTTGGTGATCGAGCAATATTGCTGCACCTCGTAGAGCTTGGCGGTGGAGATGATGGCAAG